>PMAD01000311.1 GCA_003152415.1 Acidobacterium sp.
CGCCAGTCCGATCAGCATGAGGACGACGCCCGCGGCGCTCAGCCATCGCCCACCCGGGATATTGGCGGGCAGCAGGTGGCGAACCCACTCAGTGGCGAAGATGGACCCAAAAATGGCACCCCACAGGATGAACTGCGTCCCACGATCCTCAATGTTGTGCCGGCTGCCGCGGGCCCTCACAAACACGGCCAGCACGATCTCTCCAAGCCCCCACCCATACATCAGCCAAACCCACAACGTGGACGAACTCATCGCGCCCCTCGAACCTTGCAGAAACGATACGCGATTCCCCGTCAGAAGGATTGTCTGATGAAGTCCATATTTTGAAGGGCGCGGTGTCACAACTCGCGGAAAAACCCAGGTTTTGTATCAGGGCACGACCTTGGTCGTGCCGTAAAGCTCGCAAAGAGAAGTGGGCTTCAGCCCCTGCGGCCCCCCCGCTGCCCCGGCCAGGTTCACCCCATAGCAAGAAGCTTGAGCTCACACCGCGCGCTGCCCATATAACCAAATTCCGAACTTCAACTCCTAAGTACTGTCTGTGGAACCAAAACGGCACTGCTCCGCACGCCCTCGCTTTGGCAACCGGGCGGCAAACACCGGGGCACGCCTTTCAGATCCTGCCTTACGCGGGCCAGCGAAGCTGGCGAGTCGAATGGGCGAGGCAAAACCCCGCAAGTGAAGTAGGCTGCAGCCTCTGAGGGATGGGTTCGACTGCTTTATCAGGGCCTCCTTAGAGGGTTCCGCGGACGGAAGCGACAAATCTCAACCAGCGCGCTACCATGCTCCGTCAGAAACGATGTGGGGGAGGAAACCCATGAGCCACGCAAAACTGCTGATGATTGTCGGCGACTACACAGAGGACTACGAGACGATGGTGCCGTTCCAGGCGCTGCAGATGGTCGGACACACGGTCGATGCCGTTTGCCCAGGAAAGAAGGCAGGCCAGTCGGTGCGCACGGCGATTCACGATTTCGAAGGCGACCAGACCTATTCGGAAAAGCGCGGGCACAACTTCACNNCTGGCCATCATCCGGCATTTCGCAAAGGAGCAGAAGCCGATCGCGGCCATTTGCCACGCCGCTCAGCTCCTGACCGCCGCCGGAGTTCTGAAGGGCAGAAGGGTCAGCGCCTACCCGGCGTGCGCTCCGGAAGTGGAGCTGGCCGGGGGCGCCTACGCGCCGGTCGAGATGACTGCCGCGATAGTAGATCGCAACCTGGTAACGGCCCCGGCGTGGCCGGCGCATCCCGCGTGGCTGGCGAAGTTCCTAAACGTGCTGAATGAGCATCTTGCCGCGAAATCAACACCGGCCGTTGCGGCTCGCTAAAGGGGCGGAACGAGCCAAAACGAGCTGTACCACTTCGGCTCAAATTCGGAAAATATTCACTAATTTGCCATTGACTACGGAATTCTCACGGGCTACTCTGGCCCCAACTTCAACTCATTTGTTGCCGACTGCCAACCCGGTCCGTTCGCCCCGCCTGAAGCATCCAATCAGCGTGGAGCGAAATCGGTTGCGGACGCCGGCCATCCATCCCATCATCCAATTTCACCCGCGTGGCGTGCGCCGAGCCGCGTTCGGAGGTCTTTTCCTCGCCTGATGAGAAAACATCTCGAGATCACACCCAATCTTGAGCCCCTGTTCGGGACCCGCGACGAAAATCTCAGACTGATGGAGGACGCCCTCCATGCGCGCATCGATCTGATATCCGATGCCGTCATGGTCGAGGGCTCCGAGGACGCCATTGTGCGCGTCGAACGCATTTTCCAGGACTATGAAGCGCTGCGCCGCCAGGGAATTCTGCTGCAAAATGGCGAACTGAACGGAATGCTGCGCCTGGTCACGGCCGATCCGTCGGTCTCGCTGCGCACCCTGGCCGAGAGCGGCAAGCAGCGCTCCGCCGGCATCAAGCGGATGGTCCAGCCGCGCTCGCTCAACCAGCGCCATTACGTCGAAGCCATCGAGCAGGCCGACATGGTTTTCGGCATCGGCCCGGCGGGCACTGGCAAAACCTACCTCGCGGTCGCCATGGCCGCGGCCGCGCTGCTGGCCAAAAAGATCAGCCGCATCGTGCTGGTGCGCCCCGCCGTCGAAGCCGGCGAGCGCCTGGGCTTCCTGCCCGGCACCCTGCAGGAAAAGGTCGACCCTTATCTGCGCCCGCTCTACGACGCCCTCTACGACCTGCTGGAGCCCGAGCGCGTCGACAAGATGCTCGAGCGCAACGTGATCGAAGTCGCTCCGCTGGCCTTTATGCGCGGCCGCACCCTCAACGACTGCTTCATCATCATGGACGAGGCGCAGAACACCACCAGCGAGCAGATGAAGATGTTCCTCACCCGCATGGGCAACAACGCCAAGGCGGTCATCACCGGCGACATCACGCAGATCGACCTGCCCAACCCGCGCAAATCCGGCCTGGTCGAGGCGATGAACATTCTTCAGGGCGTCGACGGCATCCGCTTCATACGCTTTGAGGATGGCGACGTAGTTCGCCACCAGCTGGTGCAGCGCATCATTCGCGCCTACGAGGGATTCGGCCGCACCCAGCCGGAACTACCCCTCGCCATCGGCGACGACGACGACGAGATCCGGTTTTCGCAGCCCCAATAGCTGCGCCCCGCCCCCGCCCTTGAGTCGGAAACCGAAGCGGAAACCGAATAAGAGGTACCATCAACCTTGGAGGGTGGAAGCCACCCTCCCGCGGTGTTTCGTGCGCCAGTCACTTCTTCAGGCCCGGCCGCACTCGACCATGATCGTCATCGACCCCACGATACAAGTCAGATTCGGCCGCGCTCTGCGGCAAAGGACGCTCGCCGCGTTTGTGAGCGAGGCAGCGATAGCTGCCGGCCTCGATGGAGACGTCTCCGTCCTGCTCACCGGCGACGAGCACATCCGCCGCCTCAACCGCGAGTTTCGCCGCAAAAATCGCCCTACCGACGTCTTGTCCTTCCCTGCTCCCGAATCGCTCAACGGCCACCGTCCGCTCGCCGGCGATATTGCGATTTCCGTGGAAACCGCAGCGCGCCAGGCCGGCGAATTTGAGCACCCACTCGCCACAGAGCTCCAAATCCTGGCCCTCCACGGCCTGCTCCACCTCGGCGGCTACGATCACGAGACCGACACCGGCCGCATGGCCCGCCGAGAAGCAGCCCTGCGAAGGCGCTTTCGCTTGACCGAGGGCCTCATCGAGCGCAGCACGAAACCAGCCCAGAAAAAAGGGGACCGCAAGCCATGAGCATCGCCTCGGCCGTCTCCATCGCGCTGCTGCTCGTCGTGCTCACCCTCGTTTCCTACATCGACCGGCTCTACGCGGAGATGGGCAAATTCCTGGCGCGTGAGTTCCAGGAAAACATCGACCTGTGGGAACAGAGAGTCGAACCGCGTCTCGGGATGAACCGCGACAGCATCCAGCTCTCGGCGGCGATCCTGATGCATCTTTCGCTCGCGTGCCTCACGCTGATCTTCGGCATGCTCCTTTTTGAGCGCGCGCGGGTCGGCGACCGGGCCACCTGGCCGGAGATTGCCCAGGTCGTCCTGGGCATCGTCCTCGTCATCATCCTGTTCAATCGCCTGCTGCCCTACGTCTTTTTCGCGCGCACGCGCGGAGCGTGGATCGTGCGCTGGCGCTGGTTTCTGCAGCTGCTTGTGTGGCTGATCCTGCCCATCACGCTGTTCGTGCAGTTTCTGCTGTCCATCGCCGCGCTCGCCGAACGGCCGGCCAGCGCGCATGGAGATTCGGCTGCAGCCGAGGCCGTCGACGCGCTGATCGAGGCCGGCGAGGAAGAAGGCATCATCGAGGAGAGCGATCGCGAACTGGTGCGTTCGGCGGTCGAGTTCGGCGATAAAGTCGTGCGCGAAGTCATGACCCCGCGGCCGGCCATGTTCGCGGTTCCCGGCGCTATCACCCTGGAGCAGTTTCTGGAGATGATCCGCGCCCGCCCGTTTTCGCGCGTGCCCGTCTACAACGAAACCCTCGACAACGTGACCGGGATCGCCTTCGCTCACGATCTGCTCCAAATTTCCGACGCCGATGCGCGCTCCCGGACCGTTGCCGCCATCCAGCGCCCTGCCGCCTTCGTTCCCGAGCCCAGGAAGGTCAACGAGCTGCTGCGCGAGATGCAGCGCGAAAAACAGCACATGCGCATCGTCATCGACGAGTACGGCGGAGTCGCCGGCCTGGTCACGATTGAAGACCTGCTCGAAGAGCTGGTCGGCGCCATCCGCGACGAGCACGAAACCGAGGACAACTCCTCGGTCATCAAAGAGCCGGGCGGCGCCTGGGTGGTTCCCGGCAATCTCGAAATCGCGCGCGTCGAGGAGATTCTCGGCGGCGTCGAATTGCCGGAGCACCTCGAAGCCACCAGCGTAGGTGGTCTTGTGAGCGAAACAGCCGGCCGCATTCCACAATCCGGCGAAGTCGTCGAAGGCTACGGCCTGCGCTTCGAAATCCTCGCCTCCACCGACCGCCGCGTGAACCGCCTGCGCGTTTCCCGCCTCGCCCAGGCCAGCTAACCGCTGCATCGACCCCAGCACCAGCCACGTACCGTGTCAGGGCACGACCTTGGTCGTGCCGTAAAGTTCGCAAAGAGAAGTGGGCTTCAGCCCCTGCGGCTTTGTCTCCCCCTCACGGCGTGACTATTTCCGCAGCATCTTGAAGCCGGGTCTGATACGAACCTCATCGCCTGTGATCCGGGAGGCCCTCTGCCGGGGGTACCCCCGGGGGACGGGCCGATCGATGTTTGAGCCATGGAAAAAGTTTGCAACAGAACTTTGCAGTGCAAAGTAGTTTGTGCTATAAAGTTCTGCATGAAAACCCTGCGACGCGCCCTCGCCACTCTGGAACTGGTGCTGATCGTTCCCGCTGCTCTCTTCATGACCGCTCTCTTCGTCCGCAACTTGCAGCCGCAGCAGTATGAGCCGGCGCACCCCGCCCAGCGCATCGTCGCCTGGTACGCCGCGCGAACCCACCTGGGGCTTTGGCTCTTCCTCATTGGATTTCCCCTGGCGGTACTTGTCATCGGCTGCGTGAGCCTTATACGAAGCTGGCGCGCCGATCCCGCGCTCCGTACCGCGGCCTTCGAGTGTTCAGCGGCAATCCGGCGTCACTTCGCCGTCCTGGTAGTCGCGCTGGCCACCTCGACCTCCGCGGTAATCCTGGCCATTGTCGCGTTGCACATGATCACGGATTGAGGCCGCCGATGACAACGGAACTGCAACCACCGGCGCGAACGCGAGTTTCGGAGGGAAAAACCGCATGACACTCTACGAGCTTGTCTTCATCCTTCTGTTCCTCGGGTCCGTGATCGGCCTTCTTCTCAGTGCGTTCCTGTGGAGAAGACGCGCTTCCNNGAGGAGGTTTTCAAGGTTGGCGAAGAGGAGTGTTTCGACGAGATGTGTTTCGCTGTCACAGGCGTACAGACGTTGCCGGAACAAGCTTTCAATCCGGCCAGTACCAGCGTAAGCAGGCTCTACGTTGTCACGATTCG
>PMAD01000109.1 GCA_003152415.1 Acidobacterium sp.
AAGAACGCGAACTGCCCGGAGAGCACCTGGAAAACCAGTCCCCATTGGCGCCGCTTATCCAGCTGGACGACCTGCGCCGGGTTCAAGTTCCGTTCTTCCGCTGGGATGTTCATGTTCGCCATCGTCCGTCCGTCTCCTCCGCTTTTCTGCGCTCCATTATAGCTACCCGCTACCGGCTCCAGGCTACTGGCTGCCGTTACAAAACCCGCGCCTCGTTCCTGAGATACTCCACGATCTGCTTCGCCGCTTCGCCAGCCGGAGCCTCGATCTTCCGCGTCTTCTTCTGGCTTCCCGGCACGTACAGCTTTTCGATTTTCTGCACGTGCTTTGACAGCTTGCCCTCGACCTCCGCCCACGCCACTTTCCGCATCGGCTTCGTCTTCGCCTGTTTGATGCCGATCAGCGTCGCATACCGCAGCTTGTTGATGCCGCTCTGAATCGTCAGCACGGCCGGCATGGTCATTTCGATGTGCTGATAATGCCCCGCTTCGAGCTCCCGCTTCAGCTTCAGTCCTGTATCCGTCTTCTCAATCCCGATAATGATGGTAGCGTGCGGAATCCCCAGAATCTCCGCCAGCAGCACGCCCGTCTGCGCCGCGCCGAAGTCGTCGGACTGCAAACCCGTCACGATCAGATCGAAACTCTCGCCCTCGATCGCCGCCGCCAGCGCGCGCGCCGTGTTCGCCGCATCCATCTGCGCAAACCGGTCGTCTTCCAGATGAATCGCCCGATCCGCGCCTTTGGCCAGCGCTTCCCGCAGCACCTGCTGCGATCGCGCCGGTCCCGCCGTGATCACCGCGACTTCCCCGCCGTGTTTTTCCTTCTGGCGCAGCGCCTCTTCCAGCGCATAGGCATCCGGCTCGTTGGTCTCCCACGAGACGTCGTCGCGAATCCACGTTCCCGACTCGTTCAGCCGCAGCGGCGCGTCCTTCTGCGGAACCTGCTTGATGCAAACCAGAATCTTCATCGCGAACGCAAAGTATATCGGACCCTTCGCGTTCGAGGCCACCCACGCCTCTCGTCACCAAGAGGAAAAACTCAAAACGAAGTTTGGTACGATCCTCATGTTCTCGCGCATGGTTTCCTGAAACCGCTCGCACCAGCAGCACTGTTCCCGCGTTCTCCCGAAGGAATTCCGATGAGTGCCATCCGTCTCTGGGCCGTTCACCCCACGCTGCGCGCCACCGATATCCGCAAGCTCGCCGAATGGTACCGCGACTCCCTGGGCTTCGAGATTCGCATGCTTTATGGAGATCCCGTCACCCACGGCGTCATCCGCCGCGATGAGGTGCGCCTCGGCATCGCCGTTCGCGACGCGAACTTTGGCCCCGTCGGCGCTTATCTCATGCTCGACGGAGTCGATCAGCTCTACGCGGAGTTTCTCTCCCGCAACGTCACGCCCAATCGCCCGCCCGAAGTGACGGATTACCGCATGAAGGATTTCGACCTCGTCGATCCCGAAGGCAATCGCCTCTGCTTCGGCGAGCCCATCGAGACCGCAGAACCCGGCTCGACAGACCGCAGGCGATGATCTGATCCGATTCGCGACGCAGGGCTATCCGAAACACTACCTGGAGATCCGCGACATCAACACGCTGACGAAAGCGTAAACGGTACTTCGGTGTCGGCGGACCGTCGATTCTTCTTGTCATGCGCCGCGCAAAACCCCATTCTGGAAGTGAGGAAAGCTCTGTCCGCATCCGCGAACAGAGCTTTTTTCTTTTGCGGCCCAGGCCGCGCACCCATTGCTCTTTGAGATCACCAGCTTTTTCGTCGGACTCGAACCCGCAGGTCCGCGCCAGCCCGGAACATCGGTCCCGGCCCAGCGAAGCCTCGCATTTCGTATTACATAGCAACAGGCCCTCGCCGAAGTAACCTGTTTTCAAATACTTGCGCGAACGCTCACGCGCAAGTCCCTTCTTTACCACACATGCGCAAAAACCAAGGGAGAGGGGGCAGGCAGCAACGCACGTCATAACCGCGTCGCAGCCGTCGCTGCTATATTCCTCGATTACATCGCGACAGGCCCTTGCCGAAGTAACCTGTTTTCAAGCACTTGCGAAACAACGACTCCGCAAGTCCCGTCTTTGCCACACATGCGCAAAATCGGGGGGTAGGGGGTCAGGCAGTAGCGCACGTCATGACCGCGTCGCAGCTGTCGCCTGCTGATATTCCTCGTAAGGACCTTTGAAGTCCTCGACAGCGCCATGTTCGAAGTGCCAGATCCGCGTCGCGACTTCGTCGATCAGGTCGTGGTCGTGCGTCACCAGCAGTACCGTGCCTTCGTAGCGCTGCAGCGCGATGTTGAGCGCGTTAATAGCTTCGAGGTCAAGGTGGTTGGTCGGCTCGTCGAGAATCAGCAGGTTGGGTTTCTGCAGCATGAGCTTGCAGAAAAGCAGCCGCGCCGCTTCGCCACCGGAAAGCGCCTCAGTCGGCTTGAGCCCTTCTTCGCCGCGGAAAAGCATCTGGCCAAGAATGCCGCGAATGTCTTCGGTGGTGGCTTTCGCGTCGAACTGGCGCAGCCAGTCCAGAACCGTCGTGCCGGGTTCGATGACGCCGGTGTTGTCCTGCGGGAAGTAGCCGATCTGAACTTCGTGGCCCCATTTCGCGCGGCCGGCGTCGAGCACGAAGCCTTTTTCGGCGTAGTCGCGCTGGTTGGCCAGCAGCGACTTCAGCATGGTCGTCTTGCCCTGCGCGTTGCGGCCCATCAAGCCAATCTTTTCGCCGCGCATGATGCCGGCGCTGAAGCCATCGACGACGGTGAGGTCGCCATACGTCTTGCGCAGGCCTTCGATTTCGAGCACGTATTTGCCGGAAGGACGGTTCTGATCGAAGCGGATGTAAGGGCGCGCGATATTCGAGCGCGCCAGCTCGGTGGTTTGTAATCGTTCCACTTCCTTCTTGCGGCTGGTCACCTGCGACGAGCGCGTTCCGGCAGAAAAGCGCGCGATGAATTCGTTCAGCTGCGCGATTTTCTTATCGCGCTGCGCATTTTCCGATTCAAGCCGCGAGCGAATCTGCGTCTTGGCCAGCACCATGTCGTCGTAGCCGCCTGTGTAGGTGATGATCGTCTGGTAGTCGATGTCGGCGATGTGCGTGCAGACGCTGTTCAGGAAATGGCGATCGTGGGAAATGGTGATCAAGGTGCCTTCGAAGCGGGTCAGAAAATCCTGCAGCCAGTGGATCGAGTCGAGATCGAGGTAGTTCGTCGGCTCGTCAAGAAGCAGCGCCTGCGGTTTGCCGAACAGCGCCTGTGCCAGCAACACGCGGACTTTCTGGCCGCCTTGCAGCTCCGACATTTTGCGCTCGTGGAGCTCGTCGGGAATGTCGAGCCCCTGAAGAAGGACAGCGGCGTCAGCTTCGGCCGTGTAGCCGTCTTCTTCGCCGACGATGCTTTCCAGTTCCGCCAGCCGCATGCCGTCGTCATCGGTCAGATCGGGCTTGGAAAAAATGTGCTCGCGCTCGTCCAGCGCCGTCCACAGGCCTCGGTTGCCCATGATGACCGTGTCGATGACGCGATAGGCGTCAAAGGCGAACTGGTCCTGGCGCAGGACCGAAAGCTTACGCGGGCGCACCACGTTGCCTTTCTGCGGATCGAGGTCGGCGGAAAGAATCTTCATGAACGTGGTCTTGCCCGAGCCGTTCGGTCCGGTTAAGCCGTAGCGGCGGCCAGACGTGAAGGTGGTCGAGACTTCTTCGAACAGAACTTTAGCGCCGTAGCGCATGGTGATATTGCTAACGGAGATCATGCAGCTCTCAGGAATTGGGGATACTTCCATCTTATTCGATGCGAGACTCGATGTTGAGCGCAGACCTTTCAGAAGGGAAAGAGAAGCTATGGCTCCTTCTGATACAAAGGTCTCCGAATCCGAAAGGGGTTGCGACCTCGATGCTGCGAAACCTGGCGGTGCTGGCGACTGTACTCACAGCGCAAAGTTTCGTCCTGCTGCATGCTGCGGACTGCGCCTCGCTGCAACGCCTCAGGCTGCAGGACACCACCATCACCGTGGCGGAAGCCGTAACGTCGGGCACGCTGGCCATTCCCGGCATCGCGCCGCTCGAGCATTTGCCCGCGTTCTGTCGCGTTGCCGGCGTGCTGCGACCCACCAGCGACTCGGCAATCCACTTCGAAGTCTGGCTGCCGAGTCAGGATTGGAACGGCCGCCTTCTCGGCGCAGGCAATGGCGGATTCGCTGGTTCCATCGGCGTGCGCCAGATGGCCGGTTATCTCATCCGCGGTTTTGCCGTCGCTGGTTCCGACGCCGGTCATCGCGCGGAAGCCGGCGATGCCAGCTGGGCCTTTGGCCATCCTGAGAAGGTGAAGGATTTCGGGTGGCGCGCGGTGCATCTCACCGCCGAGCTTGCGAAGCAGATCATCCTGGCCTACTACGGCAAGCCCCAGTCGAAAGCCTATTTCGATGCCTGCTCCGATGGCGGCCGCGAGGCGCTGATGGAGGCGCAGCGCTTTCCCGAAGATTACGATGGCATTCTTGCCGGTGCGCCGGCGAACTACTGGTCGCACCTGCTGGGCGCGGCAGTCGCAGCCACACAAGCCCTCACCAACGATCCACGAGCGTACATCTCCGACCTGAAACTGCCGGCCATCCAAAAAGCTTCGCTCGCCGCCTGCGATGCTCTCGATGGCGTGAAGGACGGCATCATCGCCGATCCGGGCAAGTGCCAATTCGATCCCGAGGTGCTTCTCTGCACCGGCGAAGAATCGACCGATTGCCTCACCCAGCCGCAGATCGACGCGCTCAAGAGCATTTATGCCGGCGCGAAAGACAGCCACGGCGCGACGTTATTTCCAGGCCTGACCATGGGCGATGAAACAGGCTGGAGCATTTGGGTCATCGGCGGCGATCCGGGAGCTTCAGCTGCCGCGCAATACGCACAGAATGACTTCCGCTACATGGTTACCGGCGATCCCAAATGGAACCCGCTCACCGCCGATCTCGACGCTTCCGTGAAGCAATCCACGCAGAAGACCGCGGCCGATCTCGATTCCACTGATCCTGACCTGAGCCGCTTCGCCGCGCGCGGCGGCAAGCTGATCGTCTATCACGGGTGGAATGACCCTGCCATTTCACCCTGGAACACCGTCGCTTACTACCAGAGCGTGCAGCGGCAGATGGGCGCCGAAAAGGTTGACTCGTTCGCCCGACTTTACATGGCTCCAGGCGTCGAGCACTGCACCGAAGGTCCAGGCCCAAGCGCCTTCGGACAGCTTGGGATCCCAACCGCCAAAGGTTCAAAGTTCGGGCTCTTCGATGCACTCGAAGATTGGGTCGAGAAAGACGCGCCGCCAGCGGACGTCGTTGCCACGAAGTACGCGCAGGAAAACGGCGCCAGGAATGCCGTCGTGACCAGGCCGCTCTGCCCATATCCCCAGGTGGCGAAGTACAACGGCACCGGCGATCCCAACGATGCCGCCAATTTCGTTTGCACCAGCCCGTGATTGGTTAGGCCTTGCCCAGCACGTTGATGTCGCGAACCTCCAGAATCGGTTTCGGATAGCCTTGCGTGACGCAGCGGATCATCGCCCGTCCAACATCGCGCAGCGTGCTCACCTGGTTCGGCGTCACTGCGCGCATGATCGGAAACAGCCAACCCAGCGCCTTGTAAAGCCCGGGAAGATTTTTCTGTCCGCGCATGGCTCGCATCATCCCAGGCCTGAAGTTGTAGACGCCGCGAAACCCGCAGCGCGTGAGGGCATTTTCGGTTCGACCCTTCACGCGCGCCCACATCACGCGGCCTTTCTCCGAGCTGTCGGTCATGGCGCCGGAAACATACACGAACACCATCCCCGGATTCAGATTCGCCAGCGTCTGGGCAAAATTCAGAGTGAGGTCGTAGGTGAGCCGCGTGTACTCCGCTTCATTCTTGCGCACAGAGCTCACACCCGCGCAGAAGAAGCAGGCATCGTAGCCTCTAAGCTGATCCGCCACTGCGCTAAGATTCATAAAATCCGGAGCAATACATTCCTTCAGCTTCGGGTACGAAGCGCCATACGGCCTGCGGCTGACGAGGAGCACCTCGTCGACCGCGGGGTTCTCGAGGCACTCCAGCATGACGCCTTCGCCAACCATGCCGGTGGCGCCGGTGATGATGACTTTCAACTTTGCGCCTGCACTTTCCGGCTGTCCTTCAGCAGACCCAGCCGCACCAGGCTTTCGGCGGTCGCCGCGATGGCATCCTCTCGCGAACGCGGCTCCCAACCGAGCAGCTTCCTTGCATGTTCGCTGGTCGCATTCTTGCGCTTGCCCAGCTCTGGGATGATCTGCTTGACCGCGGGATCGCGCAGCGCGGCCAGCCGGACCAGCCAGTTCGGGAGCTGCCAGGTCGGCACGCGCTTCGCCCAAACGCCCATGCGGCTTTTCAGCACCTTCGCCATGTCCTGGATCGACATGAAATCGCCGGAGACGGCGAGAAAGCGCTCTCCGACGGCGGCGGGATGCGTCATCGCGCGCAGGTGCAGGTCGGCGACGTCGCGCACGTCGATCACGCCGAAGTGAAGCTTCGGACACCCGGGCATCGCGCCATCCATCATCCGCTGCACGACGAGAATCGAGGTCGAATAATCCGCGCCCAGCACCGGCCCGAAAACTCCCACCGGATTGACGACGGCGAGCTCGAGCCCGCCGCGTTCCCGGCCCATAAAGTTCCACGCCTCGTGCTCGGCGAGGGTCTTCGACTTGACGTAGGGCTGCACGCCTTTAGCCCTGGGGTTGGTCCAGTTCATCTCAGTGAATGGCGCCGTTTGCGGCCTCTGCCCATAGCCGATCGCGGCAAACGACGAGGTCATCACCACGCGCCTCGCGCCCGCATCACGCGCCGCGCGCAGGACGCGCAACGTTCCCTCTCGCGCCGGGATGATCAGCTCGTTTTCGTCCTTGGGCACAGCCTGCGGAAACGGCGACGCGACGTGCAAAACATACTCGCAACTCTTGGCTGCCGCTGCCCATCCAGCATCCTTCTCCAGATCGGCTTCGACAAACGACAGGCGATTGCCCGGCTCCGCGCCGCCCACCTTCAGCATCGCGCGCACGTCCGCTTCGCGCGACAGCGAACGGACCGTGGTCCGCACCTGATGCCCGCCGGCGAGCAATTGGAGGATGCAATGACTCCCGATAAACCCCGATCCTCCTGTGACCAGCACCGTGCTCATCGCCGTTCGCTTTTCCTCATCGTGGTTGTCCTTCGAGGATTATCTATCGTCCGGGCGAAATCCAGTGTGTGCTCTGAACCCGGCAAGTGCCGCCGTTCATCACAATACGCCGCATCCGGCCGGCTTTTCGTTGTAATTTGAATTCTTCATCCCTGGAAGGAATCGCGCGATGAACGATCTCCTGTACGCCCTTCGCATCATGCGGAAAGCTCCGCTGTTCACAGCCGCAGTCGCCGAAGACGCTCCATCAGCGGAGGGTCTTCTTCTTTCTCGCATCGCTGTTGTACAGTGGCAGACAATATCCTTTCCGGAGTTTCCCTGATGCTGAATGGCCGTGCCCTGCTCTCCTCCGCTCTTGCCGTTGTGTGCCTTACCCTCTCAGCCGCCGCTCTCCGCGCGCAATCGCCGTCTCCCGATCCTGAAGACAAATACATCTGGCTGGAAGACGTAAACGGCCCGCGCGCCATGGAGTGGGTGAAGGCGGAAAATGCGCGCAGCGCGAAGATTCTCGAAGCCGATCCGCGCTTCGCCACGTGGCAGGAAGAAGCGCTCAAGGTCTCCGCGGACCCCAACCGCCTGCCCATGCCCGACCTGCGCGGTAATGACGTTTACAACTTCTGGAACGATGAGAAGAACGTGCGTGGCCTGCTGCGCAAGACCACGATCGACGACTACGCCAATCCGAATCCGCACTGGCAAACCGTCCTCGACATCGATGCGCTCGGCAAGGCGGAAAACCAGAGCTGGGTTTTTCACGGCGCGTCCTGCCTCTATCCTGACGACGAGTATTGCGTGTTCGATCTTTCCGTGGGCGGCGAAGACGCATCTACATCCCGCGAGTTCGACCTGAAATCCGGCAAGTTCGTCGATGGCGGCTTTGTGTCGCCCCACAGCAAGCAGAACCTCAGCTGGGAAGACAAGGACACGGTGCTGATCGAGCGTGACTGGGGCGCCGGCACCATGACCAAGTCCGGCTATCCGTTCGTCGTCAAGGAATGGAAACGCGGCACTCCGCTCGACAGTGCAAAAGAAGTTTTCCGCGGCGAACCCGACGATATCCGCGCCTTCGGCGCCGTGGATCACGATGCCCAGGGTGACCAGGTTACGTTTTTCGCCCGTGGCGTTTCGTTTTTCGAAACGCGTTGGTGGATCAAGACCGCGAGCGGCCTGAAGGAGCTCGCCATTCCCCCAAAAGCGAATCCTGCCGGGCTGCTCGACGGTCGCATGTTGATCGATATCCGCCAGGACTGGACGCCGACGCCGGGCGTGCCGGGGTTTACCCAGGGTTCGCTGCTGGCGGTCCGGCTGGCCGATGTGATGCGCGACCCCGCGCACCTGCATCCCACGGTGGTTTTCTCGCCCACCGCCGACGAGTTCCTCGACGGTTACGCCACCACGCGCTCCCGGCTGGTCATCGTGACGCTCAAGCATGTTCTCGGCCAGGCTTACGTCTACACGCCGGTGGGCAAGACGGGCTGGACGCGCAAGGCGCTGAACGTACCGGAGAACAGCGCCATCAATATCGTGACCGCGAGCGATACCAGCGAAGCTTTCTTCCTCAGGTCGGAAAGCTTCCTGACTCCACCCTCGCTCCTCTCGGGCGACGCGGCCACCGGACAACTGACGCTCGCGCGCTCCGAGCCGCCGCTGTTCGATGGCTCGCAGGACACCGTTGAGCAGTTCTACGCGACCTCGAAGGACGGCACCAAAGTCCCCTACTTCGTCGTCCACCGCAAAGATATGCAGCTCAACGGGCAGAACCCGACGCTGCTGAACGCTTACGGCGGATTTGAAATCTCCTCGACGCCGAGTTACCAGGCCGTGCGCGGCAAGCTATGGATCGAAAAGGGCGGCGTGTTTGTTCTGGCCAACATTCGCGGCGGCGGCGAGTTCGGCCCCGCGTGGCACGAAGCCGGGCTCAAGACGCATCGCCAGCGCATCTACGACGACTTCGCGGCCGTCGCCGAAGATCTCATCGCGCGCAAAATCACTTCGCCGCGTCACCTCGGCATCGTGGGCGGATCCAACGGCGGCCTGCTGATGGGCGTGGAGATGACGCAGCATCCCGACCTTTGGAACGCGATCGTCATCCAGGTTCCACTCCTCGATATGCTTCGCTTCGAGCAGATTGCCGCGGGCGCCAGCTGGGTGGGCGAATACGGCTCGGTCAGCGTGCCGGAAGAGCGCGCTTTCCTCGCCTCGATCTCGCCGTATAACCAGCTCAAGCCCGGCGTGAAGTACCCGGAGCCGCTCATCTTCACCACCACGCGCGACGATCGTGTGGGCCCGCAGCACGCGCGCAAGTTCGCTGCGAAGATGGAGGAGTACCACGAGCCTTTCCTCTATGACGAGATTACCGAGGGGGGCCACGGCGCGGGCGCGGATCTGAAGCAGCAAGCCCGCACCCAGTCGGAGATGTATGTCTATCTGGCGGAGAAGCTGATGGATCCCGGCGCGTCACCGCAGTAACACGCGGCCAACAAGCTGTTAGGGCCGGAGATTCGCGTCGCTCATTGCATCCTTATCTGATGCAGAGCGCCGTTGCTCCACGCCAATTAACGCATTAACCGCGGGGATAAGTGTTGGCCGCTCCCCGGATAGTGGTATTCTCGTCACCCCCGATCCACCCATAGACTAACGGCGGAATCTCAGCACCCTGCAGTACCCCAACCCCGCGGCGGGGCGCAAGCGCAAAAGAGATTGATCGCCACATGAAGGGCTCCGTCTATGCGATTCAAAGGCCCAACTGTATTCCTCGCTCTCGCTGCGTTGGCTCTCGGGACGTCCGCTGAGAACATCGCCGGCACCATCCTGATCAAGAGGAAGCTGACGAAGCGCAGCGTTACGCCTGCTGTCTCTGTTTATCAGCGCGGCGCCACGGTGCAGCTGGGCAAAGATACGCAGACCGACCCGCTCGCCTTCGAGCGCTCGCGCGTGGTGATCTACCTTGAAGGTTCGGCTCCTGCCGGCGTCGTTCCCGCGAGCGCGGCGCCCGTGCCGCAGGTCGCCCAGCTGGATCGCCGATTCTCACCGGATCTGCTCGTCATCGCCGCCGGATCGACCGTCTCGTTTCCCAACATGGATCCGATCTTCCATAACATCTTTTCTCTGTCGAAGGCGAAGAGCTTCGATCTGGGCAGTTACGACCAGGGGCAAAGCCGAAAAGTCGCGTTCCCCAGGGCGGGCATCGTGGATGTTTACTGCCATCTCCATCCCAACATGGAAGCGACTATCGTCGTGACTCCCAACCGCTGGTACGCGCGCGCCGACGGCTCGGGGCAGTACCGCATACCCGATGTTCCGCCGGGCCAGTACACCGTCGTCGCCTGGCATAAGTACGCCGGCTTCTTCCGTAAGTCGATCACCATTCAAATCGGCCACGACGCCGTCGCCGATTTCTTCATCCCTCTTGAAGAGGATGCGAACGAGGAGTCCCGATGAACAAGCACCCCGTCATCGGGAAAAGCCGGTGACCTCCCGTTTTCGAACTCGAACTTTCCTCCTTTGCTTCGTCCCGTTCGCCATCCTGTTGGCGGGCAGTTTCTGGATGATCCAGCGCTTCGTGGAATCGACGGTGCGCGACGGATTACGGATATCGTTGCGGGCGAATCAGGTCGCGATCGCCAACATTCACGCCAAAGGCGATCTGCAGAACAGCCGCTTTCTTAAGGTTGCTGGGGAAAACTCCGCGCTCAAAGCTGGCATCGAGTTGCTCCTGTCAAATCCAAAGAGCGCGGCGGCGCGCAGAACCGTCGAAGATCAGTTGCGTGAACTGGGCGAGCACATGGGCTTCGACTTTCTGCTCATCTCCGCTCCCGATGGCGCGCCCCTCGCTGGTGTGGTCCGCCAGCCTGTGCAGAATGCGCACAACGGAAGCCAGCTCCTGCCTCTCGATCCCGCCCGGCTCGACCGCGCAGGCAAAGGCCTTCTCGTGCTCGACGGTCGAACCTTCCAGGTCGCATCGGTGGCCATCGATCAGGATGACGGCAATGTCGGATCGCTTTCCGTCGGCGAGTACTTCAACTTTGCGGAGCTCAACACCCCGGCCGTTCTCATGCATAACGGAAGCGTGATAGCGTCGAACCGGCCGAACGTTCCCCTCACCAGCCTGACGGCAACCCTCGCCGGTTGCGGTGAACAGTCGGAGTGCGATCTGCGCCTCGCGGGCGCGAACTGGATTTCCGCGCCCATGCAGTCCTGGAGCGGCGGCTATCTGCTGCGCAGCCTCGAAAACGTCGACGAGGCGGTGGCGCCCATTCAGGCCAGGCTTCACAACCTCTTCCTCACGCTGTCTATCGCTGCCGTGCTGGTGGCTTTGCTGTGCAGTATCGCTTCGGCGCGCTCCATCGTCGAGCCCATCGCTGCCGTGGTTTCCAACCTTCGCCACGCCGTGCGCACCGGCGTGCTCACGGAATTCAAAGGACCGCCCTCCTCGATTCTCGAGATTCGCGAGCTGGCCGAAATCTACAACCGCGCCGCCGCGTCGGTGCGCGCCGCTGGCGAGGATCTTCATTCCGCGTACCTGGAATTTGTCGGCTCTCTGGCCAGCGCCCTCGACGCGCGCGACGGCTACACCTCCGGACACAGCTGGCGCGTCAGCCATCTGTCGTGCGCCATCGCCTCCGCCATGGAACTCGGCGCGGACGACGTGGAGCGCATCCGCGTCGGCGCGCTGCTCCACGACATCGGCAAAATCGGCATCGCGGACAGCGTGCTGCAGAAACCGGGCCGCCTGACCGAAGAAGAATGGATCCTCATCAAGCAGCATCCCGTTATCGGCCGGCGCATTCTCGAAGGCGTCCAGGGCTTCGCTCCTTACCTCGGCGCGGTGGAGTTGCACCACGAGAACTGGGACGGCTCCGGCTACCCGAAAGGCCAGTCCGGCGCCGAGACGCCCATCGACGCGCGCATCATTCATGTGGTCGACGCCTACGACGCGATGACCACTGATCGCTCCTACCGGCGCGCGATGACGCACGAACGGGCGGTTTCGATCCTGGGCGAAAATGCCGGACGGCAGTTCGACGCCCGGGTTGTCGCGATCTTCCTCAGCCTGCCTCCGGAGACACTGATGCGCCCATCGCCGCCCTCCCACGACCGCGTTGAGGTGGATGAACCTGAAATGGCAGTGGTGGAATGAAGAGCGCTGCGCGCTGCCTGCTGTGCTGCCTCGCGCTCGTGGCCTGCGCTGCACGGCCTGTTTTTGCGCAGGAAGCCAGCTCCGGCGTCGATTTTCGCGAATCCCTCAGCGCCCTGGGCCTCGACTCCAACGTGCTCTCGGCTCCGCCGCGCTCCGGCTCGCCGCTGGCCGCCGGCTTCCGCTCCATTACGTATCCCGTCTGGAAGATCAACTCCAACTGGGGCGTCACCGGCGCGTTCCAGTTCGTCACGCGTCCTTATTTCTACGAAGACTTCGACTCCACCGGCTATGGCTCGAAGGGTTTCATCCTGCAGTCAAGCCTCAACTACTCGCGCGTCTCCGATAAGGGTTCGCTCCTGCTGCGCGCCGGAGTGCTCTCTACATCGTTCGGCTCTTTCCTGCTCCGCTACGACGATGCCGACAACCCGCTGGTCGATATGCCGCCGCAATACGGCTACTACTACAGCCCCGTTTCCACCGCCGGCCTGCCCGGTGCGCAGATCGACGCGACCCACGGCAAATGGGACGGCCGGCTGCAATTCGCGAATTCCTCCCCGGCCAATCCGCGCAGCCTCTTCGCGCACGACCAGTACGGCAACTGGGCCGGCGGCGCCGGCTATACCATGCGGCAGGGCTTTCGCGTCGGCGTCGACGCTTACCGCGGTCCTTATCTGGACCGGCAGGATCCTTACTTCTACCNNTACGGCCACACCAGCGTTCAGGTGGAAGAGGACCGGTTCGTCATGCCGTATACCGTCATTCCTGATTTCCGCGAGTGGGCCGGCTATTTCGAACTCAAACAGGTGCTGACGCCGCGCTGGTATCTTGCGTTTCGTCCCGGCTACACCGCCGCCAACGAGGGCGGCGACGTTCGCTGTTTCGAGGCAGCGGCCGGCTTCCGGCCCAATCGCTTCCAACTGATCAAAGTCGATTACGAAATCGAGCACTACACCGAAGAATCTCCCCGCAATCAAAGCACCCTCGCCGTGCAGTGGGTCACGACCCTGCACAAAGCCTTCGGAGCGAATTAGCTCGCCCGGCTTCGAGCCTCTGCTTCGCCTTTGACTTGCCCTCGAAGATCGACCCTTTTCCCGATGTCTCGCCCTGCGAGACGCTGGCAGCCCTTTCGCCTGCAATGGGCTGGACTCTTTAACTTAAACGTTTTATCTTGACGGAGGTCTGACCAGGCCGGTAGCATTTCCCTCATTTGAGGTGACCTCATGCAGTTCTTGTCGTTCCCCACGCAGCGCCTTCTGCGCTGTTGCTCTGCCGCGTTGTTTATCGCAACGCTGTCCGCCCCCGCCCAGAACGCCCCCGGACCCAAACCCGACAATCGGCCGTGGATGAATCGCTCGCTCTCGCCGGATCAGCGCGCCGACCTCGTGATGAAGGAAATGACGTTCGACGAGAAGATGAATTTCGTCCACGGCACCGGATGGAACGGCCTCCGCCCCGACGCTGAAATTCCGAAGGGCTCGCTCGGCGGCGCAGGTTACGTGCAGGGCGTGCCGCGCCTCGGGATTCCCGGCATCAACCAGGCCGACTCCGCGGTCGGCGTGCGCCTCGCTGCGCAAGGCAGCCACTACGCCACGCTGCTGCCTTCGGTCCTTGGCGCCGCATGCACGTGGGATAAAGACGCGCTGTTCCTGTACGGCTCCGTGCTCGGCCGGGAGCTCCGCGACATGGGCTACAACATGTCCATCGGTGGCGGCGTCGACCTCGCGCGCGATCCCCGCAACGGCCGCAATTTTGAATACGCTGGCGAAGACCCCGTTCTTGCCGGGACCATGGTCGGCGAACTGGCCAGCGGCGTCCAGGCCAACCAGGTCATGGGCGACATCAA
>PMAD01000244.1:0-2729 GCA_003152415.1 Acidobacterium sp.
CGGGTTGTACTTCATCGTGCAACTGCCCAGCGGATACATCCCCAGATCGATGGCGTAATTCCACGTCGAAAGCCGCGTGAAGTGCCGAATAATCTCAATCTCGCTCAGCTCTGGCAGCCCCGCGGCATCCTCACGCACAGCCCCGCCCAACAGGCTTTTGGGATCAACCGCCGGCACATCGAGCTCCGCCAGCCGATACGCCTTCTTCCCCGGCGCCGACTTCTCGAAGCTCAGCCCCTCGTTCTGCGTCAGGTGCGCTGTAACCTTGCGCGTCGTGCCCACGAATTTTTCTGTCTCTGCTGCCATCTCTGATCCTGTTACCGTACTGCAGCACCCGCTGGTGCCTGCGCCAGCACCGACGCCGCCTGATCGATCTGCTCCCGCGTCGTCAGTTCCGTCGCGCACCACAAGCTCGCGTTGCCCAGCTCCGGATACCAACGCTTCAGCGCCACTCCGCCGATAATCCTGTTCTCCAGCAGCCGCGCGTTCAGCGCCTCAGGAACCTCTTCCGTCTGCAGAACAAATTCGTTGAACCGCGGCGATCGCCCAAACAACAAAGTTCCGCTTGCTCCCAAAGCCTTCGCCGCATAGTCCGCCTTCGCCAGATTATGCAGCGCCAGCTCCTTGATCCCNNGTCGCCTTTTCGCGCCGGATGTGCTGCTCGCGCGTCGACAGCGTCAGGACGAACCCGCGCCGTCCCTGCTTGTCCTTCGTCTCCCCGACCAGCCGCCCCGGCATCTGCCGAACATATTTCTCCTTCGCCGCGATCACACCGCAGAAGGGCCCGCCATAACTGGGCGCGACGCCAAATGACTGCGCCTCCATAATGACGACATCGGCTTCGACCGGCGGCCGGACAATCCCCAGCGACACCGCCTCCGCTATTGCAACCACCAGCAGCGCACCCTTCTTGTGCGCGATCTCCGCAATCGCCGAAATATCCTCAATCACCCCAAAGAAATTCGGCGACTGCACCAGCACACAAGCGGTCTGNNGCTTCGCGATGCTGCGCGTAGGTGCGCATCACCTCGCGATACTCCGGGTGCACCGTGCGCGCAACCACCACCCCATCGCGTCCCGTCACGCGCATCGCCATCATCGCGGCCTCGGGCGCCGCCGTCGATCCGTCGTACATCGACGCGTTCGCGATATCCATGCCCGTCAGCTCGCAGATCATCGTCTGGAATTCAAAGATGGCCTGCAGGGTCCCCTGCGTGATCTCCGCCTGATAGGGCGTGTACGAGGTGAGAAACTCGCCGCGCTGTACGATGGCGTCGATCAGCACGGGCCGGTAGTGCCGGTAAACGCCCGCGCCCAAAAAACTCGCGTAGCCGTTGGCGTTCTTCGCCGCCGCGGTTTTGAAGTGATCGACGATTTCCGATTCGCCCATCTGGCGCGGAATCACAAGGTCGCGCGTCAGCCGATATTCCTCAGGAATGATGGCAAAGAGATCGTCGATCGATGACGCGCCGATCTCGCGCAGCATCGCTGCGCGTTCAGCATCGGATTTGGGCAGATAGCGCATAGAAAGTTTCAGAGTATCAAGAAGTATTAGGCTGGCCGCGGAGGTCTTTGCTGAACGCTGAGCGCTGACAACTGAACGCTGTGAATCAATGCCCCGTCTCTTCCTTCACGTACGTCTCGTAATCCTGCGCGGTCAAAAGCGAATCGATCTCCGCTGGATCCGCCAGCCCGATCTTCATAATCCACGTCGCGTGCGCGTCGGCGTTGATCTTCTCCGGCGCCGTGGTCAGTTCCTCGTTGATCGCGATCACAGTTCCCGTCGCCGGCGAGTAAAGGTCCGACACAGCCTTCACCGACTCGACGCTGCCGAAGACCTTGCCCTTCTCCACCTTGTCGCCCACCTTAGGCAGCTCGACGAAAACAATGTCGCCCAGCGAATCCTGCGCATGATCGGTGATGCCAATCGAGGCCGTCTTGCCGCTGGCCTCGATCCATTCGTGCTCCCGCGTGTAGCGGTAGTTCGTGGGGTACGCCATTGCGATGAAATTCTCCCTTTTATTGTACGGGCTGCATTAACTCTGGCTGCTCGTCTTCTTCGGCTTCTTATAGAACGGCAACGGCACCACCTGCGCCTTCACCGGATTGTTGCGAATCTCAACAGCGACTTCAGTTCCCGGCTCGACAAAAGCTCGGGGCAGGTAGGCGAGCGCGATGTTCTTCTTCAGAAACGGCGCGGGCGACCCGCTGGTGACGTACCCGATCGCGTTACCGCTCAAATCCATTACCCGATATCCATCCCGCGCGATCCCGCGCTCGACAACCTCCAGCCCAACCAGCTTCCGTTCCGGTCCGCCCGCCGCTTGCACCTTGCTGAGCGCATCCGAACCCAGAAACGGCCCCTTCTCGAGCTTGCAAAAACGATCGAGCCCGGCTTCAAACACATTGATGGAATCCGAAATCTCATGCCCATACAGCGAGAGCGCCGCTTCCAGCCGCAGCGTGTTCCGCGCCCCCAGTCCGCACGGCAAAATCCCGAACTCCTCCCCCGCCGCCGTCACCTCGTTCCACACACGCTCGCTCGTGGCTTCATCGGAGGGGATATAAATTTCAAACCCGTCCTCGCCCGTGTAGCCGGTCCGCGCGATCAGCGTGTTCTCCAGGCCGCACACCGTGCCCCAGGTGAACCAATAAAACTTCACCGCCGCCAGGTCGGCGTTCGTCAGCTTCTGCAGCGTCTCCTGCGCGCGCGGCCCCTGGATCGCCAG
>PMAD01000244.1:2741-5541 GCA_003152415.1 Acidobacterium sp.
GAGTACTGCGCCTGGCCCACTTGCAGCCGCGACGCATCGTTCATCGAAATGTGTTGTACAGCCTTCAGAGAGCCCGGCCCGCGCAACTGAATGTCGCCCATGTGGCTCACATCGAAGACGCCAACGCCCGTGCGCACCGTCATGTGTTCGGCGATCAGGCCGGAATACTCGACGGGCATATCCCAACCGCCGAAGTCGACCATCTTCGCGCCAAGCCGGCGATGCAGGCTGTTCAGTGGAGTTTTGCGCAGCTCTATGGTTGCGGACACAAGGACCTCAGATGAAGGCGGGATTCTGGTAGAACACGAACCTCTAACGTTACAACCCGCCTGGGTGCGGGTCAATCGCCGCGGAACACCGGCGGTATCATGTTCGGGACAACAACTCTGCTTCGGAATTCGCGGAGCCGGCCGATCCTGCGCGCCTTACCGGCGTATCAGCCACATGATCCCGATCAGAACCAGCACTCCGGCGATCACCACCACCCGGATCGTCTGGAAGCGATTCATCCACCTGTTTTGCATCGCCGCACCTCGGCCCGATTATAGTCCGTCGCTCCGCGATCGCACCCCCGGCTGCGGCTCCGATTCTCCTCGCAATTTACGATAAAGGCGTGCCGCTCCCCTTCCCTGTCGTTCCGCCCGCGATCGCTCTGGTGCTCCTGCTCGTTCCCCTGTTTGCCTTCGCATTCGCGGGCGAGCGCTGCGTTCGCGCGGCGCAATCGCTGCCCACGGCTCTGCGCCTGGCGCTGCCGGCGGTGCTGGCGATCCCCTGGCTCGTCGTCGCCATCGGGTTACACGACTTTGCCGTCCGCTGGCTGCTGTTCTATCTTTTCGCCCCTGTCATCATTGCCACGCTTGAGTGGCTGGCGGCAACGCTCGACCCCGACCAGCACGGCCACCTGATCGACTTTTTCGTTCTCATCCCGCTTGGCCTGGCAGTCGATTTGCGCTGGCTCGAGCCGGCGTGGCCGCACAAGCTTGCTCTCTTCGGCAAGCTCACGCTGCTCGATGCCGGCCTCTACGCCTTCCTCGCCGTGCGCTGCCTTTCCGGCGTTGGATTCGACCTGCGCCTGCGCGGACGCGACTGGCGCATCGGCCTCCGCGAGTTCGCCTTCTACCTCCCTCTGGCCATTCCCCTCGGTCTCGCGCTCGGCTTTCTCCATCTGCACCACCGCATCGATCATCCCTGGCTGATCCTTCCCGCCTGGATCGCGACCTTCGTCGGCGTGGCGCTCCCGGAGGAGGTTTTCTTCCGCGGGTGGATCCAGAACCTCCTCGAGCGGCGCATCGGCCGCATCGCCTCACTGATCCTGACCGCCTGTCTTTTCGGACTCTCCCACTTCAATAAGCGCACGCTGTCTTTCAACTGGCGCTACGTCGTGCTTGCGGCCCTGGCGGGCATCTTCTATGGACGCGCATGGCGGCAGGATCGCCGCGTCGGCGCCTCCGCCATCACCCACGCCACCGTCGATACCATCTGGGGCGCGCTCCTCCGCTAACAGCGCGATGGGTGCCCCGGGTCTCGACTTTGAGACCCGGGTTTATCCCCACGTAAAATAACGCTTGATGACCCCAATTCCCCTCGATACCCGCGCCGACATTACGTCTTCGCAACTGCGCGAACAGACCTTCGACGCCTTCCGCCGCTGGGGCTATCTCCAGGCCCATCTCGATCCCCTCGGTCAATACCTCTCTCCGCTGCCCCTGCCCGAACTCGACCTCGACAACGAATTCGTCGCCGAGGCCCGCCGCATCTACTCCGCGACCATCGGCGCCGAATTCATGCACATCCCCTCCAGCGAACGTCGGGATTGGATCGCGCAGCGTCTCGAAGGTCTGGCCCCGGCCCCTGACCAGAACCACATCCTTCAGCTCCTCACTCGCGCCGACATCTTTGAGCATGTGATCCAGTCGCGCTATCTCGGCACCAAGCGCTTCTCCCTCGAAGGCGTCACCGCCCTCATTCCTTTTCTTGACGAGCTTTTCAACCGTTCCGCCGAACTGGACGCGCAGCGCGCCATCCTGGGCATGAGCCACCGCGGCCGCCTCAGCGTCATGGTCAACATCCTCGGCAAATCGCCGGTGGACATCTTCGCCCGCTTCGAAGACGTCGATCCGCGCAGCATTCTCGGCGGCGGCGACGTCAAGTACCACATTGGCGCGACCGGCGAATTCCCCGCCCGCAATGGCAGCAACGTCGCGCTGCACCTGGTCTCGAACCCGAGCCATCTTGAGGCCGTCGATCCGGTAGCGATGGGCCGCGCCCGCGCGCGCCAGGATCGCTACGGCGCCGATGGCGTCGCCCGCGTCGTGCCGATCGTGATTCACGGCGACGCGGCCTTCGCCGGCCAGGGAATCTGGGCGGAAACCATGAACCTCGGCTCCATCGACGGCTACTCCGTAGGCGGCGGCATTCACATTGTCGTCAACAATCTCATCGGATTCACCGCCGAGCCCGAGGAGACAAACTCCACGCGCTTCTCCACCGACCTGGCCAAGCGCCTCCCCGTCCCCATCTTCCACGTCAATGCTGAAGACCCCGCAGCTGTCATGCGCATCGCCACCCTCGCCGCCGATTACCGCTACCAATTCCATACCGACGTCGTCATCGACCTCANNCTACGAGCTCTACGCGAAGCAGCTCGGCGTCGACGTCTCCGCATCGGTGAAGGAACTGCAAGCCGAATTTGCTGACGCACAAAAGAAAGCCACCACCGTCCGCAAAAAACCTGTGCTGGTCGAGATGCCCGAATACTGGAGCCGCTACCAGGGCGGCCCGTACCGCGCTGACCTCGAAG
>PMAD01000052.1 GCA_003152415.1 Acidobacterium sp.
CTTCGGGGGGTCCTTCGACTTCGCGCCGGGAGACTTGGTCGCACCGCTGGATGGTTCGGCGGCGGCGCTCCGCTCAGGATGACTTTCGTTTCTATTGATGACGCTTGTTTCTATTTCAGAACTAGGCACCCTGGTTCGTCATGACGGCAGCTTGGGGTGCAGCTTCTCGAAGCCTGTTGCCTGCTGGTAAGCGCGGGCGAAGGCGCAGAGCTTGGCATCCTGATAGTGTCCGGCGAGAAACGTGATGCTGACCGGGGTGCCGGGACCGCCTATTTGGTCGTCGTCGCCGGTGTCGACGGCGGGTGGAGTGGGCGCGTCGTCGCCACGCAGGCCGTTGGGCACGATGCAGGAGGGATGTCCGGTGAGGTTGGTGACTACCAGCTGCTGGCTGTTGGTCGAGGCCACGATGACGTCGGCCTTCGCGAAGAGCGCGGACATTTGCTGGATGGCGAGGGAGCGCGCGCGATTCGCCTGGATGTATTCGACGGCGGGATAGAAGCGAGCGACGCGGAAGGAATTCGGCCAGTCGTCGGGGCTCTGCTCGGTGAGCAGCTTGTCGCGTCCGGTGGTGGTGAGCTCATCGAAAGCGGCGGCGGCTTCGGCGGTGAGTAAGGGAACCATGGCGCCGAAGGGCAGCTTCGGCAGTTCGAGGGGGATGAGGTTGACGCCCATCGCATGGAGCTTGTCGAGGGCGGCCAGGTCGAACTTGCGGTCGTAGTCGCGGCGGGCGCGATAGGCGGCCTGCTGGCGCTCGCGCTGCTCGCGGTGCTTTTGTTCCTCTGGCGTTTCGGTGGCGGATTTCACGGGCGCTGGGTGGAGCGCTTGCGGAGGCGGCACGTCGGGGTCGAAGCTGGCCTTGAGGTAGCCGATGCGGAGGGATTTCCAGTCGAGGTCGGCGTTCCAGTTGAAGGCCGCATCGCGGACTGACAGGTCCTGGCCATCAGGACCGTAGATGGCCTGGAGCACGGCAGCGCAGTCTTCGACGGCGCGGCAGATGGGGCCGAGCTTGTCCATGGTCCAGCTGAGCGCCATGGCGCCGGTGCGGGGAACGAAGCCGAAGGTGGGGCGCAGGCCGGTGACGCCGCAGCGTGTCGATGGCGAGGAGATGGAACCCAGGGTTTCGGAGCCGATGGAGAACGCGACGCAACCGGCCGCAGTTGCCGATGCTGGTCCAGCCGAGGAACCGCTCGAACCCTGTTTGAGGTTCCACGGATTGCGGGTTCGACCGCCATACCATTTGTCGCCCATGGCCAGCGCGCCGAGGGTGAGCTTGGCGATGAGGACCGCGCCCGCCGCGTCGAGGCGCTTGACGACGGTCGCGTCTTCATCGATGGTTTGGTGCTCGAAACCGCCAGCACCCCATGTGGTCGGATAGCCCTTGACCGCCAGCAAATCTTTTGCGCCCCAGGGCAGNNCCGTGGAGGGGACCGCGGTAGTGGCCACGCGCAATGTCGGCGTCGGCTTCGCGCGCCAGGGCGTGGGCTCGATCTTCAGTGAGGGTAATGCCGAAGAGCAGCACGAGGTTGTAGCGGCGGAGTCGGGCGAGGTACATGTTCGTGAGATTGGTAGAGCTGATCTTGCGGCGGTGGATGAGGTCGGCCAGTTCCATGGCGGAGGCGAAGGCCAGGTCTTCGAGGTTCGACGGAGCGGTGAGCGTTGCCGGCGCTTTGCTGTAGATGGGCTTGGCTCGCTCGGTGCTGACGGTCGCGCCGGGGGGCAGGGGATCGAAGACGAAGGCGGGGGCGACGCTGTTGGGGATGTGCAGCTTGCGGATGGCGTCGTAACTGTCGCGCTGCTGGTTGAGGCCGTCGAGCATGGCGTGCTTGTATTCGTCGGCGATCACGATGCCGGCGAGGGCGGCGGCCTGGTCGATCATCTCGGATGTGATTTTGGGGAGCTGGGGTTCCTCTCCAGGGGTTGCGTCCTGGGCTGCGGCGTCTGCCTGGGTCGCGAGGGTGTAGAGCGCTCCGGGAAAGAGGGTGGAAGCGAGGCCGAAGCGGCCGGTGACGGAGAGGAACGCGCGGCGGTCGAGCATAAAAGACAGGATAGCGAAAAGCGGTTAGCGAGGGGCGATTAGCGAAAAGCGGTTAGCGAAAGGCGGTTAGCGGGAGGCGTTTAGCGAAAGGCGAGCGAAAGGCGCGCGAAAGGCGAGAGACGAGTGAAAGGTGAGAGGCGAGCGAAAGGCGCGCGAAAGGCGAGTGAAAGGTGAGGGAAAGGCGAGAGACGAGCAAGAGACGAGCGCGAGGGCTCGCGATCAGGTTCTGGTGGCGCGGCGATCCTGGGCGATCAATGACAGGGCGGCGATGATGAAGACAATGGAGAGACCGAGGAAGAATCCGCGGAGGAAGTGGAGCGGTTCGGGGCGGAGGCCAAAGGTCAAAGAGAGGGCATACGAGCCGCCGGAGAGGGCAAAGGAGAGCAGGCCGACGGTGAGGAGGATGCGGGCTTTGCGGTTGGAGCGAAGAAGGAACATTGGGTTTCCTTATCCTTATATGTTTGGGTTGCGCTGGGTTAGTCGGTGAAGTGGTACCAGGCCATGGCGGCGAGTTTAACGACGACCATGGTGGCGCCTACGGCGAGGAGTTCCCATCGGTAGTTGTGCTGGCGCAGGAGGTGATACTCGAAGAGGCCGATGGCGAGGACACCGCCGGCAATGCCACCGAGAGAAGAGGAGCGGAGGCGGTGCTGGAGGAAGCGCTCATCGATGGTGGCGCCGAGGAGTGGGAGCTTCATGAGTGGTCCTCTTTCAGGGGGTGTTTCTCGAGCTTGAAGATGTGATCGACGGGGCAGCGGAAGACGCGCGCCAGCAGAAGAGCCAGGGGGAGGCTGGGGACATAGCGGTCGCGCTCAATGGAATTAATGCTTTGGCGGGAGACACCGACCGAGGCCGCCAGCTGCTCCTGGGTGAGGTCGCGAGCGGTGCGGAGTTCGCGGACGCGGTTGTGGACGATGGGTTCCATGTCAAGCTGGCTTTCCATTTGAAGGATAGCCCGGAAGGGCCATTGTGTCAAGCCGGCTTTACATGGCGATGGAACGAGAATTTGTCTGAGCGAAGACTCAAAATATGCGTGTACTCCGCGTGCTGGTGGGTTTTGACGGCGATGCGAACTGTGCTATTCTGAAAAAGCTGTCTGTAACCTACTTTTGCGCCTGTGAGATGTGCGGTGGAGAGGTGGGGCAGGGAGTGCGGATCGTGAGTTGCCGGGAGTAGCGCCGGTGGAAGTTTTCACGACCGCTTGCATTTGGATCGCAACGGGCCTCGCGACACTCGTCACCTTGGCGAGCTATGCGGGCCGGAACCTCGAAACGGAATCGGCTGTTCCGTGGGCCCCCTGCAGGATTGCGGGGCTGAAGGCACGCTCGGTCACCGTCGCAGGTTCTCGTCTGAGCAGGGAAGTGGAAGCGGACGCGAAGCAGATCAGGCTTCGTGATCACCCTATCGAGCCAAAAGGGGCTCGCCGGGGACCCCGAGTGTGGGCTGAATCGGGAACGATTCGGGATCGCGAAGCGAGCTGATTTGTGCGCGCGTGAGTTTGAGCAGCGGTTGGGGAAGAAGGAGTTTGGTTTGCCGACATTCAATCAGCTGGTGAGAAAAGGACGGACGGCGCCGCGGTACAAGACGGCGTCACCGGCGCTGCAGGGATCGCCGCAGCGGCGCGGAGTGTGCACGAGGGTGTATACGCAGACGCCGAAGAAGCCGAATTCCGCGCTGCGCAAAGTGGCTCGCGTGCGACTGACCAACGGGATTGAAGTGACTACGTATATTCCGGGGATCGGGCACAACCTGCAGGAGCACTNNGTGCTGATCCGCGGGGGCCGCGTCAAGGATTTGCCCGGGGTGCGGTATCACGTGGTGCGCGGGACGCTGGATTCAGTGGGAGTGGCGGGGCGGAACCAGAGCCGGTCGAAGTATGGGACGAAGCGGGCCAAGGCCGCCAAAAAGTGATCAGTTGTCAGTGATCAGTGATCAGCAAGGGCCGGGCTTGCGGGTGAACCCGAACAGGGATTGAAGGATTAGAGAGCATGCCGAGAAAAGGACATATCGCGAAGCGGGAAGTGGCGGCGGATCCAGTGTACAACTCGACGCTGGTGACGAAGTTCGTTAACTCGATGATGTATGAGGGGAAGAAGTCGACTGCCCAGGGGATTTTCTATACGTCCATGAAGAACCTGGAGCAGAAGGGCGGCGGGACCGATGCGCTGACGCTCTTCAAGAAGGCGGTGGAGAACTGCAAGCCGCTGCTCGAGGTGAAGACGCGGCGGGTGGGCGGGGCGAACTATCAGGTGCCGGTGGAAGTGAATCCGGAGCGGCGGACGTCGCTGGCGATTCGCTGGCTGGTGAGCTACGGCCGTGCGCGCGGCGAGAAGGGCATGATCGACAAGCTGAGCAACGAGCTGCTGGATGCGGCCAACGGGCGCGGCGCGGCGATGAAGAAGAAGGAAGATGTTCACCGCATGGCGGAAGCGAACAAGGCGTTCGCGCACTACAGGTGGTGAAAAGCGAACAGTGATCAGTGAACTGTGATCAGTGATCAGGAAAGTAAGCCGGTAGCCTGTAGCCGGTAGCGGGTAGCAAAGACAGGCAAGAGCAGGGATCAGAGGTTAGGGATTAGGGATTAGAAAAACAAACCTGATCCGCAGAGAGCAACACAGGGTTTAGCCGCGGGCTGATGAAGTCCGCAAGAAGCAAAGAGAGAAGATTGTGGCTCGACAGGTACCGCTAAATCGTTGCCGGAACATCGGAATCATGGCGCATATCGACGCCGGGAAGACGACGACGACGGAGCGCATCCTCTATTACACGGGGATTACCCATCGTATCGGCGAGGTACATGAAGGCACCGCGACGATGGATTACATGGAACAGGAGCAGGAGCGCGGCATCACGATTACGTCGGCGGCAACGACCTGCATCTGGAAGGATATCCGTATCAATATTATCGATACGCCGGGGCACGTGGACTTCACGGCCGAGGTGGAGCGCTCGCTGCGCGTGCTGGATGGCGCGGTGGCGCTGTTCGATTCCGTGTCGGGCGTGCAGCCGCAGACCGAGACGGTGTGGCGGCAGGGCGACAAGTATAAGGTTCCGCGCATTTGCTTCGTGAACAAGATGGACAAGGCGGGCGCGGACTTCGAACACGTGATCGAGACGATCCGCAAGCGGCTGGGCGCGCGGCCGGTGGCGACGCAGATTCCGATCGGCGCCGAGGCCAAGTTCAAGGGCGTCGTCGACCTGATCGAGATGAAAGCCATCCTGTGGCACGACGAGACCCTGGGCGCGGAGTACTCAGAGGAGCCGGTGCCGGCGGAGCTGAAGAAGAAGGCGGAAGCATTCCGGATGCAGCTGATCGAGACGGTCGCGGAGAACGACGATGAGATGCTGCACAAGTTCCTCGAAGGCGAGACGCCGACGGCGGAGGAGCTGAAGGCGGCGCTGCGCCGGGCGACCATCGAGATGAAGGTGTTTCCGGTGCTGTGCGGCTCGGCGTTCAAGAACAAGGGCGTGCAGACGCTGCTGGACGCGGTGGTGGATTTCCTGCCCAGCCCGCTGGACGTGCCGCCAATCGAGGGCATCGATCCGCATCATCCGGGGGTGGTGCTGAAGCGCGAGGCGAAGGACGAGGAGCCGTTTTCGGCGCTGGCGTTCAAGCTGATCAACGATCCCTACGGCAAGCTGGGGTTCATCCGGCTGTACTCGGGTTCGCTGAAGACCGGCGACACGATACTCAATCCGCGGATGGGACGCACCGAGCG
>PMAD01000011.1 GCA_003152415.1 Acidobacterium sp.
CGGCAAAGATGGTCATGGCCTCAGCGAAACGGCTGATGGAGTTGCGCCAGCTCTGCTTGAACAATAGAAGAATCGCGGAGATCAGCGTGCCGGCGTGGCCGATGCCGATCCACCACACAAAATTAATGATCGCGAAGCCCCACGCCACCGGGATCGTGATGGCCCAGATGCCCACCCCCTTCAGGAACAGCCACGTCACGGCAGTCATTAAGACCCCGACAATGCCGCCCGCAACCAGAAACCCGAACCACCACCCCAGCGGCGTGTGGCTCGTCAGCACGATCCGGGAAACCTCCTCGGTCACTGACTTGAACGTGTGTCCCGGCGCGATAACCCGGTACTCTCCCGTGACCGGATCCACCATCGGATTGTTGACGGGTGCGTCTTTCGTCGCCATCGTTTCTTTTCGCCCTCTTGAGGCTTCCTACTGCCTGCTGCCTGTTCGCTCCCAGCTCCCAGCTCCCGGCTCCCGGCTCCCAGCTAACTCGTGTATTCCCCCAGCGCCTTCGCCAACTCTTCATTAATGTTCAGCACGCCCGCCACATACGTTGTGCGCGGCCGTGTGTTGATGTCCGCCAGCACTCCGTACGTCCGCTCCTGCGTCTTGATCTTCGCTACCCGGCTGTCCTTATCGTTGATGTTTCCGAAGATGATCGCGTCCGTCGGGCAGGACTGCTGGCACGCCGTCCGAATCTCTCCATCGCGAATGTCGCGATTCTGCTTGTCCGCCTCGATCTTCACCGCCTCGATGCGCTGCACGCAGTAGCTGCACTTTTCCATCACGCCCCGGCTGCGCACGCTGACATCCGGATTCCGCATCAGCTTCAGGCTCTCCGTCTCGTAATCGGAGTAGAGAAGGAAATTGAACCGCCGCACCTTATAAGGACAGTTGTTCGAGCAGTAGCGCGTCCCCACGCAGCGGTTGTAGATCATCATGTTCAGGCCCTCCGGCGTATGCACCGTCGCGCCCACCGGACACACCTGCTCGCACGGTGCGTTCTCGCAGTGGTGGCAGGTCATCGGCTGGAAGTGCGCCCGCGGCGCGGCCAGATCGCCTTCGAAGTATGTATCGATGCGGATCCACTGCATCATGCGGCCGATCTTCACCTGCTGCCGTCCCACCACCGGAATATTGTTCTCCGCATAGCACGCGGCCACGCACGCGTTACAGCCCACGCACGAATTCAGGTCGATCGACATCCCCCACGCGTTCTTGTCGTATCGATACGCCGGGAACATCGTCTCGTCCGGCTCCGGCACGTCGCGCCCCTCGCCCTCGTGCGCAAACTCCGGATTGCTCTTGAACTCCTCGAGCGTCGCGTAGCGAATAATCCCGCGATCCAGCGACTCATTTCCCTCGATCGAGTGCGTCCCGCTCCCGTCGCCGCCCGCCTTCACCGATCGCTGATCGATGTGGTGACTCTTCGTTACGCAGATGTCGTAAATGTCGCCCGTCTTCCTGAGGCTTGCCCCCGCCTGCGCCCACGGCGCGCCCGACTGCTGGATCAGATACGCGTTGTACCCAACCCCACCCGCCACGCGCCCGCTCCTGCGACCCTGGCCCAGAGTGACCACCACGACGCCGTCCGTCTGCCCGGGAACCGCCAGCGCTCCGGCGATGACCCTTTTCCCGCCCACCGTGATCTCAACCGCGTCGTTCTCCGCCAGCCCGAACTTCTCCAGCGTTGCGTAGCTCATCTGCGCCGCGTTGTCCCACGAGAGGTTCGTCACCGGCCGCGGTATCTCCTGCATCCAGCCCACGTTCGCGTAGCGCCCGTCATACACGTTGCTGTCCGGCCGGAACGCCACTTCGAGTGCATCGCCGCCCCCAGCCCCGCTCGTCCCCGCCGCGCTCGCCGCACCCGCTCCAGCCTTCGCCGTCACGGTTTTCCCAGCAAACGCCGTCCCGTCGATCCACCCATCGTGCAGCGCCTTGCGCCAGTTGAACTCCGGGTCGCCCTTCGCCAGCGGCCCGCCATTCGCCATCCACGTCCCGCGCACCGCGTCGTAAGCCGAAACATCCGGCTCATCCAGCAGCGACTGCACAATCTCGTGCGCGTTGTGCCCGCCGTACATCGGATCGATCATCGGCTGCACGATGCTCACCGTGCCGTCGTACGCCCGCGCATCCGACCACATCTCGAGGTAGTGCGCATTATTGATGTGCCAGTGCGCAATCTCCCCCGTCTCGTCCACGTGCGACCCGAGATGCACCACCGTCCCCACCTTGTTGAATGCGCTCTCGAAATCCACATCCGCCGGCGTTGCGTACAACGGGTTCGAATTCAGAATCACCAGCCAGTCCACCTTGCCGGCGTTCATGTCGCTCACCAGCGACTGCAAATCGGCGTTCTGCAACGACGGCATCGGGTTCACCGGATCGGTGTACACCACCGTCTTCCCCACATTGCCAAGCGCCTGGTTGATGGCAAATGCTGCCAGATGAACTTCCGGCGTCGCAAATTCTCCGGGAATCACCACGCACTTGCCGGCGCTCGCCTTCAGATCGGCAGCCACGCCCTGCAAATACTTCGCCTGATGATCGGTCCAGCTATATCCGCCCGCGCTGCCCGTGCCAACCGCCCCTGCCAGCGCCTCCGCACACGCCGCCACCTCGCTCGGCTTCACCGCCAGCCGATGCTCCGCCTTGAACCCCGTCGTCGTGGTCACGCTCTCGATCACGTACAGCCGGTTCATCTCCTGCGTGCCCTCGAGCTTCCGCTTCTGCGCGTAATCCCGCGCCAGCTTGTGGAATC
>PMAD01000315.1 GCA_003152415.1 Acidobacterium sp.
GCCGCAACGGCAAAGGCCTGCTGCTGGCGTATGAAAAAACCGGCTACGACGCCGCGCTGCCTGGCCGCCTGCCCGATCTGCTCGATCTGTGGAGCGTCCGCCGCCTGAAAGAAGCCGGCGCTGACTGCATCAAGGTCCTCCTCTATTACACGCCCTACGAGAAGTCCGCCATCAACGACCACAAGCACGCCTGGACAGAGCGCATCGGCGACGAATGCGTCGCCCACGACATCCCCTTCTTCCTCGAGCTCGTCGGTTACGCCGTCCACGGCGAAGACGAGAAGAGCGTCGCCTACGCCAAGCGCAAGCCCGACATCGTCACCGGCTCCATGGAGGAGTTCGGCAAGGAGCGCTACCAGGTCGACGTGCTCAAAGTCGAAGTCCCCATTCAGATGGAGTTCGTCGCCGGCACCCACTCCTTCAAGGGCGAGCAGGCCTACACCCGCAAGGAAGCCCTCGAGCATTTCCGCCTCGCGGCCTCTTCCACGCACAAGCCTTTCATCTTTCTCTCCGCCGGCGTCTCCAACCCGGTCTTCATCGAGACTCTCGAGCTCGCCAATGAATCCGGCGTCAGTTATAACGGCGTTCTCTGCGGACGCGCCACCTGGAAAGACGGCATCGCCATCTACGCCAAACAGGGCGCGAAGGCTTTCGAAGCATGGCTCAGCACCACCGGCGTCGAGAACATCGAGAACGTCAACAAGGCCCTCAAGGCTGCGCACTCCTGGCACGACAAGGTCAACGTCCCCGCGCTGGTCTAACGCGTCACTCAAATCACGCAGCAGCAAGAAGACGCCGGAGCCCCAAAGCTCCGGCGTTTTCCTTTCGCTCACGCCTGCTCGTCCACCCGCGCCCCACCGCGCAGTCTGGCCGAGCCGTTTCCAGCGTTGCTGCATCGAGAGACTGCGAAGGGGCACACGGATTTTCCGCATGCCCCTTCGCTTCCACGGCCCGCTAGTCCGCGACCGGGTTTGCAATCGGCAAGGCATACATTTGGCCGATGAAATGTAGCCCAGTCCCGATTATGTAGCCGCAATGGGTGACGACCTCGTTGTAACCGGGGAGAGGCAGGGTCACAACCCCCATCATATTCATCCATCCCGTGCTGGAATTGCCGGCGCTGAAGCTTGCCGTCGCTCCTCCGAAGGGAAACTGGAAGGCAATGTTGCTGGGGTCCTGTTCATTGATCCACCAATAGCAGCCGGCGGACTGGTCGTTGTCTCCGGTGACCTCGGTGGGGGACCAGATCATGTAGGTCCCGGCTGGGAGGTAGTAAAGACCATCGACCTCGACGTCGAGGGTTGGGTTGCCCCCGATGGAGTTGACCTGGTTGTAATAGATTGAGCTGGCGCCGGCGGGCCCCGTTGCCCCTGTCGGTCCCTGCGGCCCTATGGGTCCCGTTGGCCCCAGCGGTCCTATCGGTCCCACCGGTCCGACTGGACCCAGTGGCCCCATCGGTCCCATTGGGCCCATCGGCCCCAGTGGCCCTATCGGTCCGACTGGCCCTTGCACACCCTGAATCCCCTGCGGCCCCTGGCTCTGCAGCACCAGGTCCAGCATCGGTGCATCGCCCACCGCATAACCGAGCACGTTGGACACGGTATCGAACTGCACGTTGGTCCCCAGCGTTGCGCCGCTCAGTATCAACCCATTGTTGGCGACGCCGCTGTACCAACTCTGCGTGATCGCCGTAACGTCGACGGAAATGAACGCGCCATTGGCCAGTTGTGCCGTGGTCAAGGTAATGTTGCTCGTGGTGCCCGCTACGCAGGAGGGCACGTGCGTTCCGGTGATGGTCGTGGCTGACCACGCCGCTGCCGCCTCACACAGCGCAACCGTGCCGGGAGTACCGCCGCTCTCCAGATAAAGAACCAGCGTCGCCTTCTGAATCTGCGCCGGCGTCAGCGTGGGAAAGACCCCCAGGTTGAACTGAATATATCCATTGAAGCCATGGTTCACCGCTCCGGTGACGGCGTAATTCACCTGAATGCCCGATCCCCCGCGATTGCCAAGAGCACTGCCCAGCTGTACGTTGGCGACTTGCGATGGCACTGCCTGCCCGAAGGCAGTCAGCCCCGCGCAGAAAATCAAAATCAACAGCCTGCAAAGGTTCTTCATGATGTTTCTTCTCTCCAGAATGATTTGATAGCTATGCCATAGAGATCGAAATCAGGTTCCGCCGTTCCGCCGGGAATCCGCCCCTGTGCTCGCTCCCCGGAGTGCGAGGTGTCCGGCTATCCGCCCGCCGGGATTGCGCTTTCCGTGCCAGATACAAACAGGGAGATGGGATAGACCGTACGCAGCTCAATGCGCCCTGGCGTGATCCCTGGGATCAAGGCGGCTGCGCCCCGGGAATGCGCTGGCGGTTGAGCGTTCGCTCGGGAGCGAGCGCCGGAGTCATCGCCGGATTTCCGGCTGGCGACGGTCAGCAGCAAAACGGCAAGGCAGTCCTTCATCGGAAATCCTCCTGCGGGTTCGGTTCCATCCGGGGGAAAACGGATCGGGGTTCGCGGCAATTACGGTGCCTGGAATCCGGCTCTGGGGCGCCGGAAGCGTGCTATCCTACGTTTCGCCTTCCCCGCGATCTCACCAACGCTGGATACATTGCCGTCCAGGGCGCTCAAACGTCCTCAGGCGCCCGCTCAGGATTTCTCAATTCTTCGCAACGAGAGCCCTATGGCTCATGGGATCAACAGGCTCTACGAGTTCGGCCCCTACAAGGTGGACCAGCAGAAGTTGCAACTCTGGCGCCACGGCAGCCCCGTTCCGCTGCCCCCGAAGGCGGCTGAAATCCTGTTGGTGCTGTTGGCGCGCAGCGGGGAGACGGTCTCAAAAGAAGAGCTGATGCTGGCGGTATGGCCCGACTCTTACGTCGAGGAATCGAACCTCACCCAGAACATCTTCCTGCTGCGTAAAGCCCTGGGGGAAACAGCCCAGGACAACGGCACCATCATCACTATCCCGGGTAAGGGGTATCGCCTGGTCGCGGAAGTTCGCCAGGTCAGCGATGGCGAAGCTGCGCCGGGGGCGATGGCTGCGGACGAATTGCCGGCGAATCCGGAACAACTCGCGGCCGCTCCTGCGGGACGGCCGGCAGCGGGAAGGCTTCGCTGGCTGTGGCTGCTTGCGCCCGGGCTGGTGCTGATCGCCCTGATCGCCGCGCTGGTGTGGCATCGGCAACAACAAGCTCGGCCGCAGGCCCCGCCCGAACGGGTGATGCTGGCGGTTCTCCCCTTCGAGAACTTAACCGGGGATCCGAGCCAGGAGTACTTCAGCGACGGCATGACCGAAGAGATGATCGCGCAGCTGGGGAACCTCGATCCCCAGCATCTGGGGGTGATTGCGCGCACCTCGGTCATGCACTACAAAAACGGCAAGACGCCCCTGGACCAGATCGGCAGGGAACTGGGCGTGCAGTATGTTCTGGANNTGGAGGGCAGCGTTCGGCGCGACGCGGACAAAGTGCGGATCACCGCCCAGCTGATCCAGATGAAAGACCAGAGCCACCTCTGGTCGCGGCGCTACGACCGCGAATTGAAGAGCACGCTGGCGCTGCAAAGCGAGATCGCACAGCAAATTGCCGGGGAAATTCAGCTCGCTCTCGGTCGAGACACGTTCGCCCTGGTCGCGGAGCCGCCGCGGCAATCGTTCACCTCGTATGAGGCTTACGATCTGTATTTGAGGGGCCGCTACTTCTGGAACAAAAGGACCGCGGCCGGTTTCCAACAGGCGATCGATTATTTCCAGCAGGCGATTGCCAAAGATCCCGGCTATGCCCGCGCTTATGCGGGTTTGGCCGATTGCTACGTGCTGTTGGCCGCCTTCAGCGGCGTCCCGCCCGCTGAACCCGTGCAAAAGGCTCGCGCGGCCGCGACCAAAGCCCTTCAGCTGGATGAAGGACTCGCGGAAGCGCACACCTCTCTCGCTCTAATTACCGAAAACTATGACTGGGATTGGCCGGCGGCGGGAAAGGAATACCGCCGGGCGATCGAGTTGAATCCTAACTACGCCACCGCCTACCAGTGGTACGCGGAATATCTCACGTGGTTAGGACGCTTCGATGAGGCCTCTCGCGCCAGCGAGCGCGCCCGCGAACTCGACCCGCTGTCGCTGATCATTGCCGCTGACGACGGAATGATTTTCTACTACTCGCGCCAATATGGCCGCGCCGAAACCAAGCTGAACGCGGTGCTGGAGATGGACCCGACCTTCAACCGCGCCCACCAGGTGAGGGAGGTCTATGTAGAAGAGGGTCGGTTCGCCGAAGCTCTGGGCGACATAGAAAAATGCAGGACGCTGTTTGGCATGTCCGTGTACTGGTCGTCCCTCGCGTATACTTTGGGCCGCTCCGGCCACGCCGCGGAAGCAAAGCACGCGCTCGATGAACTGGAGCGATCGAACCGGCAGCAACCCGTGAATCCCGCCGCCATGGCCTGGGCGTATGCGGGAATGGGCGACAAGGAACAGACCCTTCAATGGCTCAACAAAGCCTACGCGCAGCGGTCCAACACCATGACGGCGCTCAAGGTTGAGCCCGCCTATGACTTTCTCCGCAGCGATCCCCGATTCCAGGATCTGATCCACCGCGTCGGGTTGGACTGAGCAGACGACCCGGTTTCCCGATTGCACCATCAAGCCGGGACCCGCCCCCGAACTTTCCCCCCATCCCCTGCGTAGTCTCCTCGACAACATCTCTTCTACCCGAGGCTGCCGCTCATGGAGAACCTGGTCCAGGATATTCGCTACACCATTCGAACTCTGCTCCGGGCTCCTGGCTTTTCCTTCGTCGTGATCCTCTCTATCGCCCTGGCGTTTGCGGCCAATGCCACGGTCTTCAGCGTGGCCAATGGGCTGCTGTGGGGTGTCCTGCCCGTGCGGGATCCCGGCCGCATGGTCATGTTCTCGGAAGGCGAATCCTTCTCATATCCCGACTACCTCGACTATCGCGATCAGACCAGCGCCATCTTCGCGGACGGCGTAGCCGCACACTTTCCTCTCATTCCCGCCAGCATCGGCGGCAAGGGAGAGCCCGAGCGCGTCTGGGGCCAGTCCGTCAGCGGCAATTTTTTCCCCACTCTCGATGTGCCCATGACGCTGGGCCGTTCCATTCTTCCTGAAGATGACACTGCCGCTCGCGGTCACGTGGTCGTGCTCAGCAGCGGTCTGTGGCGGCGGCGCTTCGGCGCCGACCCCAGCATTCTCAACCGCGATGTCGCGCTCAACGGGCAGCACTACACCGTGGTGGGAGTCGCGCCGCCGGGCTTTTACGGCGTCGATCGCGGCATCGTATCCGAGTTTTGGGTCCCCCTCGCTGTCTCCGAAGAAATCATGCCGGATCTGACCGCGGACGGCAGCGCCATCGACAAGCGGGATAATCAATGGCTCATGCTCGACGCGAGGCTCAAACCAGGAGTCACCCGCGCAAGGGCTGCCCTCCTCGTCAACGTCGTCAAGAAGCGTCTCGATGACGCCTTTCACAAAGATGACAAGACCCACGAGAAGNNCTCATGGCCGTCCTCATGATCGTCGTCGGCCTGGTGCTGCTGGTCGCCTGCGCCAATGTGGCCAACCTCCTGCTGGCCCGCGCCACCGGGCGGCAAAAGGAAATCGCCATTCGCCTCGCCATCGGCGCTGGGCGTCGTCAGCTCGTGCGCCAGCTGCTGATCGAAAGCTTTTTTCTCGCGCTCGCAGGCGCCGCTGTCGGATTTCTGCTGGCTGCTGTGGCCGCCCGCGCCATCTCCAGTTTCAAGCTCCCCTTGCCGTTCCCCATTGCCTTCGACTTCAACGTCGATTGGCGCGTCGCCCTGTTCACCCTCGGCTTATCCGTAATCACGGCTCTCGTGTTTGGACTCGTTCCCGCTCTGCGTGCTTCGCGCCCTGACCTCGTCGGCTCTCTCAAAGATGGCCCCGCTGGATTCGGACGCGCCAGCCGTTCCCGCATGCGCAATACCCTCGTCGTCGTGCAGGTCTCGCTCTCTCTCGTGCTGCTCACCACCGCCGGACTGTTTCTTCGCAGCCTCGGCAATGCCTCCTCCATCGACATCGGGTTCAAGCCCGCCAACCTCCTCATCATGTCCGTCGATCCCAAAATCCAGAACTACTCGCACGACAAGACCGCGCAGTTCCTCACCCAGCTGCGCGACCGGGTGTCGGCGCTCCCCGGTGTCCGCTCCGTCAGCTTTGTCGGCATCGTGCCGCTCAGCATCGGCGCCGCCGAGAACAAGTTCGGCGTGGACCCCGCAAAGGGCCGCCCCGCACAGAACGTCATCGCCCTCGTCAACACCATCGGCGCCGGATATTTTCAGACCATGGGCATCCCCCTCGTGCGCGGACGCGACTTCACCCCGCAGGACGTTACCTCAAACCTCGGCGGCCAGCCTGCCGCCATCATTAACCAAACCATGGCCGCGCATCTGTTTCCCGGCCAGGACCCCATCGGTCGCACCCTTCGCCAGGATAAGGCCACGTACACGATCATCGGCGTTGCCCGCAACTCGAAATCGCGCACCATCGGCGAAAAGCCCTCCGATGCTGCGTATCTCTTTCTCAATGCCGCGCCGGAAAAGGCCACCAGCTTTTTCGGAACCACCATCCTCGT
>PMAD01000221.1:0-482 GCA_003152415.1 Acidobacterium sp.
GCCCGTCGCCGTCATCTGCGAAGTTCCGCAGGTGATCAACCCAACGGACGAACAGAAGGCGCGCCGGAAGACGATCCTGGGATGGGCAATGACGGCAACCGTTGTTGTCATCATCCTCGTGGGTTCCGCTGTCAGCTTCATCCATGGTTAGGGTGCAATGTACAAAGCCTTTTTCAAGCTCGCCCGCAATCCGTTCGATCTGACGCCTGACCCGACCTATTTTGTGTCCACCCGTCGGCACAACGAAGCCCTGGCCGCGCTGCATTACGGTATTCGCCGGCACAAAGGATNNCTTCTGCTGCGCTGCCTGCTGCGCCTGCTGAAGGAGAGCAAGGACATCGCATACGCCTATTTGTTTAACAGCCGGCTTTCTCCAACCGAGTTTCTGCAGTACATTCTGTCCGACTTCGGCCTTCCCGCATCGGGCAAGAACAAGAGCGAGCTGTTGCTCGATCTTGGGCAGTTCCTGGTGTCGCGCGGAT
>PMAD01000221.1:491-1674 GCA_003152415.1 Acidobacterium sp.
AACTGGATCAGAAGCTGGATTCCGTCGGGCTCCGTCAACTCAAACAGAGAATTGCACTCCGCGCGCAGCTGGGACCCCTCGACGCCGCAGAGACAAAGGAATATATCGAACATCGGCTTCGCGTTGCCGGAGCCGAGGGAGATCCGAACGATCTGTTCTCTCCCGAAGTCATTCAGGCTGTCTATCGCCACTCCAGAGGCTTTCCCCGGCTGATCAACACCGTCTGCGAAAACGCGCTGATCATTGCCTACGCGCGACAAATACCCAAAGTGAGTGTCGATATCGTCGAAGACGTGGCAAGAGAGTTCCGCCTCGATATGAATTTCTTCGGTGAAGCCGAAGGGAGCGGGACCCATGGCGAAATGGATGTCCAGCAAGCCGCGAAGGTTCTTCGCGATNNGTATGAGCCGAATATTTGATGCTCTGCAAAGATCAGAAGCTGAAAAATCAGGAAGTAAACCAACGCCGGTACCCGACGCAACCGAACTGCTGCGCCATGCCGAGCGCCGGGCAGCCTCCGAGTATGAGGCAGTCGCTGCGCCGGAAACCCCGGCTGTGCCTCTGGAGCCCTCCGTCCAGGGGAACGGGCACCTTGCTGCGTCGAGCGCGGTGTCCACTTCAAAAGGGAACGGTACTCACCGGGCCGCAGCGGCCCCGGTTGAAGAGCCGCGCCCCCAGCCACGTCCCGAGATCTTTGAACACTTCAAGACCCTGAAGCTTGCCCTTCCCGCGCAAAGCCGTCTGGTCAGTGTTTCTGACAAGGACAGCCCGGCGGCGGAGGCTTTTCGGCTGCTGGCGGTGCGGTTGCGGCATCTTCGCCGCGATCGCCCGTTGCAGAAACTTCTTGTCACCAGTTCGATACCGCAGGAAGGCAAGAGCACCTGTTCTGCGAACCTGGCATGCTCTTTGGCATTGCGGGCTCAGCAGAGAACTCTTCTGCTCGAGGGCGACGTGCGGCGACCGTCCCTGTCGCAGATCTTTTCCCTTGCGCCACGACCGGGGATCTGCGAGTGGCTGCGGGAAGAGCGCAAGCTGACCGACAGCATTTACCTCCTCGAGGGGCCTGGCCTGTGGTTTATGCCGGCAGGGAGTTCGCCGAGCAATCCGCTGGAGTTACTCCAATCCGGCAAGGTGACAACCCTTCTGGATCAGTTGGCTGAACTGTTTGACTGGATCATCATCG
>PMAD01000221.1:1693-2221 GCA_003152415.1 Acidobacterium sp.
TGAAGAGAGCGATGGATGCCGTCGAGTCGCAAAAGCTGGTTGGAGCTCTGCTGAACTCTTCTAACAGCGCGCCGCACACCGACTACTACTACACCCCGCGCCCGGAATAAAGTCCGACGGGGTCAGATGGGTTAGAAGCACTGCAACCGCGTGTAGGTGCTCCGGCGCATCGGAACGCCGGATGTTCAAATCTGTGAAAAGACAGGGCAACAACGAAGTAGTCATAACGAGTCNNGATTTCAGACATGGTGGACCCTATATTCGATGCGGCCGCCTACGGGGAACGCGACGTCCTGATAGAAGAGGCCTTCAGGCGACGGATCGCGATCGAACGAAAGCGGACGGAGCGGTCCAGAGAGCCATTTCTGCTGATGCTGCTGGAAGCGGGCTCCGCACAAAACAGTGATGGTCTGGATAAGACCCTTACCGGCATTGTGTCGGCGATGCAGTCGTCCACTCGCGAAACCGACGTAGTCGGCTGGTACAAGGACCGTAATACGGTCGGCGTGATGTTTACCGGGCTGGTGG
>PMAD01000221.1:2266-2648 GCA_003152415.1 Acidobacterium sp.
GACCTCTTCAGCCCAACCAGAGACCAGCGCACTCTGCTGCGCGTCAAGCGGGTAATGGATGTTGCAGGGAGCATCCTGGCGCTGGGCATATGCATGCCTCTGTTCGCGATCATCGCCCTCGCTGTCAAAGCGACGTCCAAAGGTCCGATCCTCTTCAGACAGGATCGCATCGGGCAGTATGGCCGCCGCTTCACTTTTCTGAAGTTTCGGTCCATGCGGGTCAACAACGATGAATCCGTGCACAAGGAGTATGTGAAGCAGCTCATTGCCGGCGTGGCGGAGCGCGTCCCCGCAACCGCGACTGGCGAGGGTGTCTATAAGTTGGCGGGCGATAAGCGAATTACGCCGATCGGGAAATTCCTGCGCAAGACCAGCCTCGACG
>PMAD01000221.1:2655-2799 GCA_003152415.1 Acidobacterium sp.
ATCAAACCTGGCACCGTCGCCGCGTCCTGCAGGTCAAGCCCGGAATTACCGGCCTGTGGCAGGTTACGGGCCGCAGCCGGGTACGCTTCGACGACATGGTTCGTCTCGATCTTCGCTACGCGATCTCCTGGTCGCCGTGGCTCG
>PMAD01000174.1 GCA_003152415.1 Acidobacterium sp.
TCGAGCTACGCGTACGGCCAAATCCCTTTCAGCGAAGTCAACTCGCCGGAACATCGCGCGCTCTCCCTCCGCGCCGCCCGCGAATCCATGGTGCTGCTCAAAAATCAGGACCACGTCCTCCCTCTCAAATCCGAAACCTCCTCGATCGCCGTCATCGGTCCCACCGCCGAGCTCGTCCAGTCCCTCCAGGGCAACTACAACGGACCGCCCCCGTCTCCGGTTTACCCGCTCACCGGCATCGAAAAGCGCTTTTCTGCGTCGCACGTCCACTACGCCCAGGGATCCAGCCTCGTCGAAGGCTACGCCATCCCCATCGAGCACACCGCGCTCCATCCTTCATCCAACTCCGGCCGCGGCTCCGACTCCGGCCTCACCGGCGAGTATTTCTCGTCACCCGACTTCACCGGCTCGCCCGCCCTCACCCGCACTGATCGCAACATCAATTTCAACTGGGACAAAGTCGTCCCCGTCCCCGGCCTGCAGCGCAACAACTACTCCGTCCGCTGGACCGGCAGCTTCACTCCGCCCGCTCCCGGCGATTACCAAATCGGCGTCCGCGTCAACTACTGCTACGCCTGCGAAAACGCCGAGGGCTTCCGCCTCTATCTCGACGGCAAACTCATCGTCGCCAGTTCCAGCGAGAAACAAGCCGAACGCGGCGCCGTCTACGACGCATCTGTGCACTTCGCTGATACAAATTCGCACGCCATCCGTCTCGAATACCTCCACGGCACCGGCTCGGCCGGCATCGACCTCACCTGGATTCCTCCCACCGCCGTCCTCCGCGACGAAGCCGTCAAAGCCGCTCAACAATCCGACATCGTCATCGCCTGTGTCGGCCTCTCGCCCAATCTCGAAGGCGAAGAAATGCCCGTCCACCTCGAAGGCTTCAGCGGCGGCGATCGCACCTCCATCTCGCTCCCCGCCGTTCAGGAAGATTTGCTCAAAGCCCTCGCCGCCACCGGCAAGCCCCTCATTGTGGTTCTTGAAAATGGTTCGGCGCTCGCCGTCGATTGGGCCGCCCAGCACGCCAGCGCCATCCTCGAAGCCTGGTATCCCGGCGAAGAGGGCGGCACCGCCATCGCCGAAGTCCTCGCCGGAGACACCAACCCCGCTGGCCGCTTGCCGCTCACCTTCTACGCATCGCTCGACGATCTCCCGCCCTTCGCCGACTACTCGATGCGCAACCGCACCTACCGTTACTTCACGGGCAAGCCGCTCTATAGCTTCGGCTACGGACTCAGCTACACCAACTTCACCTACAGCAATCTCAAAGTTCCGCAGCAAGTCAAAGCCGGCGATCCCGTCCAGGTCGAAGCCGAAGTCCGCAACACCGGCTCCGTTGCCGGCGACGAAGTCGTCGAGCTCTACCTCACGCAACCCCGCGCCTTCGAAACGCCGCTCCGCGAACTCGCCGCCTTCACGCGCATCCATCTCGATGCCGGTGCATCCTCCCACATCGGACTCACTCTCGACCCGCGCTCCCTCGCCCAGGTCGACGAAAAAGGCAACCGCCTCATCCTCCCCGGCGAATATGACATTTCCATCGGAGGTGGCCCTCCCGGCTTCGCATCAACCTCGAATGCCCAGTTCACCATCACCGGCCAGAAAACGTTGCCGAAATGAAAGCGATGCCCGATCGGTGTTCGGAGCACCCGGAGCCCGCTCCTGAATAAAACCCTTCCACTTAAACGTTTAAGCTGCTACGCTGGATGCCGACCGGGCTTTCTGTAACCTGTGCCCTGCACCCTGTACCCTGCACTCGAGGCTCCCATGAAACGCCGCTCCTTCCTGCAATCCGCTGCCGCACTCGCCGCCGCCCCCGCCCTCCAGTCCCTTCTCGACTCCGCCGCCGCGCAAAACCTGCCCACCCTTTCCGCCGCGCCTAACCGCTTCCCCAACGACTTCATCTGGGGCACCGCGACCGCCGCCTACCAGGTTGAAGGCGCGGTCCACGAAGACGGCCGCGGCCCCTCCGTCTGGGATACCTTCTCCCACACGCCCGACAAAACTTTTCAGGGCCAGACCGGCGATGTCGCCGACGACTTCTATCACCGCTATCCGCAGGACATCGAGCTGATGCAGCGCCTCGGGACGAAGGGCTTCCGTTTCTCCATCGCCTGGCCGCGCATTTTCCCGCAGGGCACCGGCACGCCCAACCCCAAAGGCATCGACTTCTACAAACGCCTCGTCGACGCTCTCCTCGCCGCTAACATCGAGCCCTTCTGCACCCTCTTCCACTGGGATCTCCCCCAGGCCCTCCAGGATAAAGGTGGCTGGACCAGCCGCGCCACTGCCCAGGCCTTCGCCGACTACGCCCACTACACCGTCGGCCAGCTTTCCGACCGCATCAGCCACTGGATGACGATCAACGAATTCGGCTCCTTCATCGACGCAGGCTACGCCTCAGGCGAATCGGCGCCGGGGCTGAGGCTGCGGCGTCGCGAAGTCGCCGCTGCCCGTCACAACGCCGTCCTCGCTCATGGTCTCGCTGTCCAGGCCATTCGTGCGGCCGCCACCCGTCCCGTCGAAGTGGGGCTCGCCCAGGACATGCCCGGAGCCATGCCCGCCATCGCCGACCCCGCCCACATCCGCGCCGCTGAAATTGCCTTCCGCGAAATCAACGCTCAGTACGCCACCGTCATCTTCGAAGGCCGCTACACCGACCGCTATCTGCGAACCCTCGGCGCGGACGCTCCGAAATTTACGCCCGAAGAGCTGAAGACCATCTCCACGCCTCTGGACTTCGTCGGCATCAACATCTACACCACGCAGGAGGCCGTCCCCGCCGACATTCCCGATGGCTTCCTCATGGTTCCGCGTCCCAAAACCTACCCGCACGCCGGCTCCGATTGGCTCTTCGTCAATCCGCAGGCGCTCTACTGGACCCCGAAGCTCGTCTCCCAACTTTGGGGTGTGAAAAAAATCTACATCACCGAGAACGGCTACTCCTCCGCCGACGTCCTCCGTCCCGACGGCCGCGTCCTCGACACCGACCGCGTCCTCTACCTTCGCAACTATCTGCTCCAACTCCAGCGCGGCATCGCCGAAGGCAATCCCGTCGCCGGCTACTTCCTCTGGAGCCTCCTCGACAACTTTGAGTGGAGCTCCGCCTACAGCCTCCGCTTCGGCATCACCTACGTCGACTACGCAACGCAGAAACGCACGCCCAAGCTCTCGTACGACTTCTACCGCAACGTCATCGCCACCAACTCCGTCGTCTGAAGAAGTCACCTGAAGAAAATGTGGGTGCCCCATGTCCCTGCAGTTGGGGACATGGGAAAACGCGCAGCGCGTCCGCTTTTCCTGAACGCTGATCGCTGAACGCGATTCTGTACCCTGTCACCTGTACCC
>PMAD01000036.1 GCA_003152415.1 Acidobacterium sp.
GTGCTCGCTCCACATCACGCTATAGATACCCAGCTCGGTGAGCGAGGGCGTGCGCCCAAGAGCGTCTTCGATGCGTCGGTATTCGTCCGGGGTGATGCCGTGTGCGGCGAGAATCTCTGGCGTGATGGTTGCTGGCGAGGGCATCGGGGTCCCCGACACGCCCGCGTTTGGCGTGATGGGGTGCGGCGCCTCTGCGGCTGAAGAATTCATGTCGTTTTCAAGGCTATTGTCGCACGGCTGTAAAGAGGGCTGTGCGAGTCGTGGACAAGCGGCGAATCGTAGTTCGGCGCTCGCCTGTTTCCCGCGGCGTCACGCGGAAACCGGAACTCCCGCCGCCTGATGAATCGCCAGCAATGTCTCCAGCAGTGGCTTCAGTTCCTTCAGGTCCAGTGCGTTCGCTCCGTCTGACTTGGCCCGCGCAGGATTGTCGTGCACTTCAAGGAAAACCCCGTCGACCCCGGCCGCAGCCGCAGCGCGCGCCAGCAGAGGGATAAACTCCGGCTGCCCACCCGACACGCCATTCGCCCCGGACGGAATCTGCACCGAATGCGTTCCGTCAAAAACCACGGGCGCAAAACCGCGCATGATCGCCAGCGACCGCATGTCGACCACCAGGTTGTTGTAGCCGAAGGTCGCCCCGCGCTCCGTCAGGAAAACCCGCGTGTTCCCCGTGCTCGCGATCTTCTCGACCGCGTGCTGCATATCCCACGGCGCGACAAACTGCCCCTTCTTCACGTTGATGGCGCGCCCCGTTCGCCCCGCCGCGATCAGCAGGTCCGTCTGGCGGCACAAAAACGCGGGGATTTGCAAGACGTCCGCGCCCTCTGCGGCGATTTCGCAGTGCGCCGGCTCGTGCACGTCGGTCAGCACCGGCAGTCCGGTCGCCTCGGCCAGTCGCCGTAGAATCGCTGTGCCTTCAATCAGCCCCGGCCCGCGAAAACTCCTGGCCGATGTGCGATTCGCCTTGTCGTACGACGCCTTGAAGAGGTACGGCAGCTTCAGATCCGAGGCAATGCGCTGGATCGCCTCGGCCATGGTGCGTACATGCGCCTCGCTCTCAATCACGCATGGCCCCGCGATCAAAAACAGCCGTCCACCGCCGACGCGCACCGGGCCGATNNCTGTCAACTGCAACCTGCTTCCTCGAACCCCAGCCCCAGCAGCAGTTTCGTCACCGTGCTGCAGGCGTTCTGGCGCGCTGTTGCAAGAATCCCGGCAGCCAGTGCGGACTGGCGCAGGTTCTCGACGGCCTGCTCGCGCACTTCGCTCTCGAGGCTGGGATCGACCGGCACCAGCAACCCCGTGGTCCGCGAGTACACGTGCGTCTTCTCGTCGTCGAGCGCAACCGTGAAAACCTGCGCTGGCGGCAGATGGACTGAAACCGCGTGCCCGTTGACCCGGACGTCGGCGGAGCTGAGCTGGCCCAGGTCGACGCCCGCGATTGCCTCGCCGTGCACCTCGAGCAGAATGCGATCGCCGGTCAAAAACGGCGGCAGAATCCGCCCCTCGCGGTCGCCCGACACCATCTTGTCCATGGTGAACGAAACCGATTCGAGCCGCGACAGACGCCGCACCTGCATCACGACGGTCGGCTGCGACGTATCGATGCGCAGCCTGCGCGCGCTCAACACGCTGGCCACGCGATCCCAGATGCCGCGCTTCGCCTCATGCAGAAACAGTGTGAGGATCGCTGCGCCCAGCGTTGCACCGAGCACCAGCGTGACAAGCATGGCCGGTAACAGGCCGGATCGGGCGCGGGCAGTCGAAGAAGCCGAAGGCATGGAGATTAGATTATGCTGCGCCGCCTCCCGAATAAAGTTTCCGTACAATCAGGGGACGCCGCCACCATCGAAACCGCTGCTTCGACGCCAGGATCTACCAGAGGTCGACGATGTTCCAGCTCATCTTCGCCGTGATCTTCCTGTTCAGCGCCTGGGGGGCGTGGCGACACAATCCGCTGTACTCCCGCCGCTCCACCCTGCGTACCATCGCTGTCGTCCTCCTAGCCATCGCGGGCGCGATCGCTCTTATCGTCGCGGTGGTCAACCTGACCGCGGGAAAATCCGAAGCCGTCATCTTCTCCGCCATGGGTGCGGTCATCGTCGTCGACACCTTCGCCCTCATCCTGATCATCCAGACCTTCACCGTCCCCAAAGAATCGAAGCCCACTTCTCTGCCCCATGCCACGAAGCTCGTCACCACCAACCGCCACAAAGTCATTAAGTGGGTCAAGGTCTTCGCGATTATCATCCTCGTCTTCGCGATCCCCGGCCTGCTCATCCCCGGCGACGTTCGCTTCGCCCCGTTGACCATCGCCGGGTTCACGGCTTTCCTGGCCATCATCTTTCTCCCCATCATCTACTGGACCAACCGCAGCCTCGATCAATCGCTCACCGCGGTCGAACTCGACCCCTGGGTCCACTGGCAGTACACTCCCGACCAGTGGGCCGCGTGGAGCAACACCCAGGCCGAACGCCTCAGGGCCACGCCCCCCGCCTTCGTCCTCCGGCGCGACGGGCGTCGTCTCCTGTGGCCGATTGGCGGCATCGCCGTCGGCGTCTATGTTTTTTGCCCCGGCTCCTGGCTCTGGAAGACGCTGTACATCGTCATCGTCTGCGGAGCCATCGTCGCTGTGGTTCTCCTCAGCGGACGTGGCGGCTCTTCCCAGGCGGAAAAGCTGCGCGCCAAGCTCCTGCGTGCCGATCCTGAGGTTTATTTCGGCCGCGACGGCATCTTCTGCGACGGCGT
>PMAD01000155.1 GCA_003152415.1 Acidobacterium sp.
TACGCTGGCTGCGTTGCGATAGCTTTAGGTGCCGGACGCGAGCGTGACGGTCTTGAGCCAGGCGGACGTGGTGCTGTCGTAAACGCCGATCACCGGATACGTCGAGCAGCCGGACGGCGCCGTGCCAACAGCGATGTCCAGCCGCGTCATGTTCACGGCCGCGGTGGGCGACCAGATCGAGCCCAGCGAAGTGTTCGTGGAGGTCCCGAAGGTTCCTCCGAAATAGCCGAACCAGGTAAAGTGCCACGACTGCGAACAGTTCGCGCTTCCGTTTGCGGTAATGCCTGTCGCGTAGGAGCCTGCCGGGCACTGCGAGGGCGTGGCCGCCAGAGCCGCGGCCGTCGCGGCGTTGCCGGTGACCGTGGCGTTGGCGCTATCGGTGACTNNACCAGTTGTAATCCGGCCCGCAAACCAGAGTCTGTGTGGAAGGCGAGGACAGCACCAGCGTCGTCGCGGAAGCACCCTGGCTGTAGATCAGCTGCGCGTTCGTCGTCTGCAGCGTCACCGCATTCGCCGAGGTATCCGACTTGACGATGGTGAACTCGAGCCCGGTGGGCGATGCCCGGTCCAGCAGCGGTGTGTAGCAGCTGGGCAGCGTAATCGTCTGGGCGCCGCTGGCGGCGTTGGCGATCACGTTCTTGTTGGCCGCCGTCAGGGTCAGAGTCGACGCGGTGTTAATGACGGTGCTGAGCGCGATGCCGCCGCTCGACCGGATCGTGCCCTGATAAGTGACGTTGAAGAACGGATTGACCCCTGAAAAGTGCGCCTGGAATGCGTCGCCCTGATCGCCGGTGTACATCTGCGCCGCGTAGGCGGGATAATTCGACCCCGCTGCGATCGGCGTCGACCACACGCGCGGCGTCGCGCTGCTGGGATCGTTGANNTTCGCGCCGCCGCTGGAGAAGCCGGTCACCTCCGCATCCTCGAGCGCCTGATAGTAGTTGCCGCAACCCGTCAGATGATGAACGCTCGAGTAAGTCGGCGGATTGCCAGACGAGCCAGCATAGGTGATCCAGTTGACCCCGCTCGCCATCTCCAGGCAGTCCACATCGGCGATCAGCAGGTTATTGCTGACGCTCGACGCGACGGTGGCCAGGTTCGCCGCCGGAAAGCTGGTCAGGTCCGGCCATTGAATGTGACCGCCGTGGATTTCTACGCCGTTCGCTCCGACATAGAAGCCCGCGACCGCCGGGCTGTCGGCGTACGTGTCGGTCCACACGCTGCCCGAGCCGCCGGTGTCGTAGATGACATAACTCGTCGCATAGGAAGCATTGCTCGCCGACGAGGACGATGCATTGTTGGCACAGGGCGCCGTGGAGCAGGTGTAGGGATAGCCGAAGCCGTGGATCAGGTAGCCGGTATTCCCCGTTCCTTCGTTGTAGACCGCCGCGGTCAGCGCGTTGCGGACGATGACGTTGTCCAGATGGCTGTCCATCGCGGTCTTCTGCAGGTGAATGCCATAAGCAGATCGGTTAGAGGGAGTAAACGCCGCGCTGCTGTAGCTCACGGTCACGTTGCGCAGGGTGAAGTTGGCCTGATGGCCCGCCGCTGTGTTCTCTTCCCCCAGCAGGATGCCTTCGGCGGTTGTATCGTTCACGGTTACGTTGTCGATCAGCACACCCCGGAACCATTGCAGTTCGAAACCATGCGTGGCATTGCCGCCGCCCAGCACATTCAGGTCCCTGAACGTGCAGCCTTGCGCCTGAGCCGCGTTTCCAAGATAAAACACGTCTCCGCCCAGCGCGCCGGGGACGGTCAGCGTGGTCGCGATCTGCGTGCTGTCGGCATTCACCGTGGTTCCGGCCGAGCCGAGCACGCTCACGCATGCGCCATTCGCGGGTTCCGTAAGTGTCGCTGTGACCGGAAAGGTTCCCGGGCCCAGCCGCACCGTTTGATTTTGACCGCTGGTATTCGCCACGCTGGCTGCGGCGTTCCATGCGGCGTTGACCGTCGTGTACGCCATGCCATCCACGGTGAATTCCCCGTTGATGGTGGCTCCGGTCATGGCTCCCTGTGTTCTGAGGCTGCTGCCCGCGACGCCGCTGCCCGAGGCCGAAAATGCGGGGGACCAGATGCTGCCATTCCACGTATCCCACTCCAGGCCGGCCCCGTTCGTGTTCGCGGATCCGCGCAGGCAGAATCGGCTCTGCGCATGACCTGTCGTCCCGTTCCATGTTCCCACATCCGCCGTGCAAAGCGAATCGTAGAACTGAGAACCCATGAACCAGTTGCTCCAGCCGGGGTTTGGCCCGAGCCCAGCAGGGTTCGGTCCCACGATCTGTTGGTCGTAATAGATCGCAGTGGCGTTTCCTCCGGCGGCCGCATTATGGTAGTTGGGGCCGGTGAGCGTGCCGCTGACAGCGATCATGGGAAAAATTGCGGAGTTCTGCGTGACCGCGCCCGAATCGGAGGTCGTTAGCTCAGTGGTCTCCGGAAGGGAGGAGGGCCCCGCATCCGGAAAACCAACTCCCGCGTTCGACGATCCTTTGATCCAATACTCGCCTGTTGTTTCGGGATAGAGGCCGGCAGGGATGCCACCCTCCTGCTCCATGGTCACTTGTCCTGACCCCGCGACGACCGCACCCGTACCCCAGCCGTGCTGCGCCGCGATGTACCCGTCGCTCATCAATCCCAGCTCGATCTCCTGACACTGGAGGAGGGAGGCGTCGACGCAGTAGGGTGCATACCCCGCACTGAATCCCGTGTTGACCGCCGCCGCACCGCCGACATTTCTCAGCCTTAGCGCGGTGCCCGTGCTCCCTCCATTGGAAGGCGCCATCTCCCAAACTGCATTGACCCAGGCCGTATTCGCCGGGGCTGTCGAGCCCGATAAGTTCCTGGTAATGAGGTAAGCGTTGCCGTCTCCCGCTGCCACGCCATAACCGATCTCATACTGATTCTGCTGAACGCTGGAGTTGCAGGCCGAGGGCGACGATGAAGCCGGATTGTAGTCGCAGGGAAACACATAGGTGATTCCGATATCGCTTCCCAGGTACTCTGATCCGCCATTGGCCGCGATGCTGGCTGGGTTCCCCATGTAGGCTGGCCACCACGTTGTGGTCGCGGGTACGCAGGCGTATGTGCTCGATCCGACCGTGCAGTTGGCGAGAGTCCCGGTTGTTGCCATCTGGTCCGGCAAGCCGGGCTCGAGCAGGCCGGAGTTCACATTGCCGTTGCCGTAAATGCCTCCCTGGCCCTCCCAGTAGATGTCGTGCACTGTGACGGCGTTAGCGCCCATCGATTTGAACGCGGACAGGAAAACCAGCGGCTTCCAGTCTCCATATCCAAAATCAGCCGAATAGCTATTGGACCAGATAGCAGCATGGCGATTATCCGGCACAATATCCGTAGCGAAGCTCGCCGCGGAAACAACTCCCGTGCCGCTCGCGGTGCCGTTCACCACGATGCTGAATTCCCCCGAGCTCGGTGTATTGTTCGAAACCGAGGAAACCAGGAAGTCTCCGTTGAGGGCCGTGGTCGTCGTGATCCCGGCATAGTGAACGTAGTTTCCAGCCGCCACCGGAGAGACGCCGCCATTGCCACTGTGCACGTAGGTCTGCGTTGTACCGTTCCCAGCCGCCGAGAGCAGCGTCTCGGTCAATGGGCCTGGAGCAACACCGTCGATGCAAACATTCGGCGTCCAGCAATACCCGGAAACTGTCCGTCCGGGAGCGGCCAGGTTGATGCCGATAAACTTGAAACTGTCGCCCGACGCGATCACCGGCCAGCGCACATAACCGAACTGAAGATCGTAAAATTTGCTCTGCTCGTCGTTCTCGAAAAGGACCAGCCCGCGGCCGCCATGGTTCCAGAATCGAACATGGTTGAGCGTGTAAGCACCGGTGCCATCCAGCTCCAGCAACGTGCCGCTTGTCTGGTGATCATTTCCCTGCAACTGCAGATTCTGAATGCTGCCGGAGTATGGAGAGGTTAGGCTGTCATAAGGCGGCGTCGAAGGTTCCGCAACAGTGAGCAGGTTGGCCGTCGCATTCGTTTCCCAAAGAATGCTCGACATGCCCGGTCCGTCGCCGATGATGTTCAGGCCCCGAGGGACGGTAAGAGTGCCGTTGATTCTGAACGTGCCGCGAGGAATGTAGACTGCCGGACAGCTTTGGGGGTTCAGCGAGGCGCACTGAGCCCATGCGAAATTGATGGCCGCCTGAATCGCACAGGTCGAGTCGCCGGCTCCGGTTAGGTCGGCGCCGTTCGCGCATCCCGCCGCCGCGCCGAAATCCGGGTGCGTGATGTCCACCCGTGGCAGCTTGTTGACAGCATTCTGTGCGGCGATCAGCCCGGTGATGTTGCCGCCGCTCAGCGGAAGGTCCGCCGCGGCCAGTTGATCCGCATAGTGTTTCGTCGCCGCCTGGTTCTGTGCCGTCGGATCCGCGTTCAGCGTCAGAGGGCCATTCATGGCTCCTCCGGCCAGCGGCAGCCACGAACCGCTTAGCGACGCGAGGGCGCTCTGCACGTAAGCCTGCGAGACTCCCTGCACTGCCGCCACCGTCGAGGGTTCCAGCTGCGCCCGCACCGCCGCAATGGTCGCCGACGACGTCGCGGGAACCACCCAGTATTCCTGGTTCACCGTACCGTCGCTCAGGTGATAAACGGCTGTGTAGTAACTCCCGGCCGGCAACGCGCTGGCGTTGGGCGTCAGGTTCAGGCTGACGAAACCATCGGCACCGATGGGTGCGCTCAGATTGCCTGCGGCCACCGCCTGGTTCTGTGGCGTCGTAAACGCGGACCAGCTCAGCAGCACTGTTCCGCTGGCTGGCGTTCCGTCGGCGCGATAGACCGTGCCCTGAACTGTAGTCGTATTCATTTGCGCGGCTACACGCGGCGGAAGCACGGCCACCGCCAACGCCATGAGTCCGAGCGCTACTCGCCACACCGGCGCGCAAGCGCGCATCCGCTCTTTGCAGTTTCTGTTGCGCATATTCCTCGATTCTGAAACCGGCAAGATGCCTTCTCAACCCGTCCGGGCCTCCACCATAAATGCTGACCCACGGGGACCAAATAGAAAAGGGACACCGTGAGGTGTCCCTTCTTTTTCTTTTTTTACTCTATAAGTTCAGAATATCAGATTGAGAGAATTAAACCGCCAAAATTCTTTGAGCGTATTGTGGTGGAACCCCTTTGTTATGTTGTCTCATTACTTTGGATTTTTGCCTCCCCTCTTGACAAGTTTTCCACATTTGGCATCAGCAGCCCAAATTGCAAAAAAACAGCCGTCAGACGGTCCATTGCCTCGCCATAAATACGGTTGATGGATCGCTCGCTTTCGCCCGTCAGCGCGGCCGCCTCCGGAATCGAATAATCCTCCAGGGCGACGCGGTTGACGACGGCCCGGGACAACCGGTCCAGCTGTTTCAGGGCCTTCTCCACGTCCAGGACAAAGATGATGCCATCCTCGAAGGTCCGGAGACGATAGCTGGAAACCCGCCCGCGCAACACGATTCTTCCCAGAGCGGAGGGTGCCCGGCCAATCTCCATGGAAATGCGCAGGTACCGATTCAGCAGCGCCAGCGTGTGCTTGCGGTAAAAGGCATAGCCCGCAATGGGTTTGGGCCGCGCCAGAGGAAACTGTTCGGCCACCGCCGTCGCGACAGGCACGATGCAGGGCATCGCGGGTGCTGCGCTCATACCGTGCCTCCCGTTACGAGCACAGGATTTCTGTGGCGTCCCCGGCGTCCCGGCCGGAGCGATCGTCTCGGCGGCGGCAGATACCGCATCTTACGAGCGCAGCCCGGACAATAAACCTCGGCGCAGCCCTGAGCGCGGAACCAGAGCACGCCGCATCCCTCACACACTTTCAGGAAAATTCGCAGGTACATCAGTCATTTCTCCAGAGTTCAGCCGTCCGCGGGACCTCAACGCTCTTTCGGTTTCGCGGAGTTAGGGGAGGAAGAAGGCCTGGCCGCCACGCGGGCGATATCGGCCTTTCGTTTCATTGTTACGACAGGTAATCAGGCAGTGGATCGAGCACCATCCTCCTTTATTTGGAAGCGTTGCCGGGGGCATGCATACTTCCGCGTGTTACTGACTGCAGCGAGCGAAAGTACTATGTCTGACCGGCGCAAGTAGTCCGACACTAATTACATGGAGTCAAGCGTTCAATCACTGGGCAGAGTCAAACACATAGTCCGGCAATAGCTGGGTACCGAAGTCTTTCTCC
>PMAD01000008.1 GCA_003152415.1 Acidobacterium sp.
CCACTTTGCGTCCTAAGCCCCTCTGATAATAGGGGGTAATTTTTAAAGATCAGGCTCGCTGCAGGGCCTCTCCGTGCCGATTCCTGGCGTCGAGAGCGGGCCCGGGCGGGCCTTTTCTCTTGCCCCCATTTTGCATGCAAAGGAACAAAAAAACTCTATGAACATCTTTCAGAAAATCGGCGTCAAAATCGCGGACTTCGGCAAATGGTTCGCCGGCGAAGTCAAAACCATCGTCGGCCTCGCCTTCCGCATTGAAGCCATCCTGAAGTCCGAGAAGCCTCTGGAGCAGCCCTTCATCGCCGGCCTCTCCACCGTCGTCGCCGACGTCGAGGCCCTCATCACCGCCTCCCAGGGCGCCATCACCGCCGACGGCCTCAACTTCTCCGCCGACTCGAAGGTCTACTCCAACTTCGTCACCCTCATCGACGACTTCAGGAAGCTTGCTCCCGTCGTCGAGCAGGCCATTCTCATCCTCGAAGGCAAACCCACTCCAGCCGCCAGCTAATCGGCTGCGACAGGGAAACGAAAGGGCCGGCAGATCATCGCCGGCCCTTCGTCCGCTCCCGGATCCGAGCTCCCGGCTCCCAGCTCCCAGCTAAGTATTTCGAAATCAAATGCGTTGACAACTTCTACTGCCGATTCAAATACATAACCGGCGCCTATCGGCCACCCACCGTGCACGCATAACAAAACAAAATAGAAAGCCGCAAACAATTGACCCATCAAATACATACGCAGGGCCTGAAAATGTCCGGGCTAACAGAATCAAATACGTGCGCGCGAACACCCCATCTACCCCCCAGGGGGGTGGGGGGTGGTTGTACTCCGAAGTACCACCCGTTACCAGCGACGAGCCACCAGCTCCCAGCTCGGGGTTCCCAGCTCCCAGCTCCCAGCCCCCGGCTCCCAGCTCCCGGCTCCCGGCTACCGGCTATCGGCTGCTCTATGGCCAATATCGCGCCGGTACACCATCCCCTCGAACGAAATCCGCCCCATCGCCTCGTACACCGATCCCAGCGCCTCCTCGAGCGTCGAGCCCGTCGCCGTCACGCCCAGCACCCGCCCACCAGCCGTCCGATATTGCTCCCCATCGAACGATGTTCCCGCATGAAAAATCTCCACACCTGGAACCCGCGCCGCTTCTCCAAGTCCAGCAATCGGCAGCCCCGTCATGTAGCTTCCCGGATATCCACCCGACGCCGCCACCACGCACGCCGAAGCGCCCGGTTTCCAGCGAATCTCCGTCTCCTGCAGCCGCCCTTCCACGCACGCCTCCAGCGCCTCCACCACATCGCTCTCCATCCGCGGCAAAATCGCCTGCGTCTCCGGATCGCCGAACCGTGCGTTGTACTCCAGCACCATCGGACCCTTCGCCGTCATCATCAACCCGCAGTACAGCACCCCCTTGAAATGCGTCTCCTCCTCCTCCATGCCGTCCACTGTCTTCTGCGCAATGTGGCTCAGGAGCCACTCCCTCATCTGCGCATCCAGCATCGTGTCCGTCGAGTACGCGCCCATGCCGCCCGTATTCGGCCCTGTATCGCCTTCGCCGATTCGCTTATGATCCTGCGCCGGAACCAGCGGAACGGCATGCTTCCCATCGCTCAGCACCAGGAACGAAAGCTCCTCGCCGGTCAAATGCTCCTCGATCACGATGCTCTTCTCCGCCTCGCCCAGCAGCTGCCCGCCGAACAGGCCCGCAATCGCCTTCTCTGCCTGCTCTTTCTGGTCGCAGATCAGCACGCCTTTGCCCGCCGCCAGCCCATCCGCTTTGATCACTACCGGCAGATGAAACATCTCCAGCGTCTCCAGCGCCTCTCGCTGCGATTCGCAAACCGCATAAGCAGCCGTCGGAATCGTATGCCGCTGCATGAAACGCTTCGCATGCGCCTTGCTGGTCTCCAGCAGCGCCGCTTCCCGCGTCGGCCCAAACACCTTGTACCCGCGCTGCTGCATCGCATCCACCAGCCCCAGCGACAGCGGCAGTTCCGGACCCACCACCGTCAGATCCGGCTTCTCCGCCGCCACCACCCGCAGCAAGTCATCGATGTCCTTCTGATCCGCCCGAACACACTTCGCCACCGCGGAAATCCCGCCGTTCCCTGGAGCGCACACCACTTCGCTCACCCGCGCCGAACGGCCGATCGCCGCCGCCAGCGCGTGCTCTCGCCCACCTCCACCAATCACCAGCACCTTCATGCCCTGATTTTCTCCAGCAACCGAGACTACCAGCACGCGCCACCCGCCGCCACCCGCGCCCGGCTTTTCGCTACCGGCTACTGGCTGCAGGCTCCGGTTCACTGTTCACTGTCCACTGTTCACTGTTTTCACCGTACCGCCAGCCACGCCTGCCAGAAAACCACCGCCAGCATGAACACCAGATACACCCGCAGCGACCACACCAGCGCCAGTTGCCACCCACGCAGCCGCCGCCTCGGAATCGGCTCCCGCTTCGCCGCCACCAGCTGGTCGTGCTCCAGCGTCGACAGCACCAGGCTCGTCTCTGCCAAACTCGCATGCTCGTGCTCGCTCATCCTCTCACTCCCCTACAACCGCCCAATCCACTCGAGTGCCTTCGGCGCCACCACGCTCACGCCATACAGGATGCCCGCCGCCGTCAACACCACCACCACCGCCGCCGCCAGCGCATTCATCCATCGGGGGCTCGGCACTCCCTCCATGATTTCCTTGTCGTTCACCAGCAGATACAAAAACACCAGCGCTGGGGGCATCGCCAGCACCGCCACCA
>PMAD01000249.1:0-5144 GCA_003152415.1 Acidobacterium sp.
AGAACTCGGCGGACCCAAAGCCTGCGCTGCCTTCGCCCAGGACCTCTCAACGCCTGAAGACGGCCGAACCCTGGTGCGCCGCACCGTCGACCACTTCGGTCGCATCGATATTCTGGTCGCCAACCACGGCGTCTGGGAGTCACAGGACGCACCCATCGCCANNACCTCGACAGCGTCTTCGGCCTTATCCAGGCCGCAGTCGGAGCCATGCAGCAACAGGCTCGGACCAGCACCGCACCCGCTGACGCAGGCCATATCGTCCTGGTCAGCTCCACCGCAGGCCAGCGCGGCGAAGNNACGCCGACTACGCCGCCAGCAAAGGAGCCGTCATCAGCATGACCAAAGGCCTGGCCACCGAGCTCGCTCCGCACGGCATCCGCGTCAACTGCGTCGCGCCTGGCTGGGTCAGGACCGACATGTCGGCGTCAACGCTCGCCGATGCCGAGTCCGGCCAGCGTGTCCTCTCCTTGATTCCGCTCGGCCGACCCGCCGATCCGCTCGAAATCGCCGGTCCTATTCTGTTTTTGTGTACGCCGCTTGCTGGCTTTATGACCGGTGAGATCGTCAATGTAAATGGAGGAGCCGTCCTGGTCGGCTAAGATCGCCTAACAAATGAGAAAGTCCCCGTTTTCGATAATTGCGGCCCTGCTTCTGTTCGGCTCCACTCTCGCTCTTCGCGCCCAGGCCGACGCGCCGCCCACATCGAGCGTCACCGCTCCTGCTTCGCCGGAAGAGGACGCCAGCAGCAAGAAGGCGCGCGCTGCACTCGACGCCATGGTCGTGGCGCTCGGCGGCAACCAGTGGCTCAACGTGCAGAACAGCCACGTTGAAGGCCGCATCGCCGGCTTCTTCCAGGGCAAACCCACTGGAGCCACCGTCCGCTACTGGGACTGGCGCACGCCGGACGCCGAGCGCATCGACCTCAGCGAAGGAAAGAACGACAAGCACAACTGGACCCAGATCTACATCGGCAGGAACTGCTGGGAGGTCACGTTCCGGGGCAAGCTGCCCATCCCGAAAGAGCAGTGCGCTGAGGCCATCCGACGCCACGATCACTCTATCGAGACCGCCGTCAGCGTCTGGATGAAGAACCCAACCACCGTCCTGATGTACGAAGGCCAGTCGCTGGCCGAGCGCCATCTCGCCCAGCAGGTCACGCTGCTCAACGCCGACAATGATTCCATCACCATCCAGATCGACGCCATGACCCACTTGCCTCTGCGTCGCACGTATTACTGGCGCGACCCGCTTTACAAGGACAAGAACGAAGAAACCGAGGAGTACGACGACTACCACAGCCTCGATGGGATCCAGACGCCCTTCACCATCACTCGCCTGCACAACGGTGACATGACCGCCCAGCGCTTCCTCTTCAAAGCCTCGTATAACGTCACGCTGCCGCCGGCCGCCTTCGATGCCGACGCCGAAGCGGCGCGGCTCCACAAGTAGGCTGCGTCAAACGCACAAAAGCCGCATCCCTGGATGCGGCTTCTTCCTGAACGACTGGCGTTGCGCCAGGCGCTCTATTTCACCTGAGTCGTCGCGTTTTCCGACTTCGCGGCCGTATTTTCCTGCTGCTTAGCGGCATCCGGATTGTCCGGCGAGCCCTTGATCCCTTCCTTGAATCCGCGGAAAGCTTCGCCCAGTCCCTTGCCCAACCCCGGCAACTTGCTGGGACCGAAGATCAGAAGAGCGATCACCAGGATAATGATCAGGTGCTCGGGTTTTAAGAGATTGTCAAACATAAGGAAATTCTCCCGGATCGTGCCACAACGGCACCCACCCGTACACATCCTATTGTCGCATAAGCGGCATCTGCCGATGAGAACAGGTTGGGCTCCCGGAATCGCGGCAGACCGGAGTCGCATGTACTTTAAGATGGATCGACCAGAAAACCCATGAGCAGCCCCGAAAAAACCATCTGTATCCACGGCCATTTCTATCAGCCTCCTCGCGAGAACCCGTGGCTCGAGACCGTCGAGGCTCAGGAATCCGCGGCGCCCTGGCACGACTGGAACGACCGCATCACCGCGGAGTGTTACGCGCCCAACGGCGCCGCCCGCATTGTCGATCAGCAGAACCAGATCATCCGCATCCTCAACAACTACGCGCGCATGAGCTTCAACTTCGGGCCGACCCTGCTCTCCTGGCTCCGCCAAAATGCTCCTCGCGTTCACGATGCCATCGTCCATGCTGACCAGCGCAGCCAGAAGCGCTTTTCCGGCCACGGATCGGCCATGGCGCAGGTCTACAACCACCTCATCATGCCGCTGGCCACCACCCGCGACCGCATCACGCAAATTCGCTGGGGCATTGCCGACTTCCGCAGCCGTTTCCAGCGCCTGCCCGATGGCATGTGGCTGCCGGAAACCGCTGTCGACTCCGAATCCCTCGATCTCCTCGCCCAGAACGGGATTCGCTTCGTCCTCCTCGCTCCGCACCAGTGCGCCCGCTTCCGCTCGCTCGCCGCGCCCGCACCTGCGCCTGTCGTGAAAGCGACCGCTTCAGCCAAAGAACAGAAAGCGCCTGCGGAGCCGGCCTGGACCGACACACCCGATGCTTCTGTCGACACGACCCGGCCTTATCTCGTGCGCCTCAACGAGGGTCGCTCCATCGCCGTCTTCTTCTACGATGGACCGCGCTCCCGCGCCATTGCCTTCGAAGGCCTCCTGAACAGCGGCGAAGGCTTCGCCCAGCGCCTCCTCAGCGGATTCAAGCCCGACAGCACCGACCCTCAGATCGTCCATGTCGCCACCGACGGCGAAAGCTACGGCCACCACCACCGCTACGGTGAGATGGCGCTCGCCTGGGTGCTCCACTCGCTCGAAGACCATAACCATAACCACGAATCTTCGCCTGGCGCTCCTCACCTCACCAACTACGGCGAGTTTCTGGAGCAGAACCCTCCGCGCTTCGAGGCCCAGATTGTCGAAGACACTTCCTGGAGCTGCGCCCATGGCATCGAGCGCTGGCGTTCCGACTGCGGCTGCTCCAGCGGTCGGCCCGGCTGGAATCAGAAATGGCGCACGCCCTTGCGCGAGGCGCTCGACGCTCTGCGCGATGCGGTCGCGCCTCTCTGGCACGAGGCCGCTATTCGCCTCTTCAAAGACCCTGACGCTGCCCGCAACGAATACATCGACGTCGTGCTCGATCGCTCTCGCGCATCCCGCGATGCCTTCTTCCGCACCCACACCCTCTACGAGCTCAACGAAGAAGAGCGCACTCGCGCCCTCATGCTCATGGAGCTCGAGCGTCACGCCATGCTCATGTACACCAGCTGTGGCTGGTTCTTCGACGACATCTCCGGCATCGAGACCGTTCAGGTCATCGCCTACGCCGGCCGCGTCCTGCAGCTCGCCGCGGAGCTCTTCGGAAAGCGCGCCGCTGCCCTCGAAAAGAAATTCGTCGACCGTCTCGCCACCGCAAAAAGCAACATCCCTGAGCAACAGGACGGCGCCACCGTCTACAACCGCTACATCCGCAGCATGCAGGTTGGCCTCGAACAGGTCGCTGCCCATTACGCCATCAGTTCCATCTTCACCAGCTATCCCGACGAGGCCGACGTTTTCTGCTACTCTGTGCGCCGCCTCGCCTGGGACTCGGTCATGTCCGGCCGCGTGCGCCTCGCCATCGGCCAGGCGCTGATTTCCTCAAAGATCACCGAAGCCGCCGAAACCGTGGCCTTCGGCGTTCTCCACTTCGGAGACCAGAACATCACCGCCGTGGTGAAGCGCTTCGATCCCTCGCAGGCCGCGAAATACGACCAGTTCGTCGCGGAAGCCCAGGCCGCCGTCAACCTCGCCGACTTCCCCGAAGTCGTCCGCTGTTTCGACCGCCATTTCGGCACTCAGACTTACTCGCTCCGTTCGCTCTTCCGCGACGAGCAGAAGCGCATCCTCGAGATTCTTCTCTCCAGCACGCTGGCCGAGGTCGAGTCCAGCCTCTCTGCTATCTACGAGAACCAGGCTTCGCTGCTGCACTTCCTCAGCCAGAGCCGGCTGCCCAGGCCCGAAGCCCTCACCGTGGCCGCCACCTTCGCTATCAATGCCGGGATGCGGCGCGCTCTTGAAGCTGAACCCCTCGACGCCATCCAGGCGCGCTCCTGGCTCGGACTGGCAAAGTCCGATGAGGTGCCGCTCGACAAGCAATTACTCAGCTACATCGTCGACCAGAAGATGAAGCGGGTCATGCTCGCGCTCCATGAACATCCCGAGGATTTCCATTTCGTGGAAGACGCGCTGCTGGTGGCTCGCACCCTCACCGAGCTGCCCTTCGATGTGAACCTGTGGCAGGCGCAGAACCTCTGGTACGACACCTTCCGCTCCAACCGCGACAACCCACCGTCCGCTGAGTGGCTGGAGAAGATGAAGGAACTGGGCAGCCAGATGCACATCGCCGTCGACTCTATCGTCGCCGAAGAAGCCAACGGAAACGGCAATGGCGCTCACCACGAGCCCGCGCAGCTAGCCGAAGAAAGTGCCAAAATGGCGCCCGAGCCGCAATCCCTCACAAAGATCTCAGCCAGTACGTCCTGAAGTCCGTTCCATTTGCCGCCCGCTGAATGTACTACGCTGGCCGCTTTTCGGCTCGCCTTTCCCTCGCCTCTCGCTCGTCTCCAGCTCGCTTTTCGCCAATTGTCTTTCGCTAAACGTACTTCGCTAAACGTCTTTCGCTAACCGCGTTTTGCTCCCAGCTCCCAGATCCAGGCTCCCAGCCGCCCTTCAGATTTCGCTAACCGCTTTTTTGCTCCCGGCTCCCAGCTCCAGGCTCCCAGCCGCCCTTCAGCTTTCGCTCGCCTCTGGCTCGCTTTTCGCTAACCGCGTTTTGCTCCCAGCTCCCAGCTGCTTCTCTCAGCTCCTCCACCGCAAAGTCACCGGACCATCCATCGGATGCTTCATCGGCTCGCCTGTCCGCTCCGCATCCAGCCGTGCCTGCTTCAGCGCGAAGTACCATTTCGCCGGCTTGTCAGCGTCGTCGATCAGCATCAGCGCCGGGTCGTACTTCAGACCCTCTGCCTGCTGGATCATCGTCACCTGATCCTGCCGCACAAACATATTCCCAAAAAACCGCAGGATCGACGTCATGAACGGCAGGTGGTACAGCACGTTCCACGCCCCATACACATCGATCCGGCACGCGCTCGC
>PMAD01000249.1:5187-7085 GCA_003152415.1 Acidobacterium sp.
TACGGCGCGCTGTTCGCCGATGGCGCGTGCGTCGCCATGCGAAACCCCTGCGCAATCGGCTCGAACTTCTTCTCCTTCTCATGAATGCTCGCCTGTTTCCGCCACCACCACGCCTGATGCACAAACGGTCCGTGCGCCGGATCCATCAGCCCGATGATCCCGTGATCCACATTGCACGGCAGATCGGCCGTCAGATGCGCGCTGCGATACCGCGCTCCAAACTTCGGCGCCTCCGGCACTGGAGACAACGCCGCATCTTCCGCCTTCACCCGTCCTCGACCGGCTTCCGGCACATACACCCACGCATATCCATCGCGTTCATCGCATGGATACGCCATCCCATGCAGATTCCGCGGAAACGGATCGTCCTTCGTCAGCGACGGAATCTCCGTGCACTGGCCCGATACCGGCTCGAAAACCCAGCCATGGTACTTGCACGTCAGCGCTTTCCCGTCGAACCACCCGCACGAAAGCGGAATCCCGCGATGCGGGCACAAATCGCGCATCGCAAACAACTGGCCATCCTCGCGACGCCCCAGCACCAGCGGAATCCCCATCAGCATCGCCGTCGACATGCTTTTCCCCACGAGCGCCTCGCTGCGCATCGCCGGATACCAGTCGTTGTAAATCAGCGTTGCCGGCGGTCCGGCAGCAGCATTCGCCATAGGAATCGAGCACCTTGTGTCTCACTATACCGCCCCTTCTCCAGCCGTTTTGAGGGCTGAAATTCGTCTCGTTTTGCCCCCAGGACGGGCCCTGCTTTTCCACAAATTTCCGTGCCCTAAACCGGCCATCTGCAACCTCCTGAATACAAACACTTAACCCGCCTTGTGCGCTCCTAACTCTTCCCGTATCATAAAGATAAGCCCTCGGTAGCGCCTCTTGAACCGAACCCTCCTGGCGCAACCCCCGGCCCACAACAAAGACTATGGCAGACGATCAGAACCCCCAGCTTCCCCTTCCAGGCGCCGACGGCCCCAACGGCGGTGGTCCAACCGGCCCTGGTGCCGCGAATCTCATCCCCATCAACATTGAAGACGAGATGCGCCGCTCGTATCTCGACTACTCCATGTCCGTCATCATCGGGCGCGCGCTCCCCGATGCCCGCGACGGCCTCAAGCCCGTGCATCGCCGCATTCTTTACACCATGCACGAGATGGGTCTGCAGTCGAACAAGAGGTACACCAAATGCGCGAAGGTCGTCGGCCAGGCCATGGGCGTTTACCACCCTCACGGCGATTCCGCCATTTACGACGCGCTCGTCCGCATGGCGCAGCCCTTCAGCATGCGTTATCCCCTCGTCGACGGCCAGGGGAACTTCGGCTCCGTCGACGGCGATCCGCCCGCGGCCATGCGGTACACCGAGTGCCGCCTCGAAAAGATCAGCGGCGAACTGCTCGCCGACATCGAGATGGAAACCGTCGACCTCGTCCCCAACTACGACGAGTCCACCTTCGAGCCCTATGTCCTGCCTACGCGGATTCCCAACCTCATCGTGAACGGCTCCAACGGCATTGCGGTCGGCATGGCGACCAACATCCCGCCGCACAATCTCACTGAAGTCATTAACGCCGCCATCGAAATGGTCAACAACCCGCACGCCGGCCTGGACGAAGTCCTCAAGCACGTGCATGGTCCCGACTTCCCCACTGGCGGATTCATCTATGGGAAGACCGGCATTCGACAGGCCTACCAAACCGGCCGCGGCCGCTTCCTGGTGCGCGCCAAGTGCGCCACCGAGAACCTCAACCAGGGTCGCCAGTCGATCATCGTCAGCGAGATTCCCTACCAGGTCAACAAAAACGTCCTCATCAAACGCATCGCCGAGCTCGTCAACGAAAAAGTCATCGACGACATTTCCGATGTTCGCGACGAGAGCGACCGCGACGGCATGCGCA
>PMAD01000249.1:7152-8563 GCA_003152415.1 Acidobacterium sp.
GCAAGGCCCGCGAGCGCGAGCACATCCTGCTCGGCTATCAGATCGCGCTCGACCACCTCGACAACGTCATCAAAATCATCCGCGGATCCTCCTCCCGCGCCGACGCCCGTGAAAACCTCTTCCAGTTCTTCTCCGGCAGAAGGATCACCGTCCGCGATCAGGCCCTCACCGGCGTCAAGCTCGATCCCGCCAAATACGCGATCGATGCCGCCACGCTGATCTCCGCCACACTCACCCTCAGCTACCGCCAGATCGACGCCATCCTCGAACTCCAGCTCTATCGCCTCACCCAGCTTTCCATTGACGAGCTGCAGAACGAGCTGCGCGAAGTCCGCGACAACATCGCCGAGTACGAATCCATCCTCGCCTCGGAGAAAAAGCTGCGCGCCGTCATCGTGAAGGAGCTCGAAGCCATCCGCAAGGATTACGGCGACGAGCGCCGCACCCAGATCGTCGACGAGACCGCCGAGCTCCAGCTCGAAGACCTCATCGCCGACGAGCAGGTCGCGGTCACCGTCTCGCACTCCGGCTATCTCAAGCGCACGCCCATCTCCACCTACCGCCAGCAGCGTCGTGGCGGCACCGGCCGTCTCGGCATGCGCACGCGCGAAGAAGACTTCGTCCAGCAGCTCATCGTCGACTCCACCCACGCCTACCTGCTCTGCTTCACCAACAAGGGCCGCGTTTACTGGCTCAAGGTCTATGAGATTCCCGACGTCGGCGCAGCCGGCAAAGGCAAATCCATCGCCAGCCTGCTCAGCCTGCAGCCCGGCGAAACCGTCCGCAACATCCTGCCCGTGCGCAACCTCGAAGAAGAAGGCAAGCACATCTTCTTCGCAACGCGCAAAGGCACCGTCAAAAAGACCCCGCTCAGGGACTTCTCCAACGTCATGGCCCGCGGCATCATCGCCATCGGCATCGACGAAGACGACGAATTGATCGGTGTTCGTGTCACCGACGGCAACCAGATCGTCTTCCTCGCCACGCACGACGGCATGGCCATCCGCTTCGGAGAAGAAGACGTCCGCTCCATGGGCCGTCCCGCGTACGGCGTGCGCGGCATCGACATCGGCAAAAATGACTACGTCGTCGGCCTCGCGATCACGGCAAAATCCAATGGCCACGTCGCCCGCATCCTCAGCGTCACCGAAGCCGGCTTCGGCAAACGCACCGACGTCGAGCAATACCGACTCCAGTCTCGCGGCGGCAAAGGCGTGATCAACGTCAAGACCACGGCGCGCAACGGCAAAGTGGTCGGCATCCAGCTGGTCGATGAGACTTCCGAGCTGATCGTCATCAGCCAGTACGGCAAGATCATCCGCATCGACACGACTACGGTCCGCGCGGCCGGCCGCTCTACGCAAGGCGTCAAGCTGCTCAACCTCGAAGAAGGTGACAAAGTGGCCGCAGC
>PMAD01000105.1 GCA_003152415.1 Acidobacterium sp.
GGCTTTGGCTTTGGTGCCGGAGGAGCCGCTGGGCTCCGCGGTCATGGCGAAGTCGCGCATGGCGCGATAGCGGGCCAGTTGCTGGTCGACCTCTTCAGCCGGTGAAGCAGACTTTTTGGCGCGTTTGGCGGCTTTGTGGGGCATCGTCTCTTTACACTTCAGTGGATTCGGATTCCGGCTCGGGTGCGCCGGGCTGCTTTTCAACCCATTTGCAGCACTCCGGTCATTTGCAGGTCCTGCTCCAGAAGAATCGACTCGCTGGGTTTGTCGTCACGGTAGCGCACCTGGACGTTGCGGCCGCGGATGGCTTCAGCGAAGGCCTCGGCGGCGGCTTTACGGGCGAAATGGCGACGGTACTTGCCGTAGTGGTATTCCTGCTGAGCGTAGGAGCGGTAGGAGACTTCGACCCAGCAGCCCTGTTGCTGCTTTTTTATGGTTGCCGTTTGCACCTGGCCGTCGGCGCTGGGCCACATGGCGGCACGATTCTCACGGACGCGCTGCACGTATTTTCGGATGGCGACGGCGGCAGCGCCGATAAGAAATGCAAAGAGGTAGTGAAACGTGCCGGCGAGGGGCGCCAGATGATGCCAAAGGTCCTTCATTGCGGAACTACGCTCCTGACAGAAGCTATGCGCGTTCAGGTTACTACGGCAGGGGTCCGGCTCCCTTCGGTGAGGAGGCCGGTCGTTGCTACTTTTGGGTCATTGGTTGCGTGTGAATTTGCATTTTACTCACTGGCCAATCCTCTCTGCGGGGGTATATCGTAATCTTCGCCGTGCGCTCCGGAGCAGGTTCCGGAAGCATGGCACTGCAATCCCCAGGAGCTGTTCTGCTATGTCCACATTGGTGCAATCGGAAACCCCTATACAAAAGGACTTTTTGCCGCTGAATGGGACCGACCATGTCGAGTTTTGGGTCGGTAACGCTCGCCAGTCAGCGTATTTTTACAGGCTGGCCTTTGGGCTGAAGCTCGTGGCCTATGCGGGGCCGGAAACGGGCGTTCGCGACCGCGCCTCATACGTGCTGCAACAAGGGAAGGTTCGTTTCGTTCTGACCACACCGCTGCGTCCCGATGGGGACATCGCAGAGCATGTGCGCGTACATGGAGACGGCGTGCGCGATGTGGCCTTGTGGGTGGACGACGCCCGCCAGGCCTGGAAAGAAACGACGAAGCGCGGGGCGCGCAGCATTCGCGAACCGTTCGAGCTGAAAGACGCGGAGGGGGTGGTGAGGATCGCCTCAATTGCCGCGTACGGCGACACGATCCACTCCTTTGTGGAGCGGAGCGATTACAAAGGGCCGTTTCTGCCTGGCTACCGCGCGATGCCGGAGGATCCACTGGCGCGGCCCACGGGGCTACTGCACATCGATCACATGGTGGGCAACGTGGGCTGGAACGAGATGAACCGCTGGGTCGAATTCTATGCGCACACGATGGGATTCTCGCTGTACCAGCACTTCGACGATAAAGATATTTCGACTGAATATTCGGCGCTGATGTCGAAGGTGATGGCCAACGGCAACGGGAGGGTGAAGTTCCCGATCAACGAGCCGGCCGAAGGGCGGAAGAAGTCACAGATCGAGGAGTATCTGGAGTTCTACCACGGGCCGGGCGTGCAGCATATCGCGATGGCGACCGACGACATCCTGGGCACAGTGGCGAAGCTCCAGGCGCAGGGCGTAGCGTTCCTGACCGTGCCGCACTCGTATTACACGGAGCTGCAGGGGCGCGTGGGGAAGATCGACGAGCCGCTCGCGGAGCTGGAGAAGCTGGGCGTCCTGGTGGATCGTGACGACGAAGGCTACATGCTGCAGATCTTCACCAAGCCCGTCGAGGACCGGCCGACGTTGTTCTTCGAGATTATTCAGCGGAAGGGCAGCCGCAGCTTCGGCAAAGGGAATTTCAAGGCGCTCTTCGAAGCCATCGAGCGTGAGCAGGCGGCGCGCGGAAACCTCTAGCTCTGGCGCATGCGATAACGCCACCGGGCGTGATAGATTGCATAAACGCCATCAGTCCGCGACCATCAGCTCGCCGGGAAGGATGGGCCGCGTGCGGGGCAGCACTCCATAGGCGGCGAGAACGCCCATGCCGATCAGCACCACGCAATAGACAACCAGCTTCACGATGTCAGTGGCATGGTTTTTGGGCAACGTCTTCCAGAGAATCAGCAGCACGGACTGCGCGGCCGTGATGGCCCAGACCGCTCCGTAGAAGTAGCGGCGCTCCGAGCCTTCGCCCTGAGTGGAGCTGCGAACGCGCGGCAGAATTCCCAGAGCGCCCAGCAGCAGAATGACGATCAGCAGCGGCGTGTAACCGTGCGCGTAGATCTGCTTCATTCGCCATTGCCCCGTGCATGCGGCCCACGCGAGTCCGGCGAGGTCGAGCAACGCGAAATTGAGGAGCGCGTTCCAGGCGAAGGTGTAGCAGATGCGGCGGTAGCGCGGGTTGGGGCGGTCTTCAGTAAAGCGGAGGATGTAGGGCGCGGGTTCGGCGCCGGGGAGCTGGCCAAAGAGCGCGGCGATGCCGGTGCTCAGCAGCACGGTGCCCAGCCAGATGAGGTTGCCCCTGCTACCGCCGCGTGCGAAAAGATCGAAGGTGAGCGGGCCGGGCGCGAGAAAGAAGACCCAGATCCAGATGGGCCAGTGGGCAGCGCGATAGCGAGCAGTGTTGCGCGCGCGCATTTTTCGCTGGTGCGCGTATTCGACTCGAACAGAGAGGGCCATGGGGGTCCGGGCAATTCTACGCGGTGTCAGCAGGTGGCGACAGCGGCTTTGCGCTCGATTGGCGTGAATCGCACTTCGAGCGCATCGCCCGTGACCCGCACATGAACGTCGTTGAGAGAATGCACGATCCAGTCGGCGTCGCCCAGGCTGTCGGGAGAATGAGAGTAGAGCGTGGCCAGCACTTTGCATCCGGCGGCGTGTCCGGCTTGCACGCCAGAGGCCGAGTCCTCGATGACCAAACACTCTGCGGGAAACTGACCGAGCAATTCAGCGCCTTTGCGATACGGTTCTGGATTCGGTTTGCCGTGCGCGACTACGTCGGCGGAGATGATGCGCGCTGGCACGCGGATGCCGCCGTACTCCATGCGGCTGCGCGCGAGGCGCTCGGTGGCGGAGGTGACGACGGTCCAGCATTTTTCCGGCAGATTCTCCAGGATGCGTTCGACCCCGGCCAGCATGGCCAGGCCACCGTTGTCAGCGATCTCCATACGTTCGAGCCATGCGAGCTCTTCCATGTCGTTCAGGTCCGGACGCAGCAGGCGGACGGATTCAATGGCGCGGCGGCCATGTGCTGTCCGGATGGCCAGCGCGGGATCGATGCCGCGCGCTTTCGCCCATGCCTCCCACGTGCGCTCGACCGAGCCGATGGAGCTGACCAGCACGCCATCCATATCGAAGAGAATGCCGCGGGGATGCAGCGCGACGATGCCCGTGGCGGGGGATGCGTCCATATTTTCAGGGTAGCAGGGCGGGCAAGGGGAAAAGCGGCGCGGCGCCGGGCGAGCAAGGCGCTTAGAGAGAGATAACTGAGGTGGCACCGGGGGAGATCATTCGTACCGGCCACTGTGCCATGATACGGAAGAGGAGATCGGGGGTGTCCGGCTCTTCACGGGAGAGCAGACGCGGTCTGCTTCTCCTGCAACTGAACCCTGCGACACCATGTCCGTTTCTCGCCCGGGAGGCAGGTTCTGCGGTCCGTTTTCATCAATTATCGAAGGAACGATTCCGAGGGTGAGGCCGGGCGTCTCTTTGATGAGCTGACCAAGCAGTTCGGAGAGAATACCGTCTTCATGGACGTCTCCGCGATCGAGCCGGGGCGCGATTTCCGCAAGGCGATCGACGAGAGTGTGTCGTCGTGCAGCGTTCTGCTGGCGATGGTCGGGCAGGAGTGGCTGAGCACCAAAGACGCGCAGGGGCGCAGGCGTCTGCAGGACGCGAACGATTTCGTGCGGATCGAGCTGGCGTCGGCGCTGCGGCGTGATATTCCGGTGGTGCCCGTGCTGGTGCGCGGAGCGAAAATGCCAACCCCGGAGGAGTTGCCCGACGATCTGAAGGAACTGGCCTTCAGAAATGCTGTGGAACTGACGCACGCGCGCTGGAGGTCGGATGTAGAAGTGCTGATTCGGGCGCTGCGTCCCTACATGGACGAGCCGGGTGGCGAGCATCGAGCACAAAAGACTGGCGAGCCGGGCAGGGAAGCCATGCCGACGCCAACGGGAAGCGCGTCTGCGACCGCAGCTGCCGCGTCCATCGACGCGCAAACCTTGGAGCGTGTGACGAGGGCACTGGCCGTGCACATTGGACCGATCGCCGAGGTCGTCGTGAAGCGGGCAGCGAAGCGTTCCTCGTCTGTGGACGACTTCTGCGAGAAAGTGGCGAACGAAATCGAGAACGAAGGCGACCGCGCGCGATTTCTGAAGTCGTGCCGAGGTTAAAGCTGCAGCCCGGTTTGGTTAATCCTCTTCGACCATCTTGAGAGCCTTCGCCAGGCTCACCTGCATGCGGTTGAAGGACGAGGCGACGGTGGCGATCTCGTCTTTGCTCGTGACCCGCACCGGGTTTACATCTTTCTCGCCGCGGCTGACGCGATCGGCGGTCTCGGAAACCAGTTTGAGCGGCCGGATCACAAACCAGTAGACCGCGGCATCGAGAGCGAGGATGGCGACGATCATCACCCCGATCAGGAAGAGCAGTAGCTGGAGCCATGCGTGGTTGGCTTCCTCAATAGGAACGGACATCGGTATCGAGACGATCTGCGCGCCGATGACGTCGCCCAGCTTCCAGCCGAAGCCGTTGGCCGAGCCGTAGAGATCGAGCATGGATTTCGGCGCCGCAGACAGGCTGCCATGGCACTGCAGGCAGTCCCGCATAGCATGAATCGGATGGGCGATATAGAGCGACGGGCCCATGGACGTGGGGCGCACGTTCGAGAGCTCCGTTTCGCTGGGGTGATCGCGCAGCTCATTGATAATGTCCCTCTCCCAGTCGGCGGGCCGATCGGCGGGATTGGTGGGATTCAATGCAGTTTCCAGATAGGTATAGTCTGGATAGCTTTTGCGCAGGTAGTTGAACGTAGAGTTAGCGGCGAAGAAGGGAATGCTTTCCGGAAGAAACCGGGTTTGTTCCAGGGGCACCAGAATCGGGGAGACACGGTCGCCGACGTAATCGCGGATGGATTTGGAGCTGGCCAGCATGAGTTTTGCCTGGTCCGTTACTTTTTGTTTCGCGTCGTCCTGCAGCCATGAGTGGGCCAGCTGCGAGATGATCAGCCCACCAACGCCGAAGACGACCAGCAGGATCAGATTGAATTTGGCCAGCAGCTTCATGGGTTTCCTCTTTCAACAGGAATAAGAAATGGCAGCGAAGACAGGCGGCAACATCGCACCCTTATAGCATTGAGAACAGAGTTCGCGCAGCACATCCCGCGTGTCAATGAATGTTTCATCAGCTTGAAGGGTGGGCCGCTGCGCTCAGTGGTGGGGATGCGAGCGAGCGGCCGGCATTTACGGTGACGTTTGTTGTGAGTGCGTAAAGGTGAACTGGTGCTGGGATTCGGGCTTCGATGCCGTGGTGCTGTCGACGGTTACCTGCAGCGATCCATTGATCGGCGTGATGGTGAGGGTTGCCACGCGGTTTTCTTCCTTGCCGCTTTTCTTCTGCTGGGTGAAATTCCAGGTCGCGGAAGCTTTCTGTCCGTCGAAGCTGGTGGTCTGCCCACCCCAGTCGCAGTCCTTCGGCTGGCAGTTTCCCCAAGCCTCGATCGAGAGCTGATTGCCCGATGCGGTGATGTCGAGAACGTCCAGCCCGTTGTATTCGACGTTCGTCGAGTTCTGCCATCTTCCCTGCAGGGTGCTGGCCAGGACGGGGGTGCCTGCAGCGGCCGCCGGAGCAGACTGATTCGGCGCTGGACTGGCGGCGCTGCCTCCGGAACCATGCATTGCATAGAAGACAGCGCCAACGATCGCCAGGACAACGACAACGCCGATGCCCACCATCAGCGGCATCTTCGACGATTTGGCAGCAGCCGGATGCGGCCCAGGCAAGTGTGGCGGGGGAAGCTGCACGGAGACCGTGGCATGCACCGGCTCCCTGTCGGTGGAACTCGTCGCGGCGACATACTGGCTTAACGCCTGGGTCAGGAGCTGCACGTCGGAGTTCCAGCGCGCGTGGGTGATTTCCACGCTGTTGCGATACGCGAGGTTCTTGAGATTCTCCGGAAGCTGCTCGGGCCTGGGCATCTTGGCGTCGTGCACCAGCACCGGGATGACGGCGATGTCACGGGCCAGGGCGGAGCCGATCTCGAGACGCACAAAATCGTTGGCGTCATCGAGGCGGCGCTCCCCGGAGCTGTTGGTGATGGTGGCCCAGGTGGGACCGATCATCGCGAGGAGCACGCCGCAGGAGGATACGTTATCGTCAATCGCTTTGCGAAAATCCATGCCTGGGTTGATCCCGGCGACATCCATGAAGACAGAGTTATCGCCGTAGGCGCGGACGAGGTCGTCGAATAGTCGTCCCGCTTCGCCTTCCGTGTCGTCACGGCGATAGCTGATAAAGATTGCGCGTCCCATGAATCCCCCAGGGTGAAGAACGGCCGTTGTTCAGCCGTTGCCAGAATAGGCGCAAGGGGCATTTTGGGCAACCGCGCGGACGGGCAATCATCGTCCGCGGATACCGTTGCAAATTTGACCAGGGCAGTCGCGCGATGACAAGATGGCTCCGCGAAACGGATCGAAAGAGACAGATGGAGCGATCAGCGGGAGGATGCACAGATGGGAGTCAACAACCTCGCGTACGGCGGCAAAGGGCTCGCCATGACAGAACAGTTTGAAGGCTGCAAGCTGACGGCGTACCAGGATCAGGTGGGTGTGTGGACCATCGGTTACGGCCACACCGGGCCGGAGGTCGTGAAGGGAAGAACTATCACAATCGAGGAGGCGCAGGATCTGCTGGCGATGGATATTCGTACCGCCGCCACATTCGTGAACAATGTGGTTGCAGTGGCGCTGAGCCAGGAGGAGTTCGACGCGCTGGTGGATTTCGCGTTCAACCTGGGCCGGGGCAGACTTGAGGGATCCACGCTGCTGCACGAGTTGAACGCCGGCAACTTTGCTGCCGCGGCTGCTCAGTTTGAAGTTTGGGATCGCGCCGGAGGGGCGGTGGTGGCGGGATTGCTGCGCCGGCGCCAGGCGGAAGCCGCGCTCTTCAACAACACAAGCTCGGGGACTCAAAACGCGTAACAGCGGCTGGCCCGAATTCAGAGCGCCGATTGTATAGTGGCAAGCAGAAGAACGAGGAGACCCGGTTATGCCCGAAACGGCGGAGTCCCTGACCACCACCGATCCGATCTATGCGCGGCTGGAGGATCAGATCGACTGGTACGACCGCAAGAGCCGCTCCGCGCAGCGGATTTTCAAGCGCATGAAGATTGTGGAGATACTGGCCGCTGCGATGATTCCATTTCTGGCAGCGCTGCCCTTCAAATCGGACAGGCTGGTGACTGCGGGGCTGGGTGTGCTGATCACGATTCTGGAGGGCGTTCTGCACCTGAACCAGTATCAGCAGCTCTGGAACACCTATCGATCCACCTGCGAGGCGCTGAAGCACGAGAAATACACTTATCTGGCCAATGCGGGACCCTATGCAGGCGTGCCCGATCCGCATGCGCTGCTCGCCGAACGTGTAGAGTCGTTGGTTTCGCAGGAGCACGCGCAGTGGAGCTCGTTCCAGCAACAGTCAGGGAAGGCGTCGAGTCCGAATGAGATGTGAAGGGCGGAGTTACTTCTCCCGCTCCTCATAACAGGCGCGCCCTGGCACGCAGCGCGCGAGATGCACGTAGTGATCGTCAGGGCCGGCGGGGCTCATGGTGCGCAGGCACCAT
>PMAD01000162.1:0-12056 GCA_003152415.1 Acidobacterium sp.
TCGCCGAAAACGGCGCGCCCCAGAAGATCGATTCCTTTGAGGAGCACTCTCCGCGGCTGCTGCCGCAGCGGCCGATCCAGCAGATGCCGCCTGACACTTTCGCCAATCTCCCGTCCCGGCCTCAGGGTGATTCGATGAACGTGGTGCTGCTGGACGGGATGAACACGGCGCCGGCGGACCGGAGCTGGATGAGCAACCAGGTCGAGCAGTTCCTGAAAAACGGGCATCTGAACGCGCCGGTGGCCGTGTTTTCGCTGACCTCGCATCTGCGGCTGATCCACGACTTCACCACCGATTCGCAGGCTCTGCTGGAGGCTCTCACCAGGAACAAGGCCCTCCTGTGGCCGGACTCGGCGTTCCTGTCGCGGCAGACCCAGGACGATGCCGCCGATGTGGCGAATCTCCAGATGCTGCAGATGATGGGCGCGGGACTTCCCTCGCTTGGCTCTGTCGCTTCGATTGCGAACGGGCAGGAAGAGATGAAAGCCCAGCAACTGGGCCAGCAACGCGGGCTGACGCTGATCGCCCTGCAGGCGCTCGCCCGGTATCTCGCGCCGCTGCCTGGGCGCAAGAACCTGCTCTGGTTTGCGGACAGGTTTCCGGTGGCGTTTACGCCGGAGGCGAAAAGCGGGGCGGGCCAATCCGGGGGTGTCACGCTCGACGAGATGAAACGGACGACCGACCTTCTGGCAGATGCGCGGATTTCTGTTTACCCGATTTCGGCAAGCGGCGTCCAGGGGAACAGCATCATGGACGCATCCAATTCCGCCATTGGCCCCGCCCGGCAAGCGTCGGCCATGCAGGAGCAGTCGAGAATCGACAGCTCCCAGAGCATGGTGCAGATGGCACAGCAAACCGGCGGCGAAGCGCTCCAGAACCACAACGACCTGGCGGCGGCGCTGGGGCACGCGCTGGCCGATGGCGAGCATTACTACACGATCAGCTACACGCCCAGCGATTCAAAAACGGAAGGACTGCGGCGGATTGAGGTGCAGGTGACGGACCCGAAGGCTCGCCTGAGCTACCGGCGCAGCTATTACGCGGTCAATTCGGCCGCGGCCAGTCCGGACACGAATCCGCTGCTGCGTCTGCTGCTGAAGGGAGCGCCGGAGGCGATGCAGATTGTGTTCGTGGCGCGCGTGTCTCCGGAAATGCCCCAACCGGATCCCGGCGCGGCGCCGGCGGGAGGCAATGCGCATCTCGGCGGGCCGGTAAAGCGCTACAAGGTCGACGTGCTGATTCCGTCGGCGGAGCTTCCCCTCACACCGGTTGGGGACCGTTATCGCGCCCAGCTGGACGTGGATCTGGTGGTATGGGGAGCGGACGGACGAGCGGCCAACTGGGCCGGTGGACCGGTGCGGGTGGATCTCGACAGCAGCACGTTTGCAACGGAACAGAAGGTCGGCCTGCCATGGCATCTGGAGGTCGACGCTCCGGAAAATGCGAGCCTGGTCAAGGTGGGCGTTTACGACCGGAACACGGGGCGGGCGGGAACGATCGAGGTTCCGCTGGACCATCTGCAGCCGCTGCACAGCAACGCCGATTCATCTGCGCATTAAAGGTGCGGGCCGTAGGTTCAGCGGGCCGGATCGTGACAGAGTGGAGTTGATGCCGAAGCGTGCTCGGCAGGGGACAGCTTCGATGCGGCGGCGTTCTTCGCAGGGCCCATCTCATGCAGAAGCTTCACGAGGCGCGCGAAGGCCTGATCGCGCGCGGTTTTGTTGGCGGCGACGGTGTTGCCAGGGTCCTCTCCGGCACGCATAAATCCGTGACCAGCGCCATCGTACGTGACCGGATCGTAGAATTTGCCGGCGGCCTTCATCGCATCGGTGGTGGCGGGGATGGTGGCGCCGACCCGGGAATCGTTGCCTGCATAGAAGCCGTAAACGGGAGCGACGATGGGCGTAACGTCGGCGGGCGCGGTGCCGTAGAAGACGAAGGCGGCGCTGAGATCGGGGCGATGCGCGGCGAACGCGAAGGACTTGGATCCTCCCCAGCAGAATCCGGCGACGGCGACTTTGCCGTTGGCGGCGGGCAGCTTCTTGCCGTAGTCGGCGGCGGCATCGAGATCGGCCAGCACCCGGACGGGATCGAGTCCGGAGACGGCTTTGACGCGGTCATCCTGACTGGGGAAGGCATCGGAGCCGCCACCGCCGGGACCGTCCCCGCTGAGAAGGTCAGGAGCGACGACGATGAAGCCTTCTCCAGCCAGCTCGTCGGCCATCTCTTTGGCCCAGTCGCTGAGGCCGAAGATTTCGTGGATGAGAACAACGACGGATGCCTTGTCTTTGACCTCCGGGTAGACGACCAGGGCCTGCAGGCTGCGCGATCCATGCTGGAGAGTGACATATTCGCGATGGCGAGGCGAAGCTTCCAGGCGAGCTTTGGCCCAGTCCTGCGCGTGTGCGTCGACGGGAAGCAGGGAAAGAGCGAGCGGCAGCGAGAAAAGGAAGGAAAGCGTGCGGGCGGAAGCCATTTTCATGCGGAGAAGTGTAGCGATGGGGGAAGAAGGCTCGCAAGCATGCAATGGAAAGAGTCTCCGCTGGACCATCTGCAGCCGCTGCACAGCAACGCCGATGCAGCTGCGCATTGAAGCCCTCAGACGCTGAAGACGGGGACGCCGACGGAGGCTGCGACCTGAGTTGGGAGGCGATTTACTGGTCGCGCAGCAGAATCACGGGATCGATGGAGAGGGCGCGGCGGGCGGGAATCGAAGCGGCCAGGAGCCCCACCAGGGCCATCGCCACGACGACACCAGTCAGGACCAGCGGATCGCGGGGCGTCGCCTGATAGACGACACTGGCGAGCACCCGGGTGGCCAGGAGTCCGAGGACAAGGCCCGCGGCCGAACCGATGGCCAGCAATTTGAAGGCACGCCCGAGCGCGGCCTGCAGCACTTCTTTGCGCTGCGCGCCGAGAGCGACGCGGATTCCCAGCTCGCGGAGGCGCTTGCTGACGGAGTACGCTGCCATGCCAAAGATGCCGGTGATGGAGAGCATGGCGCCCATCACGCCGAGCACTCCCAGGGCGAGGGTCGCCATGCGGGGGCCGAAGAGGACCGCGGCCATCTCATCGTAGCGCGACTCAATTTGAACGGGCAGCCCTGGATCGAGCTGCTGCAGCGCGTTGCGGATGGCCTGGCCCATCGGCTGCGGATCGCGGCGAGAGCGCACGACAAGCCACGCCGACTGCGAAGGCCATTGCAACAGAGGCAGGAACATGGCGGCGTGCGGATCCTCGGTGAGGGTCGCGTATTTTCCGTCTTCGGCGACGCCGACCACCTGCACGCGCGTTCCATCGGGCATCTTGTACCAGGCGCCCATGGCGGCGGCGACCGAGCCGAACATCCTGCGGGCGAATTCGCGATTCACCACGGCGACACGGGGCGAGGTTTTGTCGTCGTGCAGTGTGAAGTTTCTGCCCGCGAGGAAAGCTGTGCCTTCCGCCTGCAGGTATTCAGGAGATACGTGGTAGGTATAGGCGCTGGCGGCGGCGTTCGAGGCGCGCAGGTCGGTTGTCTTATCCGAAAAGACACTGATGCCGTTGGTGTCGTTGAGGAGCAGCATATCGGTGACACCCGCGGACTGAACGCCGGGGATGGCCTTCACGGTGTCGAGGATGCGCTGCTGCATAATGGGCACCCGATCGCCGCTGTACCCGGCCATGGAGAGGTCGGTTTCCACCAGGATGGAGTGCAGGGGTTCAAAGCCGTAATGACCGTGCAGGGAACGCGACAGGCCGCGGACCGCAACCAGAGAAGAGGTGACCAGCACCGCGCAGATGGCGATTTGCACCGCCAGCAACACGTCGCGGGCGGTCAGGCGGCGGCCGACTCGGGCGGTGGTTCCTGACTTCACGACTTCCCAGGGATTTGCCCGGAAGACCTGGCGGACGGGGACCGCTCCGAGAAGGAATCCGCTGAGGAGGGTGAGCAGCAGAGCGACGATGTAGACCGAGGCGTCGGGATTCACGGGCGTGCGCACGGGGAAATTCCCAAAGGGCTGCCAGTTGAGGAGCCAGCGCAGGCCGGCGACGCTTGCGGAAAGTCCGACGCCGCCGCCGATGAGCGCAATGAGCACCGCCTCAGTGAACAGCCCGCGCAAAATGCGCTTACGGCTGGAGCCGAGCGCGAGACGCAGAGCCATTTCGCGGGAACGGTCGGCGGCGCGGGCGGCGAACAGACTGCCCAGGTTGGCGCAGGCGGCGAGCAGAATCAGAGCGGCGAGAGCCATCAATCCCGCGAGGAAAGCCTGGATGGGCCGGGCAAACTGATCGCCAAGCAGACCGGGGCGCGCGAGGGAGAAGGTCATTTTGGCGTCGTCTTTGGGGTAGTTCTTTGCCAGATACGCGCCGATGGAGTTGAGGTCGGCGACGGCCTGCGCCGGAGTGACTCCGGATTTAAGGTGGCCTATCACCCAGGGCCCGCGGCTTCCACGGTTGTTGAGGTTGTTGGTCCCTTCCACCTGTTCCTGGTCGACGAGCGGGACGAAGAAGTTGGGAGAGAAGAACACCAGAGTCCCGCGGAACGAAGGCGGCGCCACGCCCAGGACGGTGAAGGGATGCTTGTTCACCTGGATGACGCGGCCGAGGACGCCAGGATCGTCGTGAAACTGGCTGTGCCAATACGCGTAGCCGAGCACGATGTAAGGAGCGCTGTTGGCGCCGTGTTCATCGGAAGCGTGAAAAAAGCGGCCGAGATAGGGCTGGATGCTGAGCGCGTCGAAATAATTTCCGCTGGCCTCGACGCCCCAGGTTGGGGACGGGCCTTCGCCGGTGTCGAGCCCCACCTGGGTGATGCCGTAGGCGGCGAGGTCGTCGAAGGTGCGGTTGCGTTCGCGGAGATCGAGGAAGTCAGGATACGACTGGTTCGCCGACATTTCCGCGCCGCGCTGGATTTCGTAGAGGCTTCTCGCCTGGGGGACATTCAGCGGGCGAAGCACGAGCCCATTCATCACGCTGAAAACCACGGCGTTTGCCCCGAGGGCCAGCGCCAGGGTCACGACCGCAGTGACGGTAAAGCTGAGGGACTTGCGCAACTGCCGCAGTGCGTAGCGAATATCCTGTAACCAGCCAATCATTGGGGCTCCGGGTGAATCCTGGGAAACCTGATGGGAGAATCCCAGTGTGAGTGCAATTGTCGTGCCCTTGCTGAGAAAGCAAAAGGCTGAAAATACAGGCCTTAACTGGAGCGGAGGAGTTGCTGCTGTCCGGTTATGGGCATTTCTGTTCAGGAGTGAACAAGGGAAAACCGTGACTCTGCAGGGTCTCGAAGGGGTACCACCGAGGAAGCGGGCTCTCTGTAAGATTCGTCAGGACCCCGGGGCCCCCCCAAACCACATTCACCGCGAGGAGCCATGAGCACTGCGCCTGAACCGGTTGCGCTTCTGCGGGAAACGCTGCTCTTCGACTGGGCGAAGTGGGACCCCGCGGTCGCGTGGCGATCGACGCCNNTGGTGGCGGCGGCGGGGGCTTTCACTGCGGGGCTGGGCTCGCTGCACAGGATTCGCAGGTCACGCCTGGTGCCGATGCTGCTGGCGTCGGCGGGGATGACGGCCGCGGCATTTCTGGGAATGATCCTCGGGCACCAGCGCATCCTGTTTGTCGTCCTGGCCGCTGTTTGGGCGGCGACCTACGCGCTGCTCACGGTTATGCGAGGCGGCACGAGCTGGGTGGCACAGCAGTGGACGGTGTGGTTTCTGGTCAGCGGGGCGTTTCACACGAGCCCGCGCGCCGCATTGACGCGCTGTTCGCTGATTCTTGCCGGGGGGCTGTTTCAGACGCTGGTGACGGCGATCGTGCTGCGATGGCCGTGGAGGCGCCACAGCAAGGATGCGGATGAGGAAGCGGGGCCGGGGTTGCTGGAGAGCCTCGGCAATGCGCGCAGCTGCCTGTCGTTGCGGACGCCGGTTTGCGTATATGGCCTGCGCATGGCGCTGGTGATCACGGTGGCCACGGAGTTTTTCCGGCACACTGGGGAGCTGAGCGGGTACTGGGTGCCGATGACGACGCTGCTGGTGGTGCGGCCGGACCTGGTGCAGACGTTGACGCGCGGCGCGATGCGGGTGGCGGGGACGATTGTGGGCGCCGGGCTTGCCGGGCTGATTGCGGCGCATCTGCATCCTTCGCCAGCGGTGCTGGCGGCGCTGGTGGTGTTCTTCGCGTGGTGGTCGTATTCGCTGCTGAACGTGAACTATGCGCTGTTCACGCTGAATCTGACCGCGTACATTGTTTTTCTGCTTTCGCTCTCGGGGCTGCCTGCGGCGACGGTGGTTCATCGGCGCGCGGCGTACACGGCGCTGGGCGGGGCGTTCGCGCTGCTGGCTTATCTGGATGTTTTCCGGAAGACACGGCAGTGGATTCGCTCGGAGCTGGGGCTGGACGTGAAGAAGAAGGCGGCGTGAAGAAAAATCAACGAGGCCGCCCGGCCGAAATGCTAGAGGGAGGCCTCGTTGTCCGAGGAGAGTTGCTGTGTGAGAAGCCCGCCGGGACCTCTCACGGTTAGATTGGACCCCCCTGCGAAATCAAAGTTGCGGCCGGGGAAGATTTTTTGAATCCGCATCGAGGCGGGCTTCCGGGGGACGTGGTCCCACTTCAGCTTCATGCCGGGACGCCGAAGTGCTATTCGGCTGGGGCACAGCAGCAGGCATACTGGTCCCCTCTCCGGAAATGTGCCCTGCCGGGGGGAAAGCTTCGGCCCCTATGCGAGACATTTTGATTGCTGTTTTATTTGTTGCCATGGTTCTGACCCCGGCCGTTGTGGCGGCCCGCAGCGGCCGGGACCTCCATTCGGACGAGTAAGCGCGCCCCGCTGGTCACCTCCAGCGTCACCCTTCGTAACGCGGTTCCCGCAGCGAATCTTCGCCTTTCCGCCACCCTTGGACTACACTGAGGGTTGAGCTAAAGTGAGGACACCACGATGCTTGTCGTGATGAAGGCGCAGGCGACCCAGGAGGAAATCCAGGCGGTCTGCGACCATATCGAGGCGCTGGGGTACCGCGCCCATCCGATGCCAGGAGCGCAGCGCACCGCCATCGGGATCACCGGAAACCAGGGTGAGGTCGACCGCGGCAACATCGAAGAGCTGCCCGGCGTCGCGGAAGTCATCCGGGTCACAAAACCTTACAAACTTGTAAGCCGCGACGTAAAGGAAGAGGACACCGTCATCCGCTTCGCCGGGACCGATGCGACCATCGGCGGCGCGAAGGTGGCGATGATCGCGGGACCGTGCTCGGTTGAGTCGCGGGAGCAGGCGTTCGCGATTGCCGAACACGTAGCGGCGGCTGGCGCGCAGTTTTACCGGGGCGGCGCTTACAAGCCGCGGACCTCGCCGTACGCGTTTCAGGGACTGGGCGAAGAAGCGCTGAAGATCATGGCGGAGATTCGGGAGCGCTTCGGGCTGCGTATCGTGACGGAGGCGATCGACCACGACGCTCTGGAGCTGGTGGCTGAATACGCCGACGTGATCCAGATTGGCGCGCGCAACATGCAGAATTTTTCGTTGCTGAAAGCGGCGGGGCGCAAGCGGAAACCCGTTCTGCTGAAGCGCGGCCTGGCGGCGACGCTGGACGAGTTCCTGATGGCCGCCGAATACATCATGAGCGAGGGCAACTACGAGGTGATCCTGTGCGAGCGCGGGGTGCGGACGTTCGCGGATCACACGCGCAATACTCTCGACCTGAGCATTGTGCCCGCGGTGCAGAGGCTGAGCCATTTGCCGATCCTGGTGGATCCGAGCCACGGTACGGGCCAGCGCGCCAAGGTGCTGCCGCTGTCGCGCGCGGCGATCGCGGTGGGCGCCGACGGGCTGATCGTCGAAGTGCACGACCATCCGGACAAGGCTCTNNATCGCGACGGTGCTGCATCGGAGCGTTCCTCGCGGCATTCATGTCGAGGAAAGCGCGGGCGTCGTGACGGCGCGATAAGGCAATTCCCTTCCCCAGGACCTGCAAGCTGCGGTATTTCTCCCGGGAAAGATCCCCGCGTATTCTGAACCCGACCGTGCAATCGCTGGGATCAACTCGCCGTTCATGCCCTCGCCGCCTGATTCAGGCGTGCGTGCTGTTGCCGCTGGTGCTGCTCCCGCTGGTGAGTGGATGCCGGCGCAAGCATTTTCCGCAATACCCTTCCGATTTTCGTGAATACGCCTGGGTGACGAACGGCGGCGGGAATTCTGTGACCGTCTTCGACCTCGTCCACATGCAGACGGCCGCAACCATTCCGGTGGGTGACGATCCCACGGAAATCGCGGTGAGCCCGACGCGGAACGAGGTCTACGTGGTCAATTCGGGGAGCGCGTCGGTAAGCGTGATCGACGCGGTGACCAATCGGGTGGCAGCGACGATTCCGGTTCACCACGAGCCGTCGTCGGTGAGCGTGGACAGTCTCGGCCAGCGCGGCTATGTCGCCAACTCGGGATCGAACAACGTCTCGGTGCTCGATTTGAGGCAGCGGCGCGAGATTGCGGCCATTGGCGTAGGCGAATCGCCCGCAGTGGTGCGCGTCTCGCCGGACGGCCGGACGCTGGTCGTGACGAACCGCGACGGCGGCAGCGTGAGCGTGATCGACGCGCAGGAACTGCGCGTGCGGACTGTGCTCAGCGGATGCCCTCAGGCTTCGGATGCCGTGATCCTGCCCGATTCATCGAAGGCTTTCGTAGCGTGCACCGGCGGACACCAGGTAATGGCGGTGGGCCTGGCGCGGCCGATCAGCCAGAATCCTGAAGACCGCACCGATCGCCTGCTGGCGTTTCTCGATGTGGGCCCGTCGCCGGTGCATCTGGCGCTGAAGCCCGACGGTGGCGAGATTTTTGTGGCGAATTTTGGCGGCGACACAATTTCGGAGATCGCAACGGGGGCGAATGAGGTTGGCGGTGCGTATGTGGTGGGCGCGAATCCGATGGGCGGAATCGTGAGCGCCGACAATTCGACGCTGTGGGTGAGCAACTACGGCGCGAACACGGTGGCGGCATATTCGATCGACGACGGCGCGCTGATCAACGCGGGGATCGGAGTGGGCGATGGGCCGGGGCCGCTGGCGCTCTCAGACAATGGGTTTTTGCTGCTGGCGGTGGACAAGCTCTCGGGCGATGTGTCCGTCTTGCGGACCATCAGCTATAGGCCGCACGGGGAACCCATTACGGGGTCGCTGTTCACGGTGTTGTCGGCGGGGAAGCATCCCAACGCGATCGCGGTGAAGAGCTTTGACGTAAAGCAGCCGGTAGCCGGTAGCCGGTAGCTATTTGGGGACGAGCCCGGTCCTGGGCCTGCGCCACACGATGGAGAGCTCTTCGCGGTCGAGAATCTTGCGCACCTGCAGGCGCGCGTGATTCGACCAGGGGCCGACGGGATCAAGCTTGACGTAGGAAAGCCAGTGGCGCAGGGCGCGGCGGCGCTCGTTGCTGCGTTCCCAGGCGAGGGCCAGGTTGTAATGCGCGTCGGCGTAGCCGGGCGAGAGGCGAATGGCAGCCTTGTACGCCTCCACGGCCTCGGGCAGCCGCTGCAGCTCGTCGAGCGCATTGCCCAGATCGAAAAACGCCAGCGCGTAATCGGGATTGGCGATGGTGGCGCGGCGGTAGAACTGCTCCGCGCGCTCGAACTGGCGCTGGTTATAGAGGATGGTGCCGAGGTTGATCGCGGCGGGCGCATGCTCGCCGAGCGAGAGCGTTTCTTCGTAGAGAGCCGCGGCTTCGGCGACCTTGCCCTGCTCCTCGCAACGCACGCCTTCAAAGAACAGGACGTTGATTTTGTTTTGGCGCTGCGTTTCGGAGACGGCCCCATCATCCACAATTTCGAGGCGCGCACCACCGCCTTCGAAGTCGAACTCGAACTGACCCGCGATGGGATCCATGGTCGCGCCGGAGTGACGGAACACGAGACGCGGACCGTGCAGAGCAACGCTGGCTTCGAGCAGCGGATTGGGAATTCCGGAAACCGCCTTCATCGCGCGTACGCTCGCGCTGATGCTCGAGGCGGAAATCCGCTGGGCGCGCAGCTCGCTGAGTTTTCTGAGTTGAACCAGGTCCTTGAAGCCGTAGTCGGAGGCGGCGACGATGAGTCCGGCCCTCTCCCACGCGCTTAGTTGCCGGGAGGAGATGCGCAGTATGCGAAGTACATCCTGGCGGCTATATCGATTCACTCTGGCGTTTTTGCGAACACCGTTGTTCTCCATGATTATCCCAGGCTGCTATGAGGTGAGCAAGGCCGCGCAGCAAGAAATCAGTGGATAAGGAGGTACGAAACAGATACGTGTCACAGAGGGTTCATCGAGGCGAGTAACGCCGCGTTGCGACGCGGGAATCAGCAATGCAAACGAGAATTATTTGCCGCTGGCTCCGGAAGACGCGGGTGTTGCGGGCGCGGGGGTCGCCGAGGGAGCGGGGCGGATGAGCACCGCGGTGCGCGGGAAGGTGAACGTGCCGCCGGCGTCGTCGATGACGTTGATCTGGCAAATGTAGGTTCCAGGTTTCAGGCTGTCGAGAGGCACGTCGAACTGGAACGCGACCGCGTCGCGGGCCGGTTCGTTGAGCTGGGTCGCCTGGATCAACGGCGTCTCAAAGGCCTTCGCCGACCCGGAGAGAAACTCGATGCTGGTCATTACGCGCACGGGTTGAGGGGCATTCTTGTCGGGCTTCGGCGCTGGCGTCGCGCCCGGAGCGGTTGTCGCGCCGGTGGCCTGAGCGCCGGTGGCGTGCGCCGGATCGTAGACCTCGTAGAGCAGATACATATGCTGATCCTGGCGGAAGACGTGCGGCAGGTTGGGCACGAGCTGCTGTCCATCGCGGACCAGAGGGCTGTCCAGCTGTTTCTTGTTGGCGGGCATGCGCTGGCTGGCGAGGAGGACGGAGCTCATCTTGAGCGGCACCTTTTTAAGGTCGGGGACGGTGAGGTCGGTTTCGAAGGATCCCATGCGGCCGGTTTCGTTCTCGCGGACGACAAACTTCACGTGATATTTGCCGACGGGCAGATTGAAGCCGGTGGTGTACTGCACGTTTTTCTGCCGTACCTGCTGTGACTCATCGACAGCGAGCTTGACGGTGTCGCGGATGTCGCCGATGTCGTGACCGGCGGTGTCGCGCACCTGGCCGATGATGTCGAGAGTGGCCTTGTCGCGGTCGCCGCCTTTCACGAAGGGAATCTGCGAGCCGGGCACGACCAGCGAAATCGGCACGAAGAAGCGGTTGTCGCCGGTGCGGAAGTAGAGCGCCTGCATATAGACCGTCATATCGGTCGAGGGCAGATCGCTGGCCAGCTCTTCTTCGAGTTGGCGTTCGCGCTCGTCTTTGGTGGCGTGCTGGTAGTCGGCGGGCGCGTAGTAGCCCGGGCGGTATTCAACCTTCACGTCGCCGCGATTGATTTTGACGGAGAGTCGGCGGTAGCGGCCATCGCGGCGCAGGTCGGTGGAGTGGTAGCCGATGACGTAGTAGGCCGAGGTGTCCTTCTGAATGCGGTCGAAGGCGGGAGAGAAATCGTTGGAGTCGAAGAAGGCCTTGCCGCCTGTATCGGACGACAGCGTCGCCATGACTTCCTGGGTGTTGAAGTTGGAGTCGAGATTATTCTGCAGGGCCGCGCCATTGAAGGAATTCGCGCCGCGCAGGTTGCCGGTGGTTGCATCGCCGAGAGGCGAGATGGCCTGGAGGCCGCGCGCGTCGACGCTGTAGATCGAAATATTGGCGCGCACCGAGGCGTTGATGGCCGCATGCAGCGAAGCCTGGTTCTCGATGCCGTCCCGCTGGATGCCGCCGGAGAAATACAACAGCGATTTTTTCTCGTTGAGGTAGGCCAGGGACTTCGAAATGTCTTCGATGGCGAAGAGCTCGCGGTCGGTGTTGATGTCGTTGTACTCGGACTCGTCGGGGGTAAAGGAGCTGGCGTCTTCCACCTGGTTGCTGGTGCTGGTGGCGCCCGCGGCAAACCCCGAACCCTGCGTGCCGCCGTAGGCGTTCACGGCTTTCAGCAGAAGATCCTTGCTGGCGGTGAAGTCCTGATCGAGCGAGAGGGTGGTGTCGAGCGATACCATAGCGACGAGATCCGCCGGATGCATCTGCTTGTTGATGTAGT
>PMAD01000162.1:12149-12312 GCA_003152415.1 Acidobacterium sp.
ACGTTGGTGAGGACCAGATCGCTGTTGACCTTGAGGGTAAAGGTGGAGCTCTGCGAAGAGTCCTGCGCCGTTGACGGGTTCTGATCCTGGGGACGGGCAGGCGCCATGAGGGCCAGCGCTGCGACTACTGCGATCGTTGTAGAGAGACGGCTTCTCATCATGC
>PMAD01000258.1:0-129 GCA_003152415.1 Acidobacterium sp.
CTTCGCTGGAGTGCAGGCCGCCATCGATATGCACGATGACCTTCGCACTGCGCGCCAGTTGCAGGGCCTGCGCGTCATCCAACCCCTGCGCCGTCGCCAGTTGCCGGGCAGTCGCCTTATATTCGTCCA
>PMAD01000258.1:145-20724 GCA_003152415.1 Acidobacterium sp.
TCTTCACGCGGTCGGAGTGCGCGGCCAGTTCGTGGAAGTAACGAATCGCATCTTCGTAGTTCGCCAGGTAGTAGTCGTCACCGGGCGTATGCCCGAGCACCGAGGCCGGCGTGGGCGCCTGGGCCTGCGCGGCCAGGGCGATGAGGATCGTCGCGGAAGTGAGAATTAGCCGGCGCATGCTCGATGAGTGCATGGTTCCCTTTCTGAGCTTTCAGGACGAACGCAGTTTTCGCACCCATCCGGCCTGGTCTTCTTCAGTGAACGAGTAGTGTAATCACAATTCGAGGCGCAACAAAAAGCGCCGGGGACAAATCCCCGGCGCTCGGCTTGCAGCGGGGTCAGAAGTCGTACCGCAGCGAGAACTGCATGCGACGCGGCGCCACGAGGAGGTTGCCGGCGACGCCCAGGTTCCCCGACGTCAATTGACTGCCAATGGAAGCTGGATCGAAGCGCACCGTGTTGGTGGTGTTGTAGGTTTCCCAGGCAAACTTGAGCGAACCATATTCGCGAATCTGCCAGGATTTATTGAGGCCGGTGTCGATGTCGAAGAAGCCATCGCCCCGGAAGTTGTTGCGCTCCCCGGCTTCACCCGGATAAGGCAGGCGTACGGGCGATCCGGTGTTGATGCCACCGTTGATGCCGCTGCCCGCAGGATTGCAGGTAGTACCGGCATTGGCAAAGAACTCCGGGTCGCCGTTGCAGTCGAAGTGCCGATTCATCTTGATGGGAGCAGTGGTGACGGCGTAGCTTTCAATCTGCCAGTCGGTCGTCCAGCCCGGCTCAAAGAGCGAGAAAGGCAGGCCGGTGGTCGTGCGGTTGATGCCGGAGAGCGCCCAGCCGCCAACCAATGCGTTCGCGAAGCCGTTGGCGCCGCTCAGCATCTGTTTGCCTCTGCCGAACGGAAGCTGATAAACCGCATCGACGGTCAGCAGCTGATGGGTGTCAAAGTCGGAGACACCCTTGTTCAGGTAGGGGCGCCAGGTGTTGAGGATGTCGCTGAAGGAGCCACCGGAGCCGCTGGTGCCGAACTCGGTGCTGCGCTCGGCGTCCGACCCGTAGTCAAGGGACTTGGAGAGGGTCCAGGCGACGTCCAACTGCAGACCGTGGGCGCTGGGATGACGCAGAACCACCTGGGCAGCGTTGTAGTAGCTCATGCCGATAGTCGACAGGGCGTAGAGCGAAGAGAATTGGCCCTGCCAGAAATGCGGCTGGTAGTTGGCGGGCGCCGGATAGAAGCCGATGAGAGGGCCGTAGAAATCCAGATCGGAAAGGGCGGTGGTAGCTCCCAGATTGGCGCGATACGGAGCCCATTCATTCATGTAGATCGCCTGCGTCGCGCTTTCACCGGCGTAGTCGAAGCCGGCCATCCAGGGAAAGACATCTTCGAAGTACTTGATGGCCGGAACCGAAGCCGTGTTGTCGCCGCCGTTCTGGTCGACCAGACGCGAGAGTTGTGTACCGGCGGTGTAGTAGTCGCCGCCACCGCCTGGATCAACATAGTCCGGCGGCTCGGCAAGGTCCAGGCTCTGGATCAGGTGCCGTCCCATGTTGCCGACGTAGTCAGCTTCCAGTGTCCAGCCTTTGGGAAACTGATGCTGCACAGAGAGGTTGAAGGCCTCGGTATAAGGTGTCTTCAGTTTGCTGTCCAGACCCCAGGTAATGGAGAAACCAGAGAGACCGCTCGGCGGGGCATAGGGGAACGTAGCGGTTTGCGGCGGCGTGCCGTTGCTGAAAGGCAACGTGGTGCGATTGACGAAGCGCGGTGAGTTTTCCGAGTTATAAACTCCGGCCGGATTGCCAATGGAACTGCTGATGCCGTAGGCGCCGTGCTGATCGAAGGCGTTTACCAGGGATTCGCCGTAGTGGTCATAGTAGATTCCGGCGCCAAGACGGATGGATGTCTTGTCGTTGAGGGAGTAGGCCAGAGCAAAACGGGGTGCTACGTTGTTCTTGGCCTTTGGCCAGAAGCCAGGTTTGCCGTAGAAGGGACCGGTAGGAGCGAAAGATAGGCTTGGCTCATAGACCTGCCCCTGCAGCGCTGCAGTTTCGCGCTGCTCAAACCATGTGTGCGTGTCGATGGTGGGAGCCACCTGCTGGCCACTGGTCTCCCAGGGGGTCTGCAGAAGGCTCTGGCGAATGCCGAAGGTGAGGATCAGTTTGGGTGTCGGCCTCCAGGCATCCTGCAGGTAGTACTCGTACTCGTCGGCGCTGAAGTGACGGCTGATGGGGGCGCCGTCGCCCAGCAGCGATGCCTGAGTTGGGCTGGTGACCTTGTAGTTAAACTGGTCGCCCACGTAAGGAACGGTGCCCACGAGGTTTGCATAGGCAATCACGTAAGAGTTGGTAAATCCGCCGGGTACCGCGGGGGCGCCGATGGTCGTCGGATCGGGCGGGCTGCCGCCGAGCCAGTAAGGGTTGGTGCTGCCGCCGCTGTACGAGTTGTTGTCGGAAGAGCGGTTTTGATGGACGAGACGCCAGTTACCACCCACTTGAATGCTGTGCTTGCCCTTAGTCCAGCTGAAGTTATCGATGATATTGGTGACGGGAACCGACTGGGTCAGGGTGCGGGTTTCCGCAGTGGGAGTGGACAGGAAGCGGAAGTCTACGAAGTCGCTGGTGCCGAGACCGCGAAGGCTGTTGCCCTGGCGGACATAGCCCGCGCGAATATCGTTCACCATGTTGGGGGAAAGAGACCAGGTATCGCCGCCGATGACTCCCTTGGTGTTGTCTTCGAAGTTTTGTGAAGGAGGCTGGCCTGGAAATTGCTCAGCATAGCCGGTGGTGTCCTTCTGCAGGCCGGCGCGCGCAAAAATGCGGTGCTTTTCCGTCGGCGTCCAGTCAATACGGCCGATGCTGGTGTTCAGGGTTATCGGATTGGGAGAGGCGAAGGTAAACGACCCCTCATTGAGGCCGTCGCCCTCCGTTGAGCCATTGGCGGCGGGCATGGACTTGAAGAAAGCAAGAGCGTTGGGATTGGGACCGGGCCCCGGCGCGTATTGCGCTGTTTCGCAGCCACCGGCAGAGACGCAGGGAGCATCCAGCTGCGTCACCTGAGCCGGGGTCAGCGTCCCGCCCGGATAGCTCAGGATCCCCGCCTGATACGCGGCGGTCGGCGTGGTCTGTGTAACCACCTGATCTTCCGCCTGGCGGTTGCCTTCATAGTTGCCGAAGAAGAACAGCTTGTCCTTGATAATCGGCCCGCCAACCGCGCCGCCGAAGATGTTACGAATCAGTTTGGGCGGGACGTTGGGCAAACCGCTGTTCAGCTGCGCCTGCTTCACGAACCAGTTGTTCGATACGGTGAACGTGGGACGGTTGTACTCGTAGGCCGCGCCATGGAATTTGTTGGTCCCCGACTTGGTGATGAGGCTGACCTGGGCGCCGGCGGAACGGCCTTCGTCGGAGTTGGTGTTGGAGGTGGCAACGCGGAATTCCTCGACCGAGTCCTGGGTTTCGCGCAGCACGCCGGTAAAGGCGTAGCCGAAGACCTGGTCGTTGTCGTCGACACCGTCGATGGTGACGTTGCCCTGGTCGGAACGAATGCCGTTGACCGCGCCGCTCCGGCTGTCGCCGCCGGGATTGGCCTCGGAGGCGCCGAGCGTGGGCAGATACAGTACGCCGGGTTCCAGCGAAAGCAAGTCGGGTACATTGCGCGTCTCGCTGGGCAGAGCCTGGATCAGGGCGTTGTCCATCGAGCCACCAAGCGATGCATCGGTGGTGTTGAGCGTCTGCGCTTCGGCGCTGACGTTAACGACTTCAGCGAGCGACTTCACGGTCATCGAGAAATCGATGGCGGCGGGCTGGTCCACCAGCAGCTCCGCAGTCTTCTTCTGGTCGCCGAAACCCGTCGCCGTCACGTCGATCGTGTAGTGCGCAGGCGGAATCTGGGTGAACGAGTATTCGCCCGCCGCATTCGCGGTAGTGCTCAGAACCTGGCCCGTGGCCGCGTTGGTAAGGGTAATTTTCGCGTTGGGAACGACCGCGCCGCTCGGGTCTTTCACGACCCCACGCAGTGAGGTTGTGGCAATCTGGGCGAAGCTGGTTCCGGCAAGGAACAGCGCAGACAGGAACACAATAACTACTACACAGCGTCTGGTCACATTTCCTCCAAAAGGGGCTTGCATGTGCCGCGTGGGTCGGCACGTTTTATTTCGCTTATTTGTGGCGAGTTGCGGAAAAGGCCTGATGAGTCATCCATTTTGGGGTATGACGGTTACAAGTTCAAGCGGAATCGCAAAAAGAACTCTGGAAGCTCCGAGCTCATAAACGATCTTTCTTCGCCCTATCAGCCAAATGGTCGACCCCCTGGGACAAGACGCGGTACTCCCTGGAGCGACATGCGGATTTCGTGTGACCAGGGACCAGACGCCGCTGTCGAGGGGCCGGTTACAGCTTCAGGCCGCGAACCTGCGGGGCGGGACGGTTTACGGCGTAACGCCGCTGGAGCTATAGTGTCCCATCGGCACTTCGCAAGCCGGAGTGTCTCCCGCCGATCACAGGAGCAGCCCCATGCCCGATCCCAAAGGGTTCCATCCTCAGGCTCCAGACGAACATCCGGAGCCGTCCACGCTGTCTGATTCCGCGCGAAGTGGTATCACCCGCCGTGGCTTTTTGAAGGGCGCGGGCCTGACCGCTGCAGGAACCGCCCTGCTGGACGGCGTTCAGGCCTTCAGCAGCGAAACCGCGGCTGCGGCGACAAGCGGGGTGACGGAACTCGGCCCCGGTCCGACCCCGGTTCGGCTGCATGTCAATGGAACCGAGCACACCGTCGAGATCGAGCCGCGCACCACGCTGGCCGAGGCGCTGCGGATTCAACTGGGCATGACCGGTACCAAAATTGTTTGCGACCGCGGCGTCTGTTCCGGCTGCACGGTATGGCTGGACAAGATGCCGGTGAATAGCTGCATGACCCTGGCCATCGACGCTGTCGGCCACCACGTCACCACCATCGAGGGCATTTCCTCGGAGGACAGGATGCATCCGCTGCAGGCGGCTTTCGTAAAGCACGACGCCATGCAGTGCGGGTTCTGCACCCCGGGCATGGTGATGAGCTGCGCCGCGCTGCTGGAGCGCAACCCGCATCCCTTGGAGCACGACATCCGCCACGCCGTTTCCGGCAATCTTTGCCGCTGCGGCACCTATCCGAAAATCTTCGCCGCCACAATGGATGTGGCCGGAACCACGCGCAACGCGTAGCGGAGGAACACAATGACGAAACCGCCCATTGACGACGCGCTTGTCGCGCAGGCTGCCGCGCCCACGAAGAAGACAGTCCAGATGCCCATTGGCGTCCCCGGCTACACGCTCACCGAGGAATCGCGCGAAGTGCCGACGACCGAGCCGCCAGTCTGGCCGATTAATAAGGATTTGAAGTATGTCGGACAGTCGATCGAGCGCTACGACGGCCAGGCCAAAGTTACCGGGCGCGCGCGCTACACGTCGGACGTCCAGCTGCCCGGCATGCTCTACGCAAAATTCGTGAACGCCTCCGTGCCCCACGCGAAGATTGTGTCCATCGATACTTCGGCGGCGGAGAGATGTCCCGGCGTCCGTGGCGTGCACGTGATCCAGCATGTCCTCGGCAACGCCGTTCTGCGCGATCCCGCGCTGGACCCGGTGAAGTATCCTGTGGTGCGCTATGCCGGACAGCCTGTGGCAGCCGTGGCAGCGACCACGCCGGCGATGGCGGAGGAAGCGGCGGCGCTGGTGAAAGTTCGCTATGACGCGAGCCCGTTCGTTGTCGACCTGGACAAAGCGCGCGCCCCCGATGCTCCTGATGTGTTTCCAGGTGCAGCGGACGAGGAAGGCAGCGCCGGCGGCGGGGGCGGCCCCAGCAACGTCAAACAAACCGGCAACATACACGGGCCGTCGATCCATCGCCGCGGGGAGACCGATCAGGGATTCAAAGATGCCGACGTCATTGTTGAAGGACATTACGTCACCCAGGTGCAGACGCACTCGGCGCTGGAAACGCATGGCGTCGTCGCCGACTGGAAGCCCGAGCTGCTGACGGTATGGGCTTCGACCCAGGGCACGGCCAGCGTGCGCGAAGAGCTTGCTGGCTTCTTCAAGATTCCGCTGACACAAGTGCGTGTCATCACGGAGTTCATGGGCGGAGGTTTCGGCGCAAAATTCGGAGCGGGCAACCCGGGCGTAGTGGCGGCGGCGCTCTCGAAGAAGACAGGCGCACCGGTGCGGCTGATGCTCGATCGCGAAGAGGAGCATCTCTCCGTCGGCAATCGCCCCAGTTCCGACCAGACGCTGCGCATCGGAGCGAAGAAAGACGGCACCATCACGGCCATCCACCTGGTCGCCTACGGCACCGCGGGATGCGGTACGGGCGCGGGATGCTCCGGGCCGGCCGCGAACCTCTACCAATCCGCGTCTCTGCACACCGAGGAGAACGACGTTTTCATCAACGCAGGTCCGGCGTCTGCCATGCGCGCTCCAGGTCACCCGCAGGGCGCCTTCGCTCTGGAACAGACTATCGACGATCTCGCGGTCAAACTCGGCATGGAACCCATCGATCTGCGCGATAAGGCCGACACCCACCCGGTGCGTCGCGTCGAGCGCCAGATTGTGCGCGAGAGCGACATCTGGAAGTCACGCAATCAAGTCGCGGGCGCGGACCAGGGTCCCATCAAACGCGGCGTCGGACTGGCGCAGTCTGTGTGGTACCGCTTTGTCAGCATGAACTCTTCTGCCGAGGTGCGCATTCACAAGGATGGGTCGCTCGAAGTGTTGTCCGGCGTTCAGGACATCGGCTCCGGCATCAAGACCGTCATGGCGCAGATTCTCGCCGAACAGTTCGGCGTCCCGCCCTCGCAAATCGCGGTCAAGATCGGCGACACCAACTACGCCGAAGGGCCCAACTCCGGCGGCAGCGTCACCACGCTTTCTCTTACGCCGGCCGTACGCGACGCAGCGTGGCAGGCTTCGCAGAAGTTTCTGGCGGACATTGCCCCGGCCCTTGGCACCACGTCGGACGACGTAGTGCTGGTGGACGGCGAGGTTCGCAGCCGGTCGGGCAAGTTCGAACCGGTTAGCTTCCGGCGCGCGGCAGGCAAAATGACCACGTCGCAAATCGCGGTCCAGGCCAAGCGTGTCTCCGACTACGACCCAAAGAAGTACCTCACCTATGGCGGCGTCGATGTCGCCGAGGTCGAGGTCGATACGGAACTGGGACGCATCCATGTCCGCCGCGTGCTCTCGGTCCATGACTGCGGCCGCCCCATGAATCCGACGCAGGTCATCAGCCAGATCAATGGCGGCATCATTCAGGGGATTTCCTACACGCTGCTGGAAAATCGCCTGCTCGACCCGGTCTACGGGCTCATGGTCAATCCCGATCTCGAGCAGTACAAGATCGTCGGCTCGCGCGAGATTCCCGACATCGATGTGCGGCTGGTCGAGGCCTACATCGGACAAAGTTCCACCGACGCTTCGGGCATCGGCGAAGCCGCCGGGGTCGTCTCCATCGGTGCGGCCATCGGCAACGCTGTTTACAACGCCATCGGAGTCCGCGTCCGACGAACTCCCATGACCCCGGACGTGGTCCTGGCTGCGCTGCGCGCGCCCGCGCAGGGAAAGGAGCTGGCATGAANNGGCGGCGTCGATCTGCTCGATCGCATGAAGGACGGCATCGAGCAGCCGACGCGGCTGGTGAACATCCGCAATATCTCCGGGCTGCACGGCATTCGCGAGACCGAGCAGGGGCTGACGATCGGCCCGCTCACCACGCTCGCCGAGATCAGCGACCATCCGCTCATCCAGTCGCAGTATCAGATCCTCGCCGACGCCTGCGGCCACGCTGCCACGCCGCACATTCGCAACATGGCGACGGTCGGCGGCAATCTGCTGCAGCGCGTGCAGTGCTGGTACTACCGCTCGTCGGACTTCCAGTGCATCCGTAAGGGCAAGGATCTCTGCTTCGCCTTCGATGGGCTCAATCAGTACCACGCCATCATGGAGTACGCGACTTGTCCCTCCGTGGCGCCCTCGTCTGCCGCCGTAGCGCTGCTGGGTCTGAATGCGAGCGTCGAGTTGAGTTCGGCGAAGCGCGGGAAGAGGACGGTTGGCATCCGGGAACTCTACGTTGTGCCCGACGCAAACCCGACGAAGTTCACTGTGATCGAGCCCGACGAGCTGCTCACCGCAATCGTGATTCCGAAACCTGCGCCCGGCACGCGTTCCGCTTATCAAAAATACGGTGAGAAGGAGAGCTTCGACTGGGCCATCGCCGATGCCGGCGTCGTCCTCGAGATGGATGGCGACGTCTGCCGCCGCGCTGTCATCACCATGGGCGCTGCATCGCCGGTCGTGCGCCGCTCGCCCCAGGCGGAAGCTGCTCTCGCAGGCAAACCCATCACGCAAGAAACCGCTCGCGCCGCGGGCAAGGTCGCTGTTGAAGGCGCACAGCCACTTTCCGGAAACGCCTACAAACTCGATCTCTTCCCGGTTGCGGTTTATCGCACTATTTTGCTCGCCGCCGGACAAAGAGATCGCGATCCCAGCGCGGCGGGATAACGGAGGTCAACCATGAGTACAACGAATGCAACCCAGCCCTGCCAGTGCCTCCGCACCAAGAACCCCTACGGAGCGACGCCGCAGAATGCAGAAACGTGGCTGCCGGGTATCCACGCAGCCTCGAGTTACTGGTGTCTGCGAACCATGAGTCCCGCCGGGCCGGACGATCATTATGTTCACCTGGCGCGCTGCGTGCCCGGGCGCGCCTGTTATGAGGAACAGGAGAAGTAGACTTACTCTTCAGGCGCAGGCGATCAGCTTCGATCCCAGATCGATTGCGGTTGTAATGCCGTCGAGCACCTTGCTCATGTCACCCATCTCTTTGGTCGCCTGATCGACGACGGAGTTGGCAGCCTTCAGTGCCTTGCTCAGAGCCGCGACTTGCACATCGTCATCTTCCAATGTTTTATTGAGGGTGGTCTGATAATTCTTCTGTGCGTCCGTATATTTCGCAGCGAGATTGGCCCGATCCTGGTCTGTTTTGCAGGCTGCCCGGAGCATGTTGTACTGGTTATCGAGCGAGAGGAACGTATTTTGAACGTCAGTTAGTGCATTCGCCATATGCTGTCCTTCTCACTTAGCTGGCTTAGACGCTGGTGTGGCCGATGTCGTCGAGCCTGTCGACATGATCTGCGAAGCCCACGCTTCCACAGTGGAAACACTGAGCGGAGCTGAACGGTATGCCATCGGCTTATCCTCGGCAACTGTGTGTATGCGCTGCGACATTTCCTGGAGTGATTTGGTCATCGCATCGGTAGCCTTCTCATAGGCACTGTCCATATCGGCTTTCTTCGTCGCGATCTGCTGCTTTGCCAGGGGAGCCAGTTGCGCATTCAAATCTGCGGAAGCGGTTACCGGAGAGAGCCCAAAAGGATCGAGCGCCACTTTGAGAAGTGCGCTGTTGTCGGTGGCATTTCCGTCGACAAGGTTTCCTGCCAAAGTGCTCCCTATAGAGGAATAGACAACCTCGGTCGAATTCCAGACGTCGGTCTCCTTCGCAAACAGGTCGCTCAGGCCCCTGGTGGCGTCGTCCATGGCCTTCGCTGCTTCTCTTTCTTTGTGCTCCTTGATGGCGGTTGTGAGCAGCTGGAACGCCGTCTTCAGGGCGGCCTGCTCCACCGAAGAGGCTTTGATGGATGCGAGCGTATCGACCTCCCCTTCCAGCTTCGACGCTGAGGTTGCCACATCGGCGGGAGCCGTCGAGCCGGTCAGCTTGCCGAACTCGGCCGACAACGTGGAGAAATCCGATGCTAACTCGGCTCGTTTCTCCAGCTCCGCCTCCGTGTCCTTCACTTGCCGGCGATTCTCAGCGGGATAGGGTTTCGCATAGAGCTGTGCATTGAGCAGGTATAGCTGGTCGGTATTATCGAGGATCGTCTTCAAGGCCGTGTAATAGTCGCACAGCGATTTCGCAGTCGTCGCCATCTGGGTCGCCGCAGCCGCTGCATCGGCGGACGTCTTGCATCCGGCCATCAGGAGCAGCGGACCCGCAAACAGTGTCACGCCGATCCGCAGCCGTCTCTTACATCTCATTGGTGTTCGACGCCTTCCCTGCCTGTTGCTGGAATGAGCTCCACTGCGCGTGCTCCTGCGAGACCAGCGACTCGACGCGTTCGGCGAGCATCGCGCGCGGATCGGCTACTCCGGCGTACGGTCCCGCATTGCCCAGATAGGTGTATTTCTCATGCTTGAGCGCCTCGCATGTAGATCGATAGGTATTCCAGAGCTGCTGATACTGGTTCAGGTGCAGGATGCCTTCCAGAACTGTGATCAGAACCCCGAGCCCCGCGGTGATCAGCTTGTCGTTAGGAAAGGGCAGAGCGGCGAGGAACGGGATCAAAGCCGCGGCCAGGATCTCCACGATCTTCATTCGTTTAAAAATCCGCTGTGCCGAACGGCTCTTGCGGTCGTACCAGTCAATCTGGTCCTCGAGCCGCGCAAAGATCGGATCGTTGCTGGTCAGGGGCTCCGTCGTTCCGGGCATACCAGGATCTCCTCGGTGGTCTGCCTGCAAATATACAGTCGCCGCTCTGAATCCCGGCTTGACGCGCCAGGTTTATGTGTTCTGCGGGCCGGATGGGCCCGAGTTGAACAGCGCAGTCTCTGCCTGGCGGCGGCGCAGCAATCCAGGAACCACCACCGGACCGGCGTGATCCCACACATCAAACTGCGCGGCGGTGCCAGCAAAGTCGCCCGCATTCAGATTTTTCAACAGCGTTGAGGTCTCAAAAGCACCCGCACCGACGTTGAATACAAAATCCACCAGCGCGTCGAATTGTTGCTGGCTCAAGGGAACCGCAACCACGTTGTTCACACAGGCCACCGCGCTGCTTACGTCATTGGCCAACAAGGCCTGCGCCTGCGCCTGCGTGATGGTCAGCCCCGGAACAACGTCCGCGCCGGTGTGGCCAACCCCGATCGTCCACACCCCTTTGACATCCTGGTAGGCCGTCAGTTCGCATCCCTCGAACTGTTCCGTCAGAGCAAGTCCGTCCGCGCCATAGGTGAGATTGTTGACCCCCATCTGCGCACCCTCCCTGCTGAACCTCGTGACTTCGCGGAAGCCCATCTTGTCATCGTGCGGATGTTTCGGTCAAATCCGTCTGCGGGGAGCCTGCCTCATCGCGCACGCCATCACTCCTCCATGTTGCCCAATTTGCCGCTTGCGCCTATTCTGGCAACGGCTGCATGCCGGGGGGATTTATGGGACGCGCGATCTTTATCAGCTATCGCCGGGACGACACAGAAGGCGAAGCCGGGCGCCTGTTCGACGACCTGGTGCGGGCCTATGGAGACAATTCGGTCTTCATGGATGTGGCCGGAATCAACCCCGGGATCGATTTCCGCAAAGCGATTGACGACAATGTCGCCACCTGCGGCGTTCTGCTCGCAATGATCGGACCTAACTGGGCCACGATTGCAAACAGCTCCGGTACGCGGCGGCTCGACGATCCCAACGATTTCGTCCGTCTAGAAATCGGCTCAGCCCTCGCTCGCGACATCGCAGTTATCCCGGTGCTCGTCCACGAGGCGAAGATGCCCGCGCCGGATCAGCTTCCGGACAACCTGAAGAACCTCGCGTTTCGCAACAGCGTCGAGATTACGCACGCGCGGTGGAACTCAGACGTGCAGCTCCTCACCCAGGCCCTGGGCCAGTATGTCGCGTCGTCGAGCTATACCAGCACGGAGCCCGTCCACGCCACGGTCTCCGTTCAACTGCCTCCTCCCAACGCGCCCGATCATCATCCACCTCCCGTCAGGAAGTCGAAGACCCCGCTGATTGCAGGCATCGCCGTCGCAGCAGTTCTTGTGATCGCAGCCGTGGTCTTCTTTGCGGGTCACCACTCGCATAGAACAGCCACAATCCCGAACTCAGCTCAATCCGCCACGTCTTCGTCTCCCGCGGCAGCGGACGCGGCTACATCGGTGGCGGCGAGTTCCCTGCAGGCAAGGTGGAAAAACTCGGCGAACATCGATATCAACGGGCTGGCTTGGCTCGATATCACTGCGTCGGGTGATCAGCTTTCCATACACCCATGGGGAAACTGCGAGCCCACCGCCTGCGACTGGGGCCAGCAAACAATCGCCTTCGACGGTCAGAAAGCGACCGGGACGTGGAACTTTATGCAAGCCGGGAAAAACAGCGGGAAGGAAAAGCAACGGGTGGCAACCTTAACCGTCGTGCCCGCCAATGGTGCGCTGCAAGTAACCGTCGACAGCACTACAGAGGGTAAGCCGGAGTCCCAGCATCAGTTCACCTTTACTCGCTCACAGTAAGTGTCAATCTGCGCAGCGGACCCGCAGTCACGCGATTACTGCGTCATGTTCCGCTCGAGACAGTGCTGCGTAATCTCTCTCCTCAATGCTACAACGGTGCGATAACTCCGCTTGTCTCGGGCCATTTTCATTTGCCCTGAAAGAAGGGATTCCATGAAGCTGCTGGCGAAATTCAACCTGATCCTGCTCGTCGTCTTCGGCATTGGTGGGCTCATCATCTCTGAACTGGCCCGCTCCTACCTGCTCGACAATGCGAAGGCCGACGTGCAGGCTCAGGCGCAACTGATGCTTGCCAGCGCCAAATCCGTTCGCGATTACGTCAGCGATCATGTCTCCCCGATCCTGGTGCAAACTCCCCTTTACCAAACCCGCTTCCTGCCGGAGAGCATTCCATTCTTCGCGGCCAATGCCACCTTCAATTATCTCCGCAAGAACTATCCCGACTACACCTATAAAGAAACCACTCTCAATCCCACCAATCTCGACGATCGCGCCACGGACTGGGAAGCCGACCTGATCCATGAGCTCCGCGATACCGGCGAGAAAGAACGGTCAGGAGTGCGCCCGACCAGTTCAGGCTCGTCACTCTATATCGCCCATCCCATTTGGGCGCAGCAGGAATGCCTCTCATGTCACGGTAGCCCGTCCTCCGCCCCCAAAACGATCATCGCCCAGTACGGCTCGGCCAATGGATTCGGCTGGAAGCCGGGCGGAATTGTCGGCGCGCAGATTGTCTCTGTCCCCATGTCCGTCCCGGTCGACCAGGCCAAACGCGCGTGGCTGCGACTGCTGCTTTTCCTGATCAGCATGATGATCCTCGCCATTCTCGCTCTCGATGCCGCTGTCTATTGGTTCGTCATCCGCCCGCTGAAACTCGTCTCCGATACCGCGGATCGCGTCAGCCGCGGTGAAAAAGATGTAACTCCGGTACGAGTACACAGCAAAGACGAGATTGCGACCGTTGCGTCGTCTTTCAATCGCATGCAGGTAAGTCTGGCGAAGGCACTGAAGATGGTCGAAGACGATTAGCGACCGAACATGCCTTAGCTTCGGCACGACTTAAGAAATCGCGCGCGGTCGGCTTCCGTCTCGATCTCGTTCGCCACTTTGTCGTAAAAATCTTCCAGAGACGAGCACCTTTTGGCCGCGCGTCTCACTACAACCTCGGCGATCGGGCCAATATGCGCCGCCAGCGCCCGGCTGACGCGCTCCATGGTCTGCACATCAATGGTCGCGACAGCAAGCGGAGAAAGGCCGCTTCCAGCTCTCTGCTTCAGGTCGTTTGCCGGACTCGCTTCGCGCGATCGCTGCACGCTATCCCCGCCACTCGGTGCGGGCGGATCGCAGCCTGGCTCCTCCATGTAGGGCCGCAGCGCGCGAATCAGCACCTGTACGTCCGATTTCCACCGCGCGTGCGTCAGCTCCACAGCGTTTCTGTATGCCAGCTCCTTCAGATCGTCGGGCAGTTCCTCCGAGGCCGGCATCTTCGCTCCGCGCACCAGGACAGGCACCACTGGAATGTCCCGCCGCAAAGCCGACGCCAGTTCAATCCGCACAAAATCGTTCGCGTCGTCCAGGCGCCGCCGGCCCTGCGCATCTTTCGTGTTCAGCCACTCCTGCCCGATCATGGCCAGCAGAACACTGCAGCCCGCCACACTCTGGTCGATCGCCTTCCTGAAGTCCCTGCCTGGCTCAATCGCTGAAACATCCATGAAGACGCAATTCTCGCCGAACTGATTCGTCAGTTCATCGGACAAGCGCCCGGCTTCTCCCTCGGAATCGTACCGCCGATAGTTAATAAAGACAGATCGCAGGACCAACCCTCCAAAGCGAAACAGTAGCGTGGGGGAGTCTGGATAGCGACTCGTCCCTGATTCTCCCAGAAAGCAGTGATTCAGAGTTTACTCCGCAGTCAATTACGGAACAAACGCAGTTGTCCGATTCATATCATGGCACAGAGGCGGAGCACTTATTGGCGAATGGGTGCTCGTTGAATTATCCGGCACATCGCTCCCAGCGCGAGACTCTCTACCGCACTCGAATCGGAACTCCGTTCCGATTTGCAGCGGCAGCGCTTTGAAAATCCAGCTTTGCTACTCTGAAAACATGGTTTCGTCCCACGCGGCGGGCATCGTCACACTGCATCCTCGCGGCATTCTCTTCGACATGGATGGCGTGCTGGTCAGTTCCCTTGGTTCGGTCGAGCGTACCTGGGAGACTTGGGCGAGGACGCGCGGCATAGATCCGGCGCTGGCGATCCGGACCGCCCACGGTCGCCGTGCCATTGAAACCGTCCGCATGCTTCGCCCCGACCTCAACGACCTCGAGGAGCTCGAGTGGCTGGAGCGCATGGAGATCGCCGACAATGTCGGCCTCGAAATGCTTGCCGGCGTCGAACGCATACTGGAAGTCCTGCCCGAAAAGTACTGGACCGTCGTCACGTCCGCCACCGAGCGCCTCGCACGCAGCCGCCTGGAACAGGGCGGCATCCGGGTTCCTGCGCATATCGTTTCCGCCGATATGGTCACGCGCGGCAAGCCGGATCCCGAACCGTATCTGAGAGGCGCTGAGTTACTCGGCCTGCCTCCGGGCGAGTGTCTCGTTATCGAGGACTCCGCCTCCGGCGCAGTCGCCGGTCATGCCGCCGGATGCGCCGTCCTCGCCACGCTGTTCTCTCATTCTCTCGAAAGCCTGCACGATGCCGACTGGATCGTGCGCTCACTCGAAGAGGTTCACGTGCAGGTCGTCGCTGACGCGCTCGAAGTCCGATTCACACCGGTCGAGCGCGAAGCCGGACTCACCGCCAGATAAGCCGCACGCATATAATTTCCCGGACTGCCATGGCCATCTCCGTTCGAGTCGAATACGCGCACCAGCGCAAAATGCGCAACCGCAACACCGCCCGCTATCGGGCCGCTCACTGGCCAATCTGGATCTGGGTTTTCTTCCTCGCGCCCGGCCCGCTCACCTTCAGCCTTTTCGACCGGGGAGGCAGCGCAAGCAACTGGATCTGGCTCGGCATCGTGGTGATCCTCACTGGCATCGCCGCGCTCTTCGGCCAGCTTCCCGGCGCCGAGCCCGCGCCCTACATCCTGCGCTTCACCGAGGACCGCCCCAACCCACGCTATCGGCGCATCTGCTACACCTTCGCATGGAATGCACTGCTGAACTTCGCCCTGCTCAACCTCGCCGGACTCGCGTGGGCTGCGGCAACCGGTCAATGGCGAATGAAGCAGATTTACGCCCACGGCTACACACCGCTGCTCATCGTGATTCTCCTGCTCGGCGCGTTTGGAATCCTGCCGCGCGTCCGCCGCTCTACACAGGGCGAGGGTTGGGAACGCCGATACTTCTACGGAGCGGTCTGGGCCGTCACGGCCGCGCAAACCCTCCTGCTGATTCTCTGGAAGACGCTGCCCAAAACTCACGCCGCCGACATCGCGAAGCTCGTGATCTACTGCGTTGTGCTGATCGTCATGGGCGCGCTGGCCGCCTGCGGAGTGCTCCCGCGCACGCGGCCCATACTTCCCGGCGAGCTCATGGTGGCCGACTAATTCCGTCCCAACTTACAGAAGCTTTATAGCTTCCTTGCGTAGTCCTTGCGCTCGTCCCTCTCGAATCAAGCCAGAGGAATACGCATAGTGCACGCCTCTCAGATTGTTCTCTACTTGGTACTGGCCGCGGTCATCGTCGCGGGAATCGCTTTCCTCATCTACACGCTGATTCATATGTTCCTCGACTCACGGCGGAAGAGCCCTGCGGCGGCGCAACCAGCCGATAACGCGCGATGGCCGCGCTAGCTAAGCTGCTTACAAATTTCCTCGCGATTCCTGCTCGCGCTCGATGGCCTCGAAGAGCGCCTTGAAATTACCCTTGCCGAAGCTGCGGCTTCCTTTGCGCTGAATAATTTCGAAGAAGAGTGTGGGCCGATCCTCAACGGGCTTCGTGAAAATCTGCAGCATGTACCCCTCGTCGTCACGATCGACGAGAACCCCCAACTTCTCGAGCTCCGCAATGGGTTCGTCGATCTTGCCCACGCGTCCTTCGAGTTCCGAGTAGTACGTGTGCGGCACGGTGAGGAACGCCACGCCCTGCGCCTGCAGTTTTGCCACGGTGTGTAGAATGTCGTCGGTCGCGAGGGCGATGTGCTGCACTCCGGGCCCGTGGTAGAACTCCAGATATTCCTCGATCTGCGATTTCCTCCGCCCCTCGGCCGGCTCGTTGATCGGAAACTTTACGCGCCCGTTGCCGTTGGCCATCACCTTCGACATCAGCGCTGAGTACTCCGTCGAAATGTCCTTGTCGTCGAAGTGCTGGTAGAGCGAGAAACCCATGATCTGCCCATAGAAATCCACCCAGCGGTTCATCTCGTTCCAGCCTACGTTGCCAACCATGTGGTCAATGTGGATCAGCCCCGTTGGCCGCGCCAGCGGGTCTTCGGGCATGGCGCGATAGCCGGGCAGAAACGGGCCTTTGTAGTCGCTGCGCTCGACAAACGAGTGAATCGNNTTCGTCGTTTCTTTCCAGGCCTGGCGAGCGTCGTCTACCCACAGCGCCACATCGCGCACACCATCTCCGTGCACGCGCACATGCTCGGCAATCTCGCCGTCGGGACGCAGGGGCGTGGTCAGGACGAACCGCACCTTTCCCTGCTCCAGCACATAGGAAGCGCGGTCGCGAACGCCGGTTTCCGGCCCTGCATAGGCCACGAACTTCAAGCCAAACGCCAGCCGGTAAAAATAGGCTGCCTGGCGGGCGTTTCCCACCCAAAACTCGACGTGGTCCGTACCGTTCAGAGGCAGGAAATCTTTTTGTGCAGCGACTTCCGATTGCAGCATTGTGGACATAGTGAAAACAGCTCCTGGGGATTACGATGCCATGCGCCCGGAAAGCGGCTCCAAAGCACACAGCGAGCACTACGATATACCCCCGCCGAGGGGATTGGCCAGTCACGAAACTGCAATTTAACGGGTAACCCGCTCACCTAAAAGCGTCACGGCCAAACAGGCCGAAGGGAAGGTGCACGACTCGCGCCGTAGTAACCTGATCGCGCAGAGCTTCCTCGCAGGAGAGCGATTGCAGGATGAAGGATCTTTGGCATCATCTGGCGCCGTTTGCCGGCACCTTCCACTACTTCATCGCCGCCATCATCGGGGCCGGCGCAGTCGCTATTCGCAAATATTTGCAGCGCATCCGCGAAAACAAGGCCGCCATGTGGCCCAGCGCCGATGGCCAGGTGCAAACCGCGACGGTGAAAAAGTCGCAGTACGGTTGTTGGGTCGACGTCGCCTACCGCTACTACGCGCAGCAGGAGTACCGCTACGGTAAATATCGGCGGCATTACACGCGCAAAGCCGCCGCGGAAGCCTTTGCAGAGGCGATCCGTGGCCGGAGCGTTCAGGTGCGATACCGGGACGATAATCCCAACGACTCGGTGCTCCTGGAGCAGGATCTGCAAATGACCGGGGTGCTGCAGACGGGTTGAAGGCAGCCCGCCGCAGCGCGACCGAATCCGAGTTCTCAGATGCCGAAAAAACCCGCCAAGCACGCCAAGAAATCCGCCCCTTCTGCTGAAGCACCTTCCAGCCTGGTCGATCAGCAACTGGTCCGCTATCGCTCGATGCGCGACTTTGCCATGACCGTCGAGCCCAGCGGGTCCCCCAAAACAAAGACGAAAACCGACACGGGTCTGCCCTTCGTCATTCAGAAACACGCCGCCACGCGCCTCCATTACGACTTTCGCCTCGGCTGGCGCGGCGTTCTCAAAAGCTGGGCAGTAACGAAAGGCCCCAGCTACGTTGTCGCCGACAAGCGTCTCGCCGTCGAAGTGGAGGATCACCCCATGGAGTACGGCGGATTCGAAGGCACGATTCCCAAAGGCCAATACGGCGGCGGCACAGTGATGGTTTGGGACCAAGGCACATGGGAGCCGGTCACCGACGTGGATGAGGGACTGCGCAACGGGCAGCTCAAGTTCATCCTGCACGGGCAGAAGCTGAAGGGCCACTGGGCGCTGATTCGGATGAAGGGCGATCGCTTCGGCGAGAAGGGCAAGAACAACTGGCTGCTCATCAAGGAGCANNTTATTCTCATATCCCGGAGAAGAAGCCGCCCGTGAACCGTTCGCGGTTGACGCGAAGGAATTCTGAGCCGCCACTGCCGCAGCCAGTGCCCGGGTTGGTGAAGAAGGCTGCGCCTCCGGATCGCGAGAGCGCCTTGCGCGATGCTCCGCATGAGAAGCTGCCTGCTTTTTTGTCTCCGGAACTTGCTTCGTCGGTTGAGAAGCCGCCGGAGGGCGACGACTGGCTGCACGAGCTGAAGCTCGACGGCTACCGGATCCAGATCCATGTCGACGAGAAAGGCGGCAAGCGCCGCGCTCGCCTGTTCACACGCAAAGGTCTCGACTGGACCTATCGCATGAGCGATGTGGAAGAAGCCGCTGCGCGATTGCCCGTTCATGCCGCCATCCTCNNTCGATGGCGAAGTAGTGGTCCTGAACGAGAAGGGCGGAACCAGCTTCGCCGATCTACAGGCCGCGTTCGATGAGGGCGCGCCGCACGCGCTGACGTATTTCGCGTTTGACCTGCTTCATCTTGATGGCCACAATCTGCGCAACCTGGCATTGGAACGCCGTAAGACCATCCTCGAAGGCATGATCCAGGAACACGGCGAGGACACCATTCGGTATAGCAGCCACATTCGGGCTAACGGTGGCAAGATGTTTCGGAGCGCCTGTGAAATGGGCGCCGAGGGGATTGTGTCGAAGCTAGCCAACTCGACGTATCGCTCCGACCGCTCGCATTCGTGGCTCAAATCGAAATGCGTACTCCAGCAGGAGCTCGTCGTGGGCGGATTTACGCCGCTCTCGAACGGCAGCCACGGTGTCGGCTCGCTGCTGCTCGGTTATTACAACAAAGGCGATTTGATTTATGCGGGCCGAACTGGCACGGGCTTTACCCGGAAGACGCACGAGATGCTGCGCGATCGCCTCGATGCTTTGCGCCAGGCGAAGCCTGCATTCGAAAGCCTGCCGACTGAGGCGAAGAAGGACGCCATCTGGGTGAAGCCCACCACAGTCGTCGAAGTACGCTTCGCCAACTGGACCGGCGACAATCTGGTACGCCAGGCCGCGTTTCTCGGTCTTCGCGAAGATAAGGATCCGAAGGAGGTGGTGCGCGAAACTGCGGGGCCCGTTCCAAAATTCAAGCAAGGGCGGGAGCAGACGAAGCCTGCCGCCAAGTCAGAGTCGAAATCCGCGACCAAGGCGACTAAGCACGCGGCGCCAGCATCCACTGCGGCGAAAGTCGAGACGCCCGCTCCGCCACAATCGCGCTCCGACCGCGCGCAGGTCGCGGGTGTCTCCATCAGCCACCCCGACAAAATTCTCGACGAGGAATCGCACCTCACCAAGCTGCAGCTTGCGGAATATTACGATGCTGTCGCCGATCACCTGCTGCCGCATATAGCCCAGCGGCCTCTCAGCATCGTGCGTTGTCCGGAGGGCAGCGGCAAGCCGTGTTTTTTTCAGAAGCAAATCGGCAAAGGCATGCCGGATGGAGTCGACAGTGTTCCCGTGATCGTGAAGAAAGGCGGCAAAAACGAACCCGAGGAATACGTCACTGTATCGAAGCGCGAAGGCCTGGTTGGGCTCGGGCAGATGGGCGTCCTGGAGCTCCACCCCTGGGGCTCCAGCAACAAGACACTCGAGGAGCCTGACCGGATCATCATCGACCTCGATCCCGATCCGGCGCTGCCCTGGAAGCAGTTGGTCGCAAGCGCCGTCGAGGTGCGCGACCTGATGAAACACCTCGGCCTCGAGACCTTCGTTAAATCTACCGGCGGCAAGGGCATTCACGTCGTAGCGCCCATCAACCCAAAACGCGAGTGGCCGGAGATCAAGGAATTCGCGCACCAATTTGTGCTGATGATGGAGCGGGCGAATCCAAAGCTCTATCTGACGAAGATGACGAAGTCCGCTCGCACTGGCAAAATCTTCCTCGACTATCTCCGCAACGAGCGGGGCGCCACCGCGGTCGCACCCTACTCGCCGCGTGCCCGTGCGGGGGCGCGCGTGGCGATGCCGCTCACGTGGGCCGAGCTCGAGCGCACCGACCCGAAACAATTTGCCGTGGTTAATTTTGATCAATGGAAAGCGCGGCTCAAGCGCGATCCGTGGCTCGCGATGAACAAGGTCCGGCAGCAACTGAGCGATCGCGCCCTTGCGGCTGTAGCGGAGATGGCGGGCAAGAAATCATAGGCGGCGCAAAGCCATGCGT
>PMAD01000186.1 GCA_003152415.1 Acidobacterium sp.
CATTGCTGGAATAGATCTGCGCGGAGGCGCTGTGCGCGGTGGCGAGGATGGTTGCGGCCGCGAAGGCGGCCAGGACGAAGGTGCGGATGCTGGATTTCATGGCGGTTCTCCTTTTGGATAGCGGCCTTGATGACCGCCTTCACTGGAGAACGCGGGGTGGGGCGGGAAAAGGGGCAAGCGGATTGAGAATTATTTTTGCGGGGGGCTTGCGGGGTTCGCCCGGGCTGACGAGGGAGGTGTCAGGCCGGCATCGCTGCGCCGGCCGGAGGCGGTCTTGGGCGCGGTTGGATGGCGGGGGATTCGTGGTACATCCGATGGCGGCGTGATAGGGTGAAGCGGAATTCACCCGAGGATCACGATTGGTAAGGGAGCGGGGATGGAGAAACGGGCGTCCATCACGGAGCAGATTTTCGGAGAGGCTCTGGAAGTGCCGCGCGCGGAGCGGAGCGCGTTTCTGGATGAGGCATGCCGGGGTGCACCGGAGGTGCGGCGCGCGGTGGAAGATTTGCTCGCAGAGAACGACCGGCTGAGCGGATTCCTGTCTGATTCGCCTTACAGAAAAACTGAAGGAACGAAGGCTGGTGGAACCACTGCTGCCGGGGCAGACGGGGCAGTGGCGGCTGGGTCGCTGGCGGCGGGGACGCGGTTGGGGCGGTACGTGATTGTGGAGCCGCTGGGTTCGGGCGGGATGGGCGTGGTGTATCGGGCGCGCGACGAGAAGCTGGAGCGCGTGGTGGCGATCAAGATGCTGGCACCGGGTGTGCTGAGCGGGGACGAGGCGCGTCGGCATTTTCGGCGGGAAGCCCTGGCGCTGGCGAAGCTGAACCATCCGCGGATTGCGGCGGTGTACGACGTGGGCGAGCAGGACGGCGCGGATTACATCGTGATGGAACTGGTGGAGGGGGAATCGCTGGCGGCGAAGCTGAAGGCGGGCGCGTTGCCGGTGAAGGATGCTACGGCGATTGCGCTGCAGGTGGCCGAAGCGCTGGAGGAGGCGCACGAGCATGGAGTGATCCATCGCGACCTGAAGCCGGCGAACGTGATGATGACGGCNNTATATATGTCGCCGGAGCAGGCGCTGGGCAAGAGCGTGGACGCGCGGACGGATCTGTGGAGTTTGGGGGTGGTGTATTACCAGTGCCTGACGGGTCGGCCGCCGTTCGAGGGGGACAGCAGCATTGGGGTGCTGCACGCGATCACCGCGGAGCCGTATGCGGCGGTTCGCGCGGCGCGCGCCGATGCGCCGGCGCTGGCGGAGCATATTGTAGGGCGATCGCTGGAGAAGGATTGCGGGCTGCGGTATCAGCGAGCGTCGGATGTGGCGACGGATCTGCGGCGGCTGGTGCGGGATCTGGAGCCGGCGTCGGTTGGGTCGGGCGTTCGGGCGGAGGTTCGTTCGCGACGGGGCGGGCGGGTTGCGGTGCTAGCGGGAGTTGCGGGGCTGGTAGTGGTGCTGGCGATTGCGTATTTGCTGCGGCCGACGGCGCCGGCTCCGCGGGTGATCGGAATAACGCAGCTGACGCACGATGGTACGCCGAAGCTGGCGGGGGGGTCGGGTCCACCGACGGATATGCTGACCGACGGGCTGCGCGTGTATTTCCAGCTGCAGTCTCTTTCGGAGGCCGCGGTGATGCAGGTGTCAACGGAGGGTGGCGAGGCGGAGCGGGTGCGGTTGCCGTTCCAGATGGCGGGGCTGGTGGATTTATCGGCAGCGAAGTCGGAGCTGTTGTTTCAGGGACCGCCGTTTGACACAAGCCTGAACACGGGAACGCTGTGGACGATGGCGGTGCCGGGTGGACAGCCACGACGGATCGGGAACCTGACGGCATTCGATGCGACGTGGGCTCCGGGCGGGGAGTGGATTTACTACGCGGTGGGGCCGGAGATCCGCGTGGCGCGGAGCGATGGCAGCGAGGCGCGGAAGATTCTGAGCGTGCATGGGCAGCCGTACTGGATTCGGTTCTCGCATGATGGGCAGACGATTCGGTTCAGCAGCTGGGACGAAAAGCTGAACACGAACAGTTTGTGGGAAGCGCGCGCGGATGGAAGTCACCTGAGGCGCATGCTGGAGGGCTGGAACCCGTCGCCGAACGAGTGCTGCGGGGCGTGGATGCCAGATGGGAGGTATTTCATTTTTGCCTCGGCGCGCGGAGGGTCGTGGAATCTTTGGGCGATAAGGGAAAAGCGGGACTGGTGGCGGAGGACGAATCCGGAGCCGGTGCAACTGACGGTGGGACAGATGAGCTCGCAGATTCCGCTGCCGAGCACGGACGGAAAGAAGATATTTTTCATCGGGGCGAGCCCGCGGGGAGAACTGGAACGCTACGACGCGGGGAAGAAGCTGTTCGCGCCGTATCTGCCGGGGCTTTCGGCGGAGGGGCTGGCGTTTTCACGGGATGGCTCGAGGTTGGCTTACGTGACGGTGCCTGATGGCACATTATGGCAGAGCAAGGCGGACGGGACGGATCGACGCGAGCTGACGTTTGCGCCGATGCAGGCGGAGGTGCCGCGATGGTCACCGGACGGGACGCAGATTGCGTTTACGGGGCGGGAGCCAGGGAAGAGCTGGGCGATCTACACCGTGGCGGCAGAGGGAGGGAATCCGGAACAGCTGACCTCGGGTGAGAACGACGATTTGGACCCGAGCTGGTCGCCCACTGGCGATGCGCTGGCGTACGGAGGCTCTTCTCCGGAGTCGGTCTCGTCGAAGAAGCATCCGATTGAAATCCTGAACCTGAAGAGCCGGGCGGTGACGGCGCTGTCGGATTCGGGCGGCTATCATGCGCCGCGCTGGTCGCCGGATGGGCGGTGGCTGGTGGCGGCCGATGGCGATGTGCGTGGGCTTGCGCTGTACGACTTCACGAGTCACAGCTGGGAAGAACTGACGACGAAGCCGGCGGTTTATCCGAACTGGTCACCCGATGGCGCGTGCGTGTATTTCAACGACTCGTTCGAGGTGACGATGCCGGTATACCGCGTGTGCCTGAAGGACCGCAAGCCGGAGCTGGTGGTGAATCTGGCGAAGCTGGGGCCACTGGCGACGGGGGCGTTTGGGCAGTGGACGGGGCTGGCTCCGGATGGGTCGGTGCTGGCGGTGCGCGACATCAGCCTCGAAGAGATTTACGCGCTGGAAGCGCAGCTGCCGTAGGTAGTCCATTTTTCACTGACGTTTTCGAACGGCTAAAGCCGTGCCCCGACGCTTGCGGCTGGAGCGGGGCAGGGGAGGCGTGCCGTTTTGGTATCGGAGACAGTACTAATGAGTGGAAGTGCGGAATTCAGTTGTAGGGGCAGCACGCTGTGCGAGCTTACGCTGCTTGCTGTGGGGTGAACCTGGCCGGGCGCAGGGGGCTTTTGTTTTTCGGCAAGCTGTAAAGCCGTGGCGTGGCCCTGACGCCTGGGGCCGGAGCGGGGCAGGGGAGGCGTGCCATTTTGGTATCGGAGACAGCACTAAGGAGTGGAAGTGCGGAATTCAGTTGTAGGGCAGCACGCTGCGTGAGCTTACGCTGCTTGCTGTGGGGTGAACCTGGCCGGGTGCAGGGGGCTTTGGTTTTTCGGCAAGCTGTGAAGCCGTGCCGTGGCCCTTCAGGACGGTGGTTTCATCACAGTTTCCCTGGCTGATTCGCAGCGGCGAATGATCGCAGGCTATTGCATGGTGAGAAGAGCGGCCATGGTGGCGGCGATCTACTTCTTCAGCATCCCATGGGCCGCCAGCACGCTTTGAAGCTGATCGTGCGGCAGCGCCGGAACCACCCAGCCGTCCGCACCGACCATCGTTTTGGCTGCGATGATCGCATTGACGACGGACTCTTCCGTCGCCTGGACCACGGAAGAGAACAACGGATTCATCTTCCAGCTCTGCACGCGCTCCACCGTGGCATTGGGGATGGTGAAGGGAGGCGCTGCGCTGTTTCCCTCGTCGGCTCCCATGTTCGCCGTGGAGAAGGCGAGAAAAATATCGCCCGATCCGTCGCTTTCGATTGCTCCCACGCGCCCCAGCCCCACGGATACTCTGCGAGCCAGCCTCTTCAGCTGATCGGGAGTCAGTGGCGCATCCGTCGCCACAATCACGATGATCGACCCGTGTTCGGGACGCCCTGCGTCGTCGAGCAGTGCGGTATCCGAATTGCAGAGCGGCGCAGGGGTTCCATCCCAATTCAGCGCAGGAGGATCGAGTTTCTTCTCGACGCAACGGGGCTGCAGCTTCATCTCCCGCGCCACCGGAATTCCAGCGACGCGAAGCTGATCCCGGGAGCCGTAATTGCACTGCACCAGCACGCCTACGGTATAGCCGCCCGCATCCGCCGAAAGCTTGCGCGACGAAGTGCCGGTGCCTCCCTTGAATCCGTTGCACACCATGCCGGTGCCGCCGCCGACGTTCCCTTCGAGCACCGGCCCGGCCGCTGCGGAATTGAGCGCATCCAGCGCATCCTGGGTTGTGACGTGTTGCCCGCGAATGTCGTTGAGTGGCCAATCCGCGGTCTCCGCGGTGATGGGGTACCAGAATTGACCATGGTGGCCGTGCTCGACCATCCACTTGACCGCCGCGTCGCGCACGACGCCGACGCTGCCCGTGTTGGTGATGAGAATCGGAGTCTCGACCAGCCCGCTCTCATCCACCCAGTGTGTGCCGGTCATGTCGCCATTACCGTTGCCCGCAAAGTATCCGGCGAACACGGCGTGGCTATTGTTCTTTCCCCGTGGAAAGATGGCCGTGACTCCGGTGCGTACCGGCCCTTTGCCGACGACCAGCTGGCCCTCTCCAGAGATCAGCGTCTTGAATCCAACTTCAACTCCCGCCACGTCNNGGAATCCTGAGCATGGATGCTCATGGGAAGGGCAAAGACACAAAGCAGGCACGAGACTGCCAGAGTGCGCGTGGATTTCATTTGAATAGAAATCATAAGCCGCCTGGGTGCGAACATCAATTCATCGGCTCCTGAAGCCTGACCAGCGCCGGATTTTCACTGCAGGGCGAGAAGAGCGGCCATGGTGGCGGTTCCGTCCCAGAGGTTCTGGAGGCGGAGATTTTCGTTGGCGGCGTGCTGGTTGTCGTCGTAGTTCGCGATGGGAACGGTGATGGTGCGGGTGTGCGCGGCTCGCTCCATGGCTCCGAGGGGAACGCTGCCGCCCATGGTGGGCAGGAGGACGACCTGAGCGCTCTTCACGCTGCTTGCGCTCTTCAGGCTGCTGGCGTTCTCTGTGGCAGCGCTTTGGACGGCGGCGATGACTAACTTCGCCAGGGGCAAATCCATGGGAGTGCGGACGGCGTTGTAGCTGGCCTGATCGCGGACGATCATGGCGACGCGTGGGTGCGTGGTGAGGATTTGTTGCGTGGGTTCGGTGTCGACAATGAAGTAGCCGCGGGAGCGGATGTAATCGACGACGCGCTGCTGCTGGACGCGCCAGTCAATGCCGACGACGAGGCGGAGATCGAGGTCGGCGGTGGCGGTGGGCGGGATGACATTGGCGGCGTGGGCTCCGGTGGCGCCGGAGGAGAGGCCGTTGATGTTGAGCGAGGGCTGGTTGATGAGCGAGAGGAGATGCGCGGGGGCGTTTTCAGTGTGGCCGAGCCAGAAGGCGTGCATCAGCATTTGGTCGTTGACGGGGGCGCGGGCGAGAGCGGCTTTTTCTGTGGGGCTGAGGGGCGCGATGCCGTCGTAGAAATGCGGGATGAGGACGTGGCCGTTCGCATCCTTCATGCCGGTGAGGAGCTGGGCGAGCATGAGGGCGGGGTTGGGCGCCCAGTTGCCGTAGTGTCCGCTGTGGAGCCCGTGATGCGGGCCGTAGAGAGTGATGGCGAGATGCGTATCGCCGCGCGCGCCGAAGACAACGGTCTGCGCGCCGCTCTGGTCGACGGGGCCGTCGCAGATGAGGAAGACGTCGCCGTGGACCAGCGCGGAGTTGGCGGTGAGGATTTTCTCAAGGTGCGGTGAGCCGGCTTCTTCTTCACCTTCCCAGACGAAGCGGATGTTGGCGTGGAGCGGAAGGTTGGCGGCGCGGAGGGCGTCGATGGCGGTGAGCTGGGCGAAGAT
>PMAD01000182.1:0-9109 GCA_003152415.1 Acidobacterium sp.
GAGAAGCAGCTGAAGAAGAGCTTCTTCTTCGTGCGGGAAAAGATTTCGTCGAGGCGTGGTTTGACGGCCCATTCGCTGGGCGTGTAGCCAGGACGATCGACGTTGGTGGAATCCTGGAGAAGGGCGAGGACGCCGCGCTTGCCGTATTCAGCGAAGCGGTGGAGGTCGAAGGCTTTTCCGTCGGGCGGGGATAAGTCGATTTTGAAGTCGCCGCTGTGGACGATGACGCCGACCGGGGTTTGGATGGCGAGGGCGACGCAGTCGACGAGGGAGTGGGTGACGCGGATGGGCTCGATGGTGAATGCGCCGAGGGAGAACTTTTCGCCGGGGACGATCTCGATGAGCTCGGAATCTTCGAGGGCGTGTTCTTCGAGCTTGCCGTCGACGTAGGCGAGGGTGAACTCGGTGCCGTAGACGGGGACGTTGAGCTCGGAGAGGATCCAGGGCAGTCCGCCGATGTGGTCCTCGTGGCCGTGGGTGAGGATGATGGCGCGGACGTGCTGCTTGTTCTCGACGAGGTAGGAGATGTCGGGGACGACGATGTCGACGCCGAGGAGCTCGGACTCGGGGAACATGAGGCCGGCATCGATGACGATGATGTCGTCTTTATAGCGGAGGGCGAGGCAGTTCATGCCGAACTCGCCGAGTCCGCCTAAGGGAATGATTTGTAGTTTTGCGTCAGCCATGGTTTGGAAAAGCGGTGCGGAGAAAGGCGCCTCTCGGCGCAGGAGCAGTGGGAGCGGGTTGATGACTCAGGGCAATAGACAGGATACCAGCGAAAGGTCTGGAGGAATGAGGTTGCTGACGGCGATGGACGGCGCCGATGAGGGCGGCTATTGTGCGGAGGCAGTTGGATAGTAGCCCTGTTTGGCGTCGATCTGGTAACCGGGCAGGCCTTCCAGGTGCACGTCGATCACGTGATATTTGCCGCTGATGGTGGGCTGGTGGCTGTAATAGCCGAGGGTATAGGCGGAGCGGACGGAGTCAGTGATCTTGACGAAGGCGTTCTGGATGGCGTTCTCAGAGAGCTCGTGATCGATGTCGCCGCCAGTGGCGATGGCGTAGCGGGGCAGAACATCTTCGGGCTGGAGGAGGGGCAATTTCATGCGGTCGAGGTAGCCAATGCCCCACAAGGCGGAATCGCCGACATTGGTTCCGTAGACGGAGATGTTGTTGGTAAGCAGATACTGGACCACTTCGGGGTACTTTGCCTTGCTACGGGAGTTTTTGCCGTCGCTAATGACGTAAATGATGCGGCGACGGCCGCGGGGCTGGCTGGCCAGCTGTTCGGCGGCGTAAAGAATGGCGTCGTTGAGGGGATGGACTTCCTTTGGAAGGACAAAGGTGCCGCTGGCATTGCCGCGCTGCGGAAGGAGCGTTGGGTCAGCCGGCAGGCCGTTGACGGTGGGGCCGCTGGCGAAGGGGCCATCGGTGAGCGGGACGCCGGGCTGCTCGCCGGGCTTCTTCGCGATCTGGAGGGCAGCGGTGAGGCGCGGACCCTGGGCGGCGGTGAAATCGGTGACGAGCTGCGGTCCGGTGCCGGCATAGCTGACGACAGCGACGGTGTCGGCGGTGGTTAAGCCATTGGAGACGACGGAAAGGCTCTGGTTGACCTTGTCCATGATGTCGGAGGGCATGGTGGCGTCGATGACGAAGGCGATAGAGAGGGGATAAGCGCTGGTGGTGAACCAGACGATGCGCTGTTGGACGCCATCCTCATAGATGCGGAAGCGCCAGGAAGGCAGACCAGGGACGAGGGTGCCGTGTTTGTCCCTCACCGTGACCGGGACGTCGACATAGGTGACGCCGACGCGAATGGTGGCGACGGGTTCTTCGCTGGCCGGACCGGTATCCGGGGGTGTTTGCTGCACGGCATCGGGCGGAGGGGCCTGTTGCGGAGCCGGAACGCCGGGAGTGGTTTGGGGGGCGGGCACGCCGGGAGCGGGGGCACCCTGCTGGTCCGGCGATGCGCCTTTGCCTGGGGGGACCTGGCCCTTCAAGTCCGGGAGCGATGACGGTTGCGGGACNNAGCAACGAAAGAGCGCTGAACCGAACGGCCCGCATTCTGCTGGAACCCCCTGAAGCCTGCAAAACATCTCCCTTTCGCGGCCGTTCCGATCCTGCCGGCTGAACCGTATGTCCGGGAACGATACGCGAGCCTTTCACCGAGTTAGGATGCGCCGTGGAGGCACTGGACTCCTCGGGCGTATGCTCAAGATTAGCAGAGCGAGAGGCGCTCTGTTTCTGAATAACCCATTGGTGAACCGATCCGTCTAAGGAGACATGGTGTTGCGCTGGCTGCGTGTTCTGAGCATTCCGGTCCTGTGTGCCGCTGCTATCCCTCTGACGTTGGGGCAGTCGGCTCCGTCACCCGACGCTCCGCCGGTGAGCACGGTGCCGACGGATAATTCGGCGACGGAGGAGACTCCCAAAGAGACGCTGAAGGTGACGTCGAACCTGGTGAGCGAGTACTTCACGGTGCGGGATAAGAAGAATGCACTGATCCCGTTCCTGACGAAGAACGACTGCAACGTTTTCGAGGACAAGCAGCCGCAGAAGCTGACGAGCTTTGTGGCGGAGGCGAATCAGCCGCTGACGCTGGGGATTCTGATCGACACGAGCGGCAGCCAGTACAACGTACTGCCGCTGGAACAGCAGTCGGCGTCGGCTTTTTTGAAGCGGATTTTGCGAGAGAAGGACGAGGCGTTCCTGGTGAGCTTCGACGTGGGGGTGAACCTCGAGCAGGACTACACGAACAATGTGCGCGAGCTGGATCGGGCGATCGCCAAGGTGCAGATCAACACAGCGGCGGGCGGGGGCTCGGGCGGCGTGCCGGGAATCGGGCAGGGTCCGGTGCCGACGATTGGAGCGCCGAAGGGGACGCTGCTGTACGACGCGGTGTTTGAGGTTTCGGACCACAAGATACGGTCGGAGACGGGGCGGAAGGCGCTGATCCTGCTGACGGACGGCGAGGACGAAGGCAGCGTGACCAAGCCCAAGTACGCGATTGAAGCCGCGCAGAATGCCAACGCGATCATCTACGTGATTCTGATCGCGGATCGCGGGTTCTACGGTGGCTTTTCCATGGGTTATTCGGGCGACATGCAGATGCGGGCGCTGACGGAAGCGACGGGCGGTCGCGTCATCAATGTTGGGAATAACGGGAAGAAGCTCGAAGACGCCTTCGACCAGATCGAGCAGGAGCTGCGGACGCAGTATGTGGCGCAGTATGTTCCGGCGAACAAGACGATGGACGGGAAATTTCGGAAGGTGGACATCTCCTGCAAGGATACGGACGGCGACTTGAAGGTGCAGGCGCGGAAGGGGTACTTCGCGGTTGGGGATGATGAGTAGGGCAGCCCGTAGCCTGTAGCCGGTAGCCAGGAGCGAGTCGAAAGCGCTACAGGCTACTCGTAACCGAGTTAATCGCGAATCCCTAAGCTCTGTTGTTCTTTCGGAAGGCGCGCCATTCTTCAGCGGTAATTTCCCATATTTCACTTGAAAGACGACCGGAGACGAGGTTTCTCTCTTCGGTGCCCACTATGCGCATGCCGGTTTTCTCGGAGATGCGGCGCGAGGGGACGTTTGCGACGGCTTTGGGGGCGCGGAGAACGGGGAAGCCGAGAACGTCGAACCAATAATCATTGACGGCGATGACCGCTTCGGTCATGAGTCCCTGGCGCTGCCAGGGAGTCGCGAGCCAGAATCCGCGATTATCGGTTGAGCCGCGGATAAGGCCGATGGCGCCGATGATCTGGCCGGGATTTTCTCTGAGCCGCAGGGTCCAGTGCCACTCGTCGCCGCGCGCCATGGCGGGCAAAGCGCGGTCGCGGAAATAAGTCAGCGCGCCATCGGACGGATAGGGCCACGGGACGATAGCGTTGAGGTATTTCACCACTTCCCAGTCGGGAAAGAGGATCTGGACCTGCTCGGCATCGGAGAGCTCGAGCGGACGCAGGAGCAGGCGTTCGGTCTCGAGCGTGGGCGGCATTGTCAGCGGTCAGCGGTCAGCGGTCAGCGTTCAGCGTGCAGCGTGCAGCGTTCAGGCGAGCGGCGGACGCCGAACGCCGAACGGCACAGAAACCCGAGCGAGAAGGTGAGCGGTTAGCGACGGCGATCAGGGATGGACGGGTTTGCTTTCGCCGGGCTTGATGTCGCCGCAGTCGGAACTCAGGAATTTGGAGGTGATGGTGGAGGTCATCGACATGCCCTGGGGAAAGTTGGCGCCGGTCATCTTGACGGAGACGTTGCCGTGCATGCCCTCGTCGCTGTCGAGGAACATCTTGACGTGAATGCTGGTGTTGAAGCCCTGCTGGCCGGAGCAGTCCATATCGAAGGTGACCTGGTGGGCGTCCTGATCGACATTGGCGGTACTACATGCGGCGGTGGACGCCTGCTGCCGGGCCTGCATGGAGCGGAAGGCGTTCTTCCAGCTGTCGGCGGTCATACAGGACTGGTTGATGTGGGTGATCGAACCGCCGGCGCCCGCTGGCATGTTCGGGTTGCTCGGCATCCCGGACATGTTGACGACGACGGAGGACTGCCATAGGCCCATTTTGATGGGCGGCGGAGTGAGGGTCGGGATTTGGGCGAGGGCGGCGAACGACAGGACCAGCGGGAGAGCCAATGCAGCGAGGCGGATTTTCATGGCGGATTTTCCTCGAGAGCGCGATTGCGGCGGTGAGCAGCGTTATAGCACGAGGGGCTGTGGGGTGACCATCGGAAACGAGGCTGATTGGCAGCGGACCAGGCGTGGTTGGGCGGGCGGCGCGGCGGTTGGCCGGCCAGTGGGCTACGGACTGGCGGGGTTCTGGACGGCGCCGTTTTGCAGGGCCCAGGCGACAAAGCCGTCGGGCGCGTTTTTGACGCCGGCGATGTTGGCGTTGACGACGGCCGCGATATGTTGCCAGGCGATGCCGCGCAGATCGGCGGAGCGGAGATCGGCATTGGTGAGGTCGGCGCCATCGAAGCTGGCTGCGGCGAGGTTGGCGCCGTTGAAGTCGCAGTCGCGCAGGTCGGCGTGGTTGAAGAGGGTGTGTTCCAGGTTGGAGTTGCGCAGATTGACGTAATGCAGGTCGGCCCAGGTGAGATCGGCGAAATGGAGATCGCTGTCGCGGAGGTCGGCGGCGCTGAGGTTGGCGCGCATGAAGTTCGCGTGGGGGACGTGGAGTCCCTGAAGAAAGGCGGAGGAGGCGTCGACGCCGGTGAGGGGGATGCGGTCGGCGTTGAGCTCCTGGAGGGCTTCGATGCGGCCGCCGCTGCCTCCCTTGCCCTGCGCGGTATTGATGACCTGCCAGGCCTGGTAGTGACGCTGCTGGATGCGTGCGCCGGATTCGCTGAACCAGAAAATGACGCCGATGAGGACGGAAAAGCTGCCGAGGTACTCAAGGACTTCGAGGAAGCTCCAGTTGCTGAGAAGGTAAGCGAGCCACTCCCAGCTCCAGTCGATGGCGACGAAAGGGAGGAGCCAGCGATGGCGGGTGCGGGCGCGGCGCTCGGTCCACGGAATGGGGCGGCTGCGGGCTTGGTGAAGGATCATGGGTGGTTCTAATTATGGCGGGGCGAGCGCCGCTGCGGAAGGGCTAAGCGGAGGCCGTCGCGCGGGTGGCCAGGGGCAGGAGGGCCGCGCCGAGAATGCCCGCGTCGCCGCCGAGCTGGGCGGGAGCAACGTGGGTCCTGCCGGGTTCGAAGACGCGGGGGTCGCGTGGCATCGACTGGCGGTAGACGTAGCTGCCTTCACGGAGGGTGGCGAACATGCGGGGCGCGAAGAGCGGCCATGCGGCGGCTGCGCCTCCACCGATGATGTAGAGGGGCAGGTCAAGGGCGTTGACGAGGTGGGCGAGCGAGAGGCCGAGGGCGAGGCCGGCTTCGTCGAAGACGCGGAGGGCGCGTTCATCGCCGGCGGTGGCGAGTTGGGCGACGGTGGAGGCGGTGAGAGGCGCGGAACCGTTGCCATCGTGCGTGGCGGCGGGATCGAGGTCGAGTTCACGGGCGCGGCGGACGATGGAGGTCGCGGAGGCATACATCTCGAGGCAACCGCGCGCGCCGCAGGGGCAGGGAGTTCCGTCGGGAATGATGGGGCCGTGGCCGGATTCTCCGGCGGCGCCGCGCATTCCCTGCCAGATGCGGCCGTCGAGAATGACGCCGCAACCGACACCGGTGCCGAGCGTGTACATCACGAGAGAGTCGACAGCGTGGGTGCGGCCAGCGCCGAGGCGGCACTCGCCATAGGCGGCGAGACTGGCATCGTGGCCGACGTGGACGGGGCGACCGAGACGGCGTTCGAGTTCGGTGCGAAGGTTGAGGCCGTCGAAGCCGGTGAGGTTGGGCGGATGGTGGAGGACGCCGAGGGGCAATTCGATGGGTCCGGGGCTGCCGACGCCGATGCCGAGGAGGTCGCCGCGCTGCTTGTCGATGAGCTGGCGAATGGCGGCGGCCATGTCGTCGAGGACGGCGTGCGGGCCAGCGCTCAGGCGAGTGGGGAGACTGACGTGGTCGAGCAGTTCGCCTGCAGGCGTGACGGCGGCGACACGGAGGTTGGTGCCTCCGAGGTCCACGCCGATAGAGAAGGATTTCATTGCGAGCGGCAACTCATAATGATACGCGAGGCCAGCAGCGGGACAGTGGCTCGAAAGTGGTGCGACAAATAGCGCAGAGGCGGCAGGCCGGGGAATCGCATATCATGGTGCGGGCGGGGCCCGGGGTGGTCCGATCCGCTTCGCGGCATCCAATGAAGGATCGATCTAAAGGTTCGATCCGGGTATCGGACAACGTTCACAGCCACAAACGAAGGAGAGAAGTATGCAACGTACGGCGAGCGCCGTCTGGCGCGGAGGTCTGAAGGAAGGCAAGGGCACCATTTCCAGCCAGAGCGGTGTGTTGAAGGACACGCAGTATTCGTTTTCGACGAGGTTTGAGAACGGGATCGGGACCAATCCCGAGGAGCTGATCGCGGCGGCGCACGCGGGGTGCTTCACAATGGCGCTTAGCGCCCAGCTGGGCGAGGCGAATCTGAAACCGGAGTCGCTGGAGACCACGGCGGATGTGAAGTTCGAGAAGACAGACGGCGGATTCGCGATCACGGCGATTCATCTGACGACGCGCGCGAAGGTGCCGGGGACGAGCGCCGCGAGCTTTGAGACGGCTGCGAACAACGCGAAGAACGGCTGCCCGATTTCGAAACTGTTCAAGGGGAATACGCAGATCACGCTGGACGCGAAACTGGTGTAGCTTCGTGTGAGTCGATGGAAGCGCCGCGGATTGCGCGGCGCTTGCTGTCTGTAAGAGCAGGGACGCAGCCAGTAGCCAATAGAGGTTGAGCCTCCAGAAAGAACGCATGGAACCTGTCACGCATTTGTTGACCGGCGCTTGCCTCGGCCGCTCCGGATTCAATCGCAAGACGGCGTACGCGACGCTGGCCATGACGCTGGCGGCGGAAGCGGCGGATCTGGACGTGCTGTGGGGTTTTCGCGGTCCGGTGGCGGGGCTCCAGCATCATCGCGGCTGGACGCACACGCTGGTGGGCGCGCCGGTGGTGGCGCTGGCGACGGTGGCGTTTGTGTGGGCGCTGCATCGGATACGGCGGAAGAAGCCGATGATTCCGCCGCTATGGGGCTGGTTGTTTTTCTGCGCGCTGATCGCGGCGTTGAGCCACATCCTGCTGGATTACACGGTGAATTACGGGGTGCGGCCGTTCTTCCCGTTCGATCCGCGGTGGCATGCGTGGAGCATCGTCTTCATCGTCGACCCGTGGATTCTTCTGGCGCTGACGCTGGCGGTGGTGATTCCTGGGATACTGGGGCTGGCGGATCGCGAGATCGGAGCGCGGAAGAAGCCGTTTCGGGGGCGCGGTTGGGCGATCGCCGGGCTGACGTTCATGGTGATGTGGTGGGGGCTGCGCAATGCGGAGCAGGGACACGCACTGGAGCTGGTGAGGACGGGGAATTACACGCGGGAGCCGCTGATCCGTGCGGCGGCCGAGCCCCACATTTTGGATCCGTTCCGGTGGCGCGCGATTCTGGAGACGGAGGATTATTTCCAGACAGCGGAGGTGCGGACGATCGGCGATCGGGTGGAAACGGACGATTACGCGGACGTGATCTACAAGACGCCGGTGACGCCGGCCGTGGCGGCGGCGAAGCAGTCGTACCTGGGGCGGGTGTATCTGGACTGGGGGAGGTGGGCGGTGGTCGAGGATCTGGGGATGGTGCGCGCGCCGGGGGCGGAGGCGCCGCAACCGGGATGGCACACGGTGGAGTTCCAGGATTTGCGGTTTGGTTATCGGCCGATGGGGTCGACGGAACCGACGCTGGGCGGTTGGGTCTACGTGGGGCCGGGCGGCACGATTGAGAGGATGTACATGCAGGGGCGGGAGCAGAAGTGAACAAGCTGGTAGCTGGCAGAGCGGTGCTGGGTCCGGGTGATGTGCCGGAGGCTCGCATTTGTGCTGCGCCGATTTTGTTGGCAGGGTGAAGCGGTTGGTTGATGAGACTGCAAGGTTGGCTTGACCGCAGGGGCTGGGGTCCGCAGAATGGGAACAGACTTTGACTTTGGATCGATGAGGGAATGATGGCTGCATATCTGCTTTTGGTGCTGGCGGTTTTGAGCCGGGTGGTGCCGTTTCCGGGGATGAATTTTACGGCGGTGGGCGCGGGGCTCTTGTATTTTGGGGCGCGGCGGCCGCTGCGCGAGATGGCGCTGCCGGTGCTGGCGCTGATGGGGACGGATTATTACCTGACGGTATTTGCGTACCGTTACCCGTTCCACACGAGCGCGTATCTGATTACCTGGGCGTGGTATGCGGCGGTGGTGGTGCTGGGGCGGATCTTGTTGAGCAAGCAGGTAACGGTACCGCGGGTGATCGGAGGGCCGGTGGTGGCGGCGACATCGTTCTTCGCGGTCAGCAACTATGCGGTGTGGGCGGGCAGCATTATGTATCCGCACACGGCGGCCGGACTGGGCGCGTGCTATGTTGCGGCGCTGCCGTTCTACCGGAACGATCTGCTGTCGACGACGGTGATCACGGTGGTGGCGTTTGGGGTGCCGGTGCTGGTGAGGAAAGTAGCGGAGCAGAGGGCGCACAAGATCGCAGCGTAGCTAACTTTGATCG
>PMAD01000182.1:9226-11033 GCA_003152415.1 Acidobacterium sp.
TCGAATCGAGGCGCGGCTTGAGTCCGACGATGTCGTAGGTTTCTTCGCCGGTGAGGCCGAGGGATTCGACGGTTTTGCCGGCTTCGAACTGGAGCGGCAGGATGCCCATGCCGACGAGGTTCGAGCGATGGATGCGCTCGTAGCTTTCGGCGATGACGGCGCGGACTCCGAGGAGGCGCGGGCCTTTGGCGGCCCAGTCGCGGCTGGAGCCGGAGCCGTATTCTTTGCCGGCGAGGATGATGAGGGGGGTGCCGCGCTCGGCATATTTGACGGAGGCGTCGTAGATGGACATCGGTTCGCCTTCGGGGAGGAGGCGGGTGACGCCGCCTTCGGTTCCGGGGGCGAGTTTGTTGCGGAGGCGGACGTTGGCGAAGGTGCCGCGGACCATGACTTCGTGATTGCCGCGGCGCGATCCATAGGAGTTGAAGTCGGCGGGTTTGACTCCGTGGTCGGTGAGGTATTTGCCGGCTGGGCCGTTGAGCTTGATGGAGCCGGCGGGGGAGATATGGTCGGTGGTGACGCTGTCGCCGAGAACGGCGAGGACGCGGGCTCCGGAGATTTCCTGGACGGGAGCGGGCTGCGCGGGCATGCCTTCGAAGTAGGGCGCTTTGCGGATGTAGGTGGAGTCGGGCTCCCACTGGTAGACGTCGCCGGTGGGGAAGCTGAGTTTTTGCCAGTTCGCATCGCCGTGGGTGACGGTCGCATATTCCTTCGTATAGCTGTCGGAAGAAATGGCGGAGGCGATGACGGAGGAGACTTCCTGTTGGGAGGGCCAGATATCGCGGAGGAAGACGGGCTGGCCAGATTTGTCTTTGCCGATGGGGTCTGTGTCGAAGTCGTGGTCGATGCGGCCGGCGAGGGCGTAGGCGACGACGAGGGGCGGGGACATGAGGTAGTTGGCTCGGACTTCGGAGTTGATGCGGCCTTCGAAGTTGCGATTGCCGCTGAGGACGGAGACAGCGACGAGCGAGTGGGCTTCGATGGCCTTCGAGATATCGTCGGGGAGTGGGCCTGAGTTGCCGATGCAGGTTGTGCATCCGTAGCCGACGGTGTTGAAGCGGAGTTTGTCGAGCCATTGGGTGAGGCCGGATTTGTCGTAGTAGTCGGTGACGACGCGGGAGCCGGGGGCGAGGGATGTTTTGACCCAGGGTGGAACGCTCAGGCCCTTTTCGACGGCTTTCTTCGCGAGCAGGCCGGCGGCGACCATGACGGAGGGGTTGGAGGTATTGGTGCAGCTGGTGATGGCGGCGATGACGATGGAGCCGTGGTCGAGGTAGGGCTCGGGGTCTATGCCAAAACGTTCTTTCACGGTGTGGGCGATGTGGCCGTTGCCGTTGGTGGGTTCGGGAGCGGCGTGGGTCGATTGGACATTTCCGTTCGAAGACGGGTGGCCGCCTTCGCCCTCCCAGCGGATGGCTTGGCGGTGGCCGATCTTGTCGGCGTTGGGACCGAGGAGCGAGGGGAGCTGTTTTTTGAAGCTGGCGCCGGCCTCACGGAGGAGGACACGATCCTGCGGACGTTTGGGGCCGGCGACGGATGGCTCGACCTGGGTGAGGTCGAGGGCGATGGTCTGCGAGTACTCGGCTTCAGGCGCGTCGGGAGTATGGAACAGTGACTGTTCCTTGAAATATGCCTCGACGAGGGCGATTTGATCGGCGGGGCGGCCGGTGAGGCGAAGGTAGCGGAGGGTTTCCGCGTCGACGGGGAAGAGGCCGCAGGTTGCGCCGTATTCGGGGGCCATGTTGCCGATGGTGGCCCGGTCGGCGAGAGGCAGCTCGGCGATGCCGGGGCCGTAGAACTCGACGAA
>PMAD01000264.1 GCA_003152415.1 Acidobacterium sp.
CGACAACATCGGCGTTATCGACATAGATGGCGAAATCCTTTCCGCCGATGCCACGGTCGACCAGCTTCGCAAGTACGACCAGGACAGCTCCATCAAGGCCATCATCCTGCACATCGACTCGCCTGGCGGCGCAGCCGCGCCTTCGCAGGAGATTTACCACGAAGTGCTGCGCATTCGCGACGAGAAGAAAAAGCCGGTGGTTGCCTCGATTGAGAGCGTCGGGGCAAGCGGCCCTTATTACATTGCATCGGCGGCCAGCAAAATCTACGCCAACGACGCCAGCGTGGTGGGTTCCATCGGGGTCATCATGGAGTGGACCAACTACGGCGATCTGCTCACATGGGCCAAGCTCAAGCCCGAAGTCATCCATGCAGGCACGCTGAAGGACGCCGGTGATCCATCGCACGCAATGACGCCGGAAGAACGGGTCTATTTCCAGGGCCTGGTCGACGACATGTACGGCCAGTTCATCGCGGATGTCGCGAATGGGCGTCATCTGCCTGCCGGCGATATTAAGACGCTGGCTACGGGACAGGTATGGACCGGCGAGCAGGCGGTGCCGCTGCACCTGATCGATAAAGAGGGCGGTTTTCGGGTTGCGCTGCTCGAAACCGCGAAATCGGTGGGGATTTCGGGCGAACCCAGCGTGGTTAAACCCATTTTTCACCATCGAACCATCTGGGATCTGATTTCGAACACCGACGATCTGATCCACGAGCCGAGCAAACTGGTGGAGCAGCACGCCGGGTTCTATTTCCTTTGGCGGTGAGGGGGTTGGCGAGGTTTCCGGCTCGTGTGTTGCCGTGAGCGGCTGGTAAAAGGCTGAGGGGCAGGCCGGGCCAAAAAATCCCGCAAATCCTTGACTTTGCAAGCCAAAGAGAATGCATCTACTATGTTGAACAGAGGGAAAACCCCAATCGGAGCAACCCCCACTATGACGAAAGCCGATCTTGTTGAGGAAGTGACGAAACTGGGCGACCTGACACGCCGCGACAGTGAAACCATTGTGGAGACCATTTTCGATTCGGTCATCGGAGCGCTGAAGTCCGGCGACAAAATCGAGATTCGCGGCTTTGGCAGCTTCCGCATTCGTCAGCGCAAGCCGCGCATTGGACGCAATCCCAAAACCGGCACCAAGGTGGAGGTTCCGGCCAAGAAGGTTCCGTACTTCAAACCCAGCAAAGAATTGCGCGACCTGGTGAATCCAGGCGGCAACACGCAGGCCACGAGTGCGGGCGGAACGGCGGCGTGATTCGCTTGCGGGCCTTGGGACGCGTCATTTGTAAATGAGCCTGATCTCGATTTGGGTCGCGGGACAAGCGACCGGCACAGCTGCCGCCTGAAACGACGGCGCCGAGAGAAATACTCCGGGGTTATTGGAGAAGCCGAATCCCTCTTTAGGGATTCCGAAGAAATTCCGGTCCAGCTTCATGTTGGAGTTTTCGTCGTGGATGACGACTGCTCCATAGCGGCCTGGAGCCACCTGAAAGATTTCCGTCGCCTGTCGATTGGCGATGGGAAAGCCGCCTTGTACGATCGCTTTCGATCGGTCGCTCGGCCAGCCGTCAGCAGAGGAAAAAACCACACCGCCTGCTGTGCCGTTATTGTTGCGGAAGCCGGTGACGTGAATTTGCAGCGTGCAGAGAGGCTTGCCAGCAACAGGTGCGGCGTAGTGGCCGCGCGGATCGCGCTGCGGCGCAACCTGCGCGGACGGCAGGACGAGGAGTAAGGCGAGCCAAGGGGCGGTGACTTGCGCGATCACACGAGTTGGACGTCTGTGGTAACTGCGGGCGGCGTCACGCGATTGTAAAACGTGGGTCTACGGAGCGCTACAATCCGGTTCGAGGAAGATGCGGTATGAAGCCTGCTGTCTGGCGATGGTTCCTTCTTTTTGGGCTGTGCGCGATGCTATGGGTCTGGTGGGCGGGCGCGCAGAGTGCCGCGAGTGCGCAGAATGCTGCCGGCGCTCCGCGGGCGCCGGATTGGGCGCAACCGGGTTCAGCCACGCACGCGCAGGTTGCGCCGCCGTCAGACTTCCATCGCCCGAGCACGAATTTCAACACGCAAATCGGCATCTTCGAAGGGCAGTCGGACATCGGCAGCGCTCTGGTGCCTGGCAGCGCGAGCTACGATGCAACCAGCGGTGCGTACACCATCAACTCTGCCGGCTACAACATCTGGTACACGCGCGACGAGTTCCGTTATCTGTGGAAGAAGATGTCCGGCGATGTCTCGCTGGCGGTCGACATCGCCTTTCCGGATCCGAAGGGCTACGGCGATCGCAAAGCTGTGCTGGTGTTCCGGCAGAGCCTCGACGACGATTCGCAGGAAGCCATCGTTGCACTGCATGGTCTGGGTATGATCCACCTGGCCGAGCGGTCCGAGAAAGGCGTTCGCGTGAAGGATATGGAATATCGCATCGGCGGCCGCGGACGACCGGGCGGCGCTTCGCCTGACAGCCTGGTTCCCGTCATGGCCAAACGGATTGGGATCGAGAAGCGCGGCGACTTGTTTGCGCTCTTCGTGAGCCTCGAAGGCGAGCCGATGCACCAGTTCGGCCCGCCTATCCAGCTGCATCTTGACGCGCCTTTTTACGTGGGCATCGGCTTCTGCTCGCATCTGCCCACCACGTCGGATACTGCGGTGCTTTCGGACGTGGCTTTGGAAAATACAGCGGGCCGGGTTCACTGACGCGCCTCGCAACGAACGCGCGAATCGGATAGGGTGATGGGTTAGCCTGTTTCGGAGAGAACCCTTCCATGCATGCTTCATCCGTCGCGGAATCCGCTGTCGCCCATCCTTCGCAGGCGGTGGCTTACCCGATCCGCCGCGTCGCCGTGTTGGGCGCGGGCACGATGGGCTCGCGCATCGCCGCGCACATCGCGAACGCCGGGTTCCCGGTGCTTTTGCTGGACATGGCACAACCCGGGGAGCCCAACAAGCTTGGTGCCCAGGCTCTCGAAGGGCTGAGAAAGTCCAGGCCGGCGGCTCTCGCCTCTCCCGAGTTTGCGGCGCGCATCACGATCGGCAATTTCGACGATGACCTGGCGAAGCTGAAGGATTGCGACTGGGTCATCGAAGCCGTCGCCGAGGACATGGAGATCAAACGCGGTTTGTTGGCTCGTGTCGGGCAGCATCTGCGTCCCGATGCCATCCTGACCACGAATACCAGCGG
>PMAD01000324.1:0-215 GCA_003152415.1 Acidobacterium sp.
GTTTTCCACATTTCGGGGTTTGAGCTTCCGATCGACGATTCGGAGGGTTGTCGTGCCTCCTCGAAACCCGGTTTCTACGCACGGTGTGAGAGGCGTTCCCGTCAAAGCGTGGTGGTGGTTCAGGGTTCTGGGTTATGGAGCCAGGACAGAGCGGCGGCGAGGGTGGTCCATTTGCCGTATGAGAAGTAGTCGCCGCAGTCGTCTCTGCAGATGAG
>PMAD01000324.1:227-432 GCA_003152415.1 Acidobacterium sp.
GGGGCGGATGGAGAAGTCGCTCGTGATGAGTGCGCCGGGGACTGGCTTGCGCATCTTCACCTCTCTTTCCTGCGGCCAAGGATCCCAACGGTCCTGTGTTGAGAACTCGCGGATGCATTATCGCGCAAGCGAGACGGGACTCTTCGGCGAACTTTCGCGTGCACCAGGGCTGAAGCCATCTCATCCTGGGGAGTTGGTTCCCGGC
>PMAD01000324.1:503-9518 GCA_003152415.1 Acidobacterium sp.
GGTTCGTGGCTGGTTTGGAGAAAGCGGCGCGCGGATCCCGAGTCTCAAAATCGAGACCCGGGCCAGCCAGGTCTGGTTTTTTTTCAAGCTGTGAAGTCGTCCCCTGATACAAAACCTCATCCCGGTGGATGCAAGCGGTGGTGTAACAGGCCTCAGCGGCCTCAGCGAAGGGACTGGCGAAGGATGGGCTCGCATTCGGATGGGGTTGGGATGCCGGTGAAACCGAATCCGTTCCATCGGTAGGCGGCGATGTGCGTGGTTTTGGTGGCGGGGTCGGCCAGCAGGAAGGAATCGCCGCGATGGAGCGCGCACAGAACGCCGTCGTTCGATTCGACGGCATCGATCAGCGGCCAGGCGAGGGCAGAGCCGCGCCATCGCGCGATGAGTCCATGGGGACCGACGGCGTAGACATAAGGGCGCAGACCTACTTCATCGTCGATGGATGAGGGATGGCTTTCGAGCGAGAGCAACAATGGTTCGGCCGCCATGGAGGTGATCAGTTGCAGGGAGACCACAGCCTGACGCCTGGACTGCCAGACGCGCTCGCCTGCCTGGTAGCCATCGAGAATGATGCCATCGACGGGCTGATTGGGAGACCAGGGTTCGGGGCGGATGGTGACTCCGTTGATTTGCGCGCTCGGACCAGGCTGCGTAGAACAGCCCGCGAGAGCTGCGTCCGCGGCTGCGTTTCTGCCTGCCAAGGTGGGAAAGGCGGTGGTCTCGCCGGTATGGGTGCTGAGGCCTCCACACAGAAGATGGCCGGCGTGGATGCGGCAATCGGCGATGAGGCCGTCGTGGGTCTCGGGATATTTCTGGTCGAAGAGATGGTTGCCGAGAGAGAAGAAGACGGGTCTGCCCTCGATACATGCGGGGGCCTGGACAACATGGGGATGATGGCCGAGGATCAGGTCCGCGCCATGCTCGACGAGCCAGCGCGCCTGCTGCTGCTGCGCATCGGTGGGCCAGTCCTGGAGCTCGTTGCCCCAGTGGATGGAGACAACGACCAGGTTGGCCAGCTGGCGGGCGAGACGCAGCTTTTGCGCCAGCTCGACGGAGGGGATCTGCTGCACGCGGCCATCGGCGGCCCTGATGGTTGTGAGGGCGATGACAGCGACGGTTAGCTGGCCGAAGCGAAAAAATTGCGGGGAAGTGTCGAAGTCGAGGGCGAGCAGGCCACTGCTCTGCGAGACTGCGCGTGTTTCACTGCGACCCGCCGGGCCCAGGTCGCCGGAGTGGTTGTTCTCCGCTGTGAGCAGACGGAAACCGGCGTGGCGCAACAACTCGGCGGAGTCGTCGGGTGCGACAAAGCACAGTTTGTTTTCGGCGCGGCAGTTTGCTGGGTCGCCGAGAGCGCCTTCGAAGTTGCCGCCGACCAGGCTGGCGCCAGCGAAGAGGTCCTGAAAGCCGGCCCAGGGACTTGTCCTTCGCTGGTCCATCTCGGCATGAACCAGGCGCGACATCATAATGTCGCCGGTAAAGAGCAGGCGGAAATCATCGGGGGACGGCTGTGCCGATGCCGCCGGCGCACACTGGAACGCGGCAGCGGCGACGATTAAAAGGGCGGCTTTGCCGGACATGAGAGGGGTTCCGTGGAGATGAAGGGGCTGAGCCACGCCGGGCGCGGCTGGACGTCGACCTTGCCGGGGACGGGCTTGGCTGGAGTGGATGCGCTCGCAGGAGCGGCGTCGGGGTTCGGGCTGTTTCCCGCCCAGGCGAGATCGGTAAGCGGCGTGGCCGAGGGGAATTCGTAGTACGAGTAAACACTGCCCTTCACAATTTCGCGGCGGCCAAAGTACGGGACCACCTGATCCCACTCTAGTGGGCGGCCGACGGCTGCTTCGAGGTAGGGCACCTGGCCTCCGCCCGCGACGTCGGAGATTTTCATCATCGGATCGGGCGTGGAGAGCGCGAGGTCTGGATTGGCGAGGCTGTTGTAGACGAGGAAGTCATGCTCGGCGACTGCACCAACATGGAGGATCGCGTCGTAGTCAGCATCGCTGAGCGGCTGGTTGCTTATTTCTTTTTGCGCGATGGAGGCGAAGAGGCGCGCCTTGGCCGCGGTGGCCTGCAGGCGGCGGATGATGCCGTCGCGGAGCGGCTGCGCTTTTGCGGCATCCGGATTATCGGTAGGCAGGTTCCCGCTCAAACTTGAGGACTGCGCGACGGCCTGCTGCATCTGGTCGAACAAGGATGCGATGGCATTGAAGGTCTTCGGGTCTGGCTCGACGTAGCCTCTGGGCGGACGCAGGACAATTGCTTCGAAGCCACCTTCGCCGCACTCCGCGGCGGTTCGTTCGTTGACGAGCACGGTTGCGTGGCGCAGCGTGGCCCAGGAGGCGAGACCGGTCTGGAGTCTTTTCGCATTCCAAAGCGGGTCGGGCGCGTTGCCGGGAAAGACAGCGTCGTCGGCCCACTGCACGGCGAGCGCGTCAATCCACGCGCCATAAAGGTTCGTCTGCGGCGCATTGGTGGGCCGACGCTGCTGGAGCGCGTCGAGCGCGGGCGCGAGCGGAGGATACGCGGCGAGGTCGGTGTTTAGCAGCGAGCGGGCATAAGAATCGCCGAGGGCTGCGGCGAGATCGAGGCCCGAGGGCAGAAGGCGCGGGCCGCCGGCGCCGGTGATCTGTTGGGCGGCAGGCCAGTCGGAGTGGTAGACGGTGGAGAGCAGAACCTCGTTGTCGAAGCCCCAGGAGAGGGGGAAGATCTGCGGCGTGTCGCCGGGATGCAGGGCGAAGGCGGGGGCGACAAATTTGTCGGAACTCCACACCAGGGGTGAGCGGCTTGGGGCGATCCAGGCGGCATAGGGTGCGATCCACTGGAGGGCTTTCACTTTGACGTCGGCGGGCAGCGAATTCAAAGGCGCGGCGCCGCTCGACGCGGAAAGAGAAGTGAGGTAATGGACAGCCTTGAAGTAGGCCGACATCTCGGGGGTGGAAGTGTAGTAGCCGCGCGGCGTGAGTTCGGTGAAGTCAAACGGCGCGCCAAAAACCTTTGAATCGAAGGTTCCCTTTGCACCCTGGATGTGCAGCGCTTCGTCGGTAAAAAGGGCGGCAGGGCCGTGCGACTGCGCGACCGCGTCGAAGGCCATCGCCCAGGTGGAGCCGGGAGCGGTTGCGTCGAGAGACTGGCGGGCTGCGTCGACAAAGGCCCAGAAGGCAGGCATGGCCTGCTGGCGCTCCTGCACGATGAAGACGCCTTCGTAGGCCGAGGCGATGAGTTCCCAGAAGACGTCAGTGGTGACAAAGTAGGGGCGGGTCGGCGTTGCACTGTCATAGCCGCCGCAGGCATACGATTCGGTGTCGTAGAGCTCGTACATCTGGTCTTCAGCGGTGGTGCGAAAGACGCCGGCGCTGGCTGTGAACTTGTTGCGATCGGCGGCGTCCTGCATAAACATCCAGGCGTCGACGACGTCAGCGAACGGGACGTCGATGGGAACGTAGACGAGGGCTTGGCCGCTTGCGCGCTCGACGATGCCGACGATGCCTCTTCCATCCGGCGTGGAGGAAGGCGTGGAGATGAACTGATAGCTGCCGGCCTGCGCTGAGGTTGTGCGGCCATGGTCGTCAATGACGGCTACGCCTGGCACACCGTGTTTCCAGTGGAGCAGAGCGGCGCCGTTTGGGGTGACGGTGAGCGATCCGCCGCATGGATTGCCGGTGAGAGGCGAAGGTTTGTCCCAGTTTTTTCCCGCGTAGGCAAGCTGCTGGAAGCAGCCAATGGCGTCCTGCCAGATCAGCAAATGTCCGGCGGGGTGAAATGCCGCGGGAAGCGCGGACGAGACGAAATTGGGGGTTGGATCCTCATCTTCGTTGGGGAGCTTGGTATAGGAGGTCTGCGGACCGATGACCTGGTATTCGCGCTGGCCGTCTTCGGTGATGGAACGAGTGGAATATGCGCCGCTGGGCTGGCGCTCTGCGAAGAAGAGCCGGTAACTCTCGATGGGTTGGTTCTGCGTTGCGTTCCAGCCGATTTGAAAGGGACGGGGCGCGACGAGGAGACGCCGCAGGTCGTGCGAAGACTGGTAAATGGTGCGCTGCGTCCAGCTCCCTTTCAAGTTGTCGACAACCAGAATTTTGGATTGCTGGCCGGACTTTCCCAAAACAAAGAAGCGGTGCTCGTGGGGATGGACGGTGATGGACGCGGGGGTGAGGTCCGCAGGCAAATCGAGAACCGGGACGGTGCGGGTGTCGCCGGCGTGCCAGCTGACCACATGGTTGCCGGCGCTGTCGTGGAGAAGGATGAGCGCATCGGGGCCGGTGGGCCAGATGTCGTAGTCGAAGACGGTGCTGCCGGTGGGCAGGCTCAACTCGGAGGGAGATGCAGGGGAAGGCTTCACGTTGAGTTCGGGCGAGGCAAACGGAGAAGGCTCTTGCGGGAACGCAGACAGGGCACAAAAGGGAAGGGAAAGGACCAGCACCAACACACGCTTCTGCGGGTGGGTCATAAGAGCCTCTGGCGACGGAGTCAGGCCATTCTAGAACAGACGGTGCGAGGAGGATTTCTGTCGTCGTGAGTTGAAACTGTACCGTCTTTAGCAAAGGGCGGGGGCACGGGTTTGGAGTCCCGTTTTGGTCTTGAGACATTACTGAGGAGTTGAAGTCCGGAATTCGGTTGTATCGGCGGTGCGACGCGTGAGCTTAAGCTTCTTGCTGTGGGGTGAACCTGGCCGGGAGCAACGGGTGTGCTTTTGTTTTGGCATGCTGTGGAGGCCGGGTTTTTGGCACGTTTTGGCACGTTTTGGCACGTTTTGGCACGTTTTGGCACGTTTTGGCACGTTTTGGCACGTTTTGACTCGTTCGACTCGTTTGCCCGAGCGGATCGGCTCGGGGAAGGCTTTGTGGCGCCTCGCGGCGATTCCGTCTCGTCGTTTCGCGGCGTTATGCGGCGTTGATGGAGACGACTTTCGCGTCGCGCAGGGATTTGACGTCGCGCATGGGGGGCTGGCCGAAGAAGCGGCTGTACTCGCGATTGAACTGGCTGACGCTTTCGTAGCCGACTTCGTAGGCGGCGCTGGTGGCGTCGATGCCGTCCATGAGCATGCGCTGGCGGGCGGACTGGAGGCGGAGGCGCTTCTGATACTGGAGCGGGCTCATGGCGGTTAATGCGCGGAACTGATGGTGGAGGGTGGAGACGCCCATGCGCGCGATGGCGGCGAGTTCTTCCATGCGCAGGGGTTTGGCGTAGTGGGCGCGGAGCCATGCGATGGCGCGGACGGTGCGGTGGCTGAGGTCGCCGGCAGTGGCGATGGCGCGGAGACGCTCGCCCTGCGGAGTGCGGAGAATACGGTAGAGGATTTCGCGCTGGATGAGATGGCTGAGGAAGGGAATGTCTTCGGGGGCGTCAAGAAGGTCGATGAGGCGGGTGCAGGCGGCGAGGAGACCGACGGTGGTTTCGCCGACGGCGAGGCCGCGGGGTCGGATGGAGGATTCGGGTTCGGGAAGATCTTCGCGGCTGAGGACCTCGCGGACGGTGGGCATATCGAGGCGCAAAAACATGGAGAGCATGGGGAACTGCTCGGAGGCTTCGAGGATCTGGCTTTGCGCGGGGACGTCGATGGAGGAGAGCAGGAAGGAGGAGCTGTCGCAGAAGTACTCGACGCCGTTGAGGTTGATGCGCTTGCGCCCCTGGACGAAGACGGTGAAGCTGGGCTCGTACGTGGCGAGGAAGCATGCGGTAGGGGCGGTGCGGCGATAGAGGGCGAGACCGGGGATGGGGGTGGAGTTTTCTCCGAGGGATGGCGCGTGGGCGGCGATGCGGGCGGCGAGATCTTTGCGGAGGGCGAGGACGGCGGGGTTTGCTGCGGGGCGTTTCCTGGTTGGCGTCGGCATTTTGTTTCGCATGCTTGCTTGTTTTTAGCGTACCGCCGATGAGGGTGAGGGGGTGCACAAAATCGGAGACGCAGACAGGATCAGGCAAACAATTGGCAGGATTGGGAAAGCGGGTTTGAGGCGTGGGTCCGTAGCATCGGAGTTGAGGGATGCGCAGCGCGTCCCTGAGGAGATGGCGATGCAGAAACGCAAACTGGGCACGGGTGGGCTGGAAGTATCGGCGCTGGGATTCGGGTGCATGGGGATGAGCTTTGGCTTTGGGCCTGCCAAAGACAAACAGGAGATGGTTGCGCTGCTGCATGCGGCGGTCGATCGGGGCGTGACGTTTTTCGATACGGCCGAAGTGTACGGGCCGTTCGTGAACGAGGAGCTGGTCGGCGAGGGGCTGGCTCCGTTTCGCGGCAAGGTAGTGATCGCGACGAAGTTCGGCTGGGAAGCCAATCCCGCGGACGGAGGCAAGTGGAACGCGCTGAACAGCCGGCCCGAGCACATCAAAGAGGTCGCGGAGGCATCACTGCAGCGGCTGAAGGTCGATGCTATCGATCTGTTTTACCAACATCGGGTCGACCTGAATGTTCCGATCGAAGAGGTCGCGGGCGCGGTGAAGGAGCTGATCCAGGCGGGCAAGGTGAAGCACTTCGGGATGTCGGAAGCGAGCGCGCAGACGATCCGCCGGGCCCATGCGGTGCAGCCGGTTGCCGCGCTGCAGAGCGAGTACTCCTTGTTCTGGCGGGAGCCGGAAGAGACGGTGATGCCGACGCTGGAAGAGCTGGGGATTGGGTTCGTTCCGTTCAGCCCGCTGGGCAAAGGGTTCCTGACGGGGAAGATCGATGCCGAGACGAAGTTCGACAGCACGGACTTCCGCGCCATCGTCCCGCGATTCACTCCGGAGAATCGGAAGGCGAACCAGGCTTTGGTGGATGTGATCAGCACGTTCGCAAAGCAGAAGAAGGCGACGCCGGCGCAGATCGCACTTGCCTGGATACTGGCGAAGAAGTCGTGGATCGTTCCGATTCCGGGGACGACGAAGCTGAGTCGTCTGGAAGAGAATCTGGGCGCGACGCAGGTGGAGCTGAGTGCGGAGGATGTGCGGGCTCTCGAGGATGCATCTTCGAAGGTGAAACTCGAGGGGGCTCGGTATCCGGCGTTCCATGCGTCGCTGGTGGGGCGGTGAGCGGGGGCTTTCGACCGCAGAACGCGGCTGCGCAGTAGCGACGGGCGGTGCTATGCTGAGGGGCATCGGGGGTGCTGGTATGAGGCTCTTCGTCTCCGCTCTTCTATTGGCCACCGCGTCGGCGGGAATCGCACAAAACGGATTCGCACAAAACCAGGCAGCGCCTGCTCCCGGCTCAGAACTGGCACCGGGAAGGATGAGGCTCGAATTGCAGGCCGTGGGGCCGATGCCGCAGAGTCAGGCTGGGTGTCCGGTGGTGCTGACGAGTGCACGCCTGAACTGGCCTGCGAGCTATTTGCCGGTGACGTCGGCGGAGAAAGTGACGGAGCCGAATCTGGAGCTGAATTTCCGGAATTCGAGCGGCAAGGCGATCCGGTCGGTGACGATTACGGCGCGTTTTCTGGCCAAGCAGAACGTGTATCAGCTGGATGCGAGCGGGTTCGATCTGCACCTGACGTTCTCCGGAGTGGATGGGGCGGATAAGGCGGCGGAGCAGTTGCGGGAGATCCGGCTGCCGGAGAAGATGTATGCCTACGGGGTGACGCGGGTGTCACTGGAGCAGGTGACGTTTGGCGACGGGACTTTTTGGATGGCGATGGGCCACAACAACTGCAGCCTGAATGTGATGGGGACGGCGGAGCGGGTGGCGAAGTGAAAGCACCTCGTCAACGCAACTAGTGACCTGAGATCTTATGGCCTGTCCCAGTTATGTAGAGCGCCCTTCCCAGGATTGCAGATTCATCAATCAAGCCAAAATTCTGTAGCCGACTATCCCAGCTGAAGTCGCGATTGTCGCCCATTACGAAGTATTTGTGAGGTGGAATCGTGACAGGGCCGAAGTTCGTCAATTGACCCGCAGATTGAGACGTGTGCATGACATAGGGTTCATCGAGGACTTGACCGTTCAAGTAAATCTGGCCATCTTTACCAGCAATGGTGTCGCCTCCTTCGGCGATAACGCGTTTGATGACGAGACCAATAGGGCTTTGTAGCATGACAATCTCACCGTGAGCCGGGACGCGGCTGCGGAATTCATGCAGACTCGCCATCACTACATCTCCGTCCCTCAGCGCAGGCTGCATCGCTTTGCCATCAACTCGATAATCGCGGAAGCCAGCTGCTCGGGTTAAGAGTTTGTGGCAAACCACCATCGTGATCCCTGCCAGCGGCACCAAAGCAATCAGCAAAGCGAAACGTGCAGGGCGTTTGCCGCCGGCTTTGGAGCGCAGCGCCTGCCAGGTTGAAACGATTGCGAGGATAATTCCCGCGAGTTCCTGGTTGCCCCAACGCGTCCAGTTCCGGGGAGACTGCACCGGCGGGAAGAACAGAAAGATCCAGAGCGCCAACAGGGCGAAATAGACAAGGGCCTTTCTCTTTTCTCCAAGGGCGAGTTGTCCAAGACCGGGAAACACAGCTGAGGCAAAAGCTGGTCCAGGTGATTGTCTCGGCTGCGGCGGGATGGGCGCGTCAGGCGCAGGAATCACGGGCTCGGATTGAGAACTTTCATCCATGGCTAGTTCCCCCTGGCACGTTCGATGGCGCGGACGACGGCTTTGGCTTTGTTGAGGCTTTCCTGGTATTCGTTTTCGGGGATGGAGTCGGCNNTAGAGGACGGTGCCGCCGTAGATGCCGCGGCGGGTGGATTCGAGTTCCTCGATGATTTCCATGGCGCGGATTTTGGGTGCGCCGGAGAGCGTGCCAGCGGGGAAACAGGAGCGGAGGGCGTCGACGGCGCTGAGTTCGCGGCGGAGCTGGCCTTCGATGTCGCTGACCAGATGCATGACGTGGGAGTAGCGCTCGACATGCATTAAATTTGTCACTTTGACAGTGCCATATTCGCTGACGCGGCCGACGTCGTTGCGGNNGCATGACGTGCTCGGCGCGTTCTTTCTCGTCGGTGAGCATCTCGCGCTCGGCGGCGAGGTCGGCCGCTTCGCTTGCGCCGCGGGGACGGGTTCCGGCGATGGGGCGGTACTCGATGCGGCGGCCTTCGACGCGGACGAGGAGCTCGGG
>PMAD01000324.1:9543-9668 GCA_003152415.1 Acidobacterium sp.
GCGGCGGGCTTCTTTCTGCCGAAGCGGAGGAAATACATATAAGGTGACGGATTAACGATGCGGAGGGCGCGGTAGACGGAGAAGGGGTCGGCACCGGGGTCGAGGTCGAGGCGCTGGGAGAGGAC
>PMAD01000324.1:9678-13628 GCA_003152415.1 Acidobacterium sp.
GGGAGCTTCGGGAGCGGATGGGCGAGGCGTTTTTCGAGGCGGTCGAGACGGCGGAGGGCGTCGGCATAGGCGGCCTGGGGCTTGTGGCGACGGAGGTCGGCGGTGACGATGAGGAGGATTTCCTTTTTGACGTGGTCGAAGGCGAGGACCTCATCGAAGAACATGAGGCAGGCGTCGGGCAGGCCGAGGTCGTCGGTGGTGTCGCTGGGCAGGCGCTCGATCTGCCGGACGACGTCATAGGAAAAGAAGCCGACTGCGCCGGCGGTGAAGGGCGGAAGGCCGGGAATGCGGGCGGGCGTGTGTCCATGGAGGGCGTCGCGAAGGAGGGCGAAGACGTCGCCGGTGAGGCAGCGGGTGCGGCCGTGCTCGGTGAGCTCGATGTCGGAGCCGTGGGAGACGATGCGGCGGCTGGGACGGATGCCGATGTAGGTGTAGCGGCCGAGATGCTCGCCGCCTTCGACGGATTCGAGGAGGAAACACTCAGGCTCGGCAGCGGCAACGCGGAGGAAGGCGGAGACGGGGGTTTCGAGGTCGGCGGTGAGGGAGCGGTAGAGCGGGACGAGGGAGTGGGAACGGGCGAGGCGCAGGAACTCGGCGCGTTCGGGATGGGACGGCCTCATGGAAGACAGGGTATAGGGGATAGGGTTTAGGGTATAGGGCTTTGGAGGCGGAGCTTTGCGAGGATCATTGGTCGGGAGCGGGAGTGACGTCTGGGAGCATGCGCACGTTGGCGCGGAAGATGTGGTAGTCGTCGAAGCGAAATTCGATGAGCTTGGTTGCGAAGGGCCCCCAGTCGCGGAAGCCCTGATTCCATTCCGAGCGTGAAGTGACGGACCGCGATCGCCAAATGCTGACACTGCGCAAGGGGCAGATATAGGTCTCTTCGCCGATGGTTACGGGGCCGTAGGAGACCATGACCTCGGAGCGATCGACGGGGACGAATCCTTCGAGGTCTGCCAGGGCTTCGACACGAAGGATGGCTCCGGTGGTGGGATCGATGGCGATTTCGCCGTGATAGCCGGGCACCGTGGTGAAACCGCCGGTTGCGTCGCCATCGGGAAGACAGCAGCCTCCGGTGCGAAACTGCGAGGCTGAGGCAGGGACCCCGTAGCGAAAGACGGCGCGCCGACCGGCACCGGCGTCCTTCTCCCAGCGGCTCCAGGTAAGGGAATCGGAATTGGCTAAAGCGCCCTTGACCGCACTGAGTACGGGGCCGAAGGTTCCATAGACGGCCTGCGAGGGGGACGCCTTTTCGCGGCGGGAGGGTTTGGCCTCGACTTCGGCGCCATTGCGGTAGAGCACGGTGGTTTTCGAGGTCTCAACGACGTGCAAGGGCTCAGCGAATGTGAAGTGGCCGTCTCCGTGGTCGAACGCCGGAGTTTCGTCGTATTCGACGGACGCGCGTTGGGCGAAGAAGTTGGGCAAATGGGGGATGGTCTGGTTGAGATAGTCGGTGGCGAGCGAGATTATTTGACGCTGGACACTTTGATCGGGCGGGGGATCGGGGAGCATTTCGGCGGGAGGAAGATCGAGGAACGCGGAGGCGTCGGCGAGCGCAACGAGCGCCTCTCTCGATTTATTGCCGCGGAGTTGCGCAGTCCAAGAGTCGATTTGGGTGGCGTTGACTCGCTCGGTGAGCTCGACCCCGGACAACTGGACGGCGAGGTCGCCGTCCGATGCGTTCTGCGAGGTGCGCAGCAGCTGGTCGAGCTGGGCAACGGTCATCCGCCGGATGGCGGGATCGGGGACGTCGGTGTAATACGGCTGGTCGTAGTAGCCGGTGGTTGTACGAGCCTTGAGGTCAGGCGCGCGAAGGTTCACTTTGAGGTCGTGATATTCGTCGACGTTCTGGGCGGGCGCGGGGTCGAAGGTGAGGGTATAGAAAGCGCTGGGGGCGCGGACGCAGTCGTTGAGGAGTCGGACGGTATCGCCGGAAGTGGGATTGGGCGCGCTGCCGCCGCTTTCGATGGCGAGGGTCTGGCGGTTCAATGCGAGAGTGGTTGCATCGAGGGGCGAAGTAGCCGGATGCAGATCGCTCCAGGGGAAAGTTTGCAAGGGCAGCGTGCCGCTCTGGGCCATGAGCAATCGGTTGGGGGAGACGCTGCAAAGGCTAACGCGGGCGAGGCGGAGGACGGTGGAGAACCAGACGATGTGGTCGAAGAGAGTCTGCTTCTGCTGCTTGGAATCGGTGGTCACGTTGGGGTTCTTGCCGCTGGCGATACCCAAGCCGGGGCCGACCCAGACGAGGAGTTTTCTGCCGGGCTGGCGGCGTTCGGCGGCGGCAAACGCGCCGAGAGCCTGCAATGCGGCGATGGGAGGCGGCTGGGCCGTGCTGAAGGCGTCGATGGTTCCTGTGTTCGCCAGGATCGGGGACCGGTTGATACCTGCGGCCCAGGCGCCGCGGCCCCAACGGGTGACGCGGTTGTGGGCTATGGCGTCCACCAGCGTGTTGCCGTCGATGGAGGGCGGGCCGGCCTGCCAGAGGCCGCTGTCATTGAGGATGAGGACGGAAAGGGGCTGGGCGAGCTGACCGCCATTCTGGCTGAGGAAAGTATCGAGCAGGTTGTGCTCGAGGCCCTGCAGTTCTTTGGGGACCTGAAACGTGTCGAGAAGCAGCGTGATGGCGACCGGAGGGTTGGGCGGAAAGGCGACGCTGTATGCGTGAAAGGAGACGATCTTCGCGGACTGACCGTTGTCGAGAAGGGTAAAGTCGGCGGCGCTGAGCCCGGCTACGGGACTCCCCGCCGGGTTGGCAACCACGACGTCGAGGCGCAGGAGGCCTTCGGGCGCGGTAAAGGCAGTTGCCGGGAGCTGAGGGCTGGCCTGGTCGGCCTGGGGGACGGCTCCGGGATTGGTCGCGGAGAGTTGCGCGCCGGCGCATGGGAGAAGGACGAGAGCGAAAAGAACAAACCGGCAGGGAGTCGTCATAGTTTTCTCTGCGTGGTTTCCAGGGATCCGGATTTCACGGCAGAGGAGCGACCGCTCAATTATCGTGGAGGCGGCCTGGTGGTGGTACGTTCCAGATGGCAAAAAGTCGCACCGGTTGCTTGTGACGGGGCGCGGTTGGGCTGAGCGTCAGCGGATGGCGGTGAGAAGGCGGTCGAGGAAGAACTCCTGGCCACGGAAGATTTTTTTCTGGGCGATGGCGATGGGGAACCAGGCGCCGCGATCGACTTCAGGGATTTCGATCATGCGGCCGGTGCGCGGGGGCCACTCGACGAGACAGGTGTTGCTGACCAGGGTAGCGGGGTCGAAGTCGCCTTCGATCGCCCAGGCGATGACTTCTTTGCCGCCGGGCTGGCGGATGACGTCGAGGGGGATGAAGTGGCCATCGATGGAGGCGCCGGTTTCTTCCTGGAATTCGCGGCGGGCGGCGGCGAGGGGCTCTTCGTCGCGTTCGTACTCGCCTTTGGGGATGGACCAGGCGTCTTTTTTGGCCCAGAAGGGGCCGCCGGGATGAATGAGGAAGACTTCGGGGCCGTATTGGGTGCGACGAAAGAGGAGGATACCGGCGGAGTGCTTGGTCATGGGCTGAGGCTATTATCGGGGTTCGCGCGGTGGATTGCGGGACAGTGCGACGAGGCGAGATTGGACGTGGGATTCGCTCCCGAGGATGGAGGGGGTACCCCCCCTCCCCAGGGGGGTGCGGCAAACGATTCATTTCGTTGGTATCGGCTGGTACCGTAAATCAGGTATTACCCTCCGGGCGGGATGAAGCGGTGACCGGCGGGGGAGAATATCGGCGATCGCAAGACAGGGTTTTGAACCCTCCGCGGTGACGGCGAACAGCGATGGCGAGCTGGGGCGGATGGATGCGATGGGCGCGCGCAGGAATCTCAAAGAGCGGAGTCGCATAAAGCGAAGTCCCAGGCCTGGGCCGAGGACAGCTTGCCGTGAAAGAGAAAAGCTCTGTTCGCGTGTGGCACGAACAGAGCTTTCCCTATTGTTAG
>PMAD01000324.1:13776-16512 GCA_003152415.1 Acidobacterium sp.
ACCGCAGATCCTTCCGCCTCGCTGTGCTCAGCGTCAGGATGACACGGCCTGGGGTGCTGGATTGTTGCTTCGTGGACGTCTAGTTGGCGGGGCGGCCGAAGCAGAGGACGTAGCCGTTGTTGTCGACGATCTCGAAGGCTCTTAGTCCGTCATTGGTGTTCGCGAGTTCGCGATGGATGGGAACGTCTTTGGCGAGGAACTCTGTGTAGAGGGCGTCGGGATCGCTCACGTTGATGTAGGCGTCCCAGCGAGCCCATTCGTGGCGGGAATGGTTGGGCTGAGGATGGACGTCTGGGGTGATGGCCTTGAACATGAGCATGACCTGGTCTCGTCCGACCATGGCCCAGAAGTCGTTGTCGACGTTTCCGTCGCCGCCGCCTTTGTGGAGGACGCTGAACCCCAGCTTTGCCTGGTAGAACTCAAGGGTGGCGGCGAGGTCGTCGACGATGAAGAAGGGCGTGACGCTGTTTAACATTCCCGGCGTGCTCCTCTTTTGAAAATGCATTGAACCTGCGTTCGTGAATGCAGGAGGGCTCTCGGATCAGGTTTGGCGAGCGAGTCGATCCAGCTCGAGTCGCCTCCACGATCCTCAATAATTGCAAAAAAAACGGTCAAGGGGGCAGTAGAGAAAACTCGACTAGCGTACATGATAGTACGTCAATAATGTACAAGCTGTACTATGATGAGGCCATGGACGTTCCTATTTCTCAGTTTCGCCGAGATTTGTTCCGACTCGTCGAGCGGTCAGCGGAGGGGGAGCCGCTGTACATCACGCATCGGGGGCGGCGTTTCCGCGTGGTGCCGGAAGAGCCGGCGCGCAGCGGACTGGAGGCGCTGACACCGCTGGAGATCGTGAACCCGAAGGGGCCGGACCTTGAGGATCCAGCCTGGAAGGAAGAGATGATCCGTGAGTGGGAGAGCGACTGGTCGGAGTTGTGATCACGTATCTGGATACGAGTGTGTCGGTGTGGCTGGCGCAGAAGTCTCTAGATCGGATCAGCGCGGTCGCTCTCGATCACCTGATCCATACGGCAACGGATTGCCGGCTCTCGCCGACGGTTCTTCTGGAGCTGGAGTTTCTGTATGAGATCGGGCGGATCCTGCTGCCGGCGGCCGACATTCGGCGGAAGCTGGAGGTCGAGGCGGGGGTGACGGTCTGCGACTTGGGTTTCCCGTTGATCGCCGAGACTGCGCTCAGGGAGAACTGGACACGTGACCCATTCGATCGGCTGATCACGGCTCACGCGCGGGCGAACTCACTGGCATGGCTGGTGACTGCGGACCGGCGCATTCGTGAGGCGTATCCGCGGGCGATCTGGTAGCGGGAATTCTGCGTGTTGGGATGGCCCACAATGGTTACGTTGGGGTGGCTCACGAGGGTTGCGGCGGGGTGGTTCGCGGGCCTATACTCGGACCGTTTGGCCCGGATGCGGGCTTCTGCCTGAGCGAACCTTTTTTGGTTTTCCGCAGGGCCCAGGAAGCATCGGCTGTGGAGAGATTCCCCAATGGCAACGGTAACTCTTGAGCAGGAAATTAACCCCTGGGAAGCCCAGGCGGCACGATTCGATTATGCGGCGCGCAAACTGAACCTGGACGAAGGGCTGTGGCGGGTGCTTCGGTATCCGTCGCGGGAGATCATCGTGCACTTTCCAGTGGCGATGGATGATGGGCGAATTGAGGTGTTCACCGGGTATCGAGTGCAGCACTCGCAGGCGCGGGGTCCGGGTAAGGGCGGGATTCGGTACTCGCCGGATGTGACGCTGGACGAGGTGCGGGCGCTGGCGAGCTGGATGACGTGGAAATGCGCGGTCGTGAATATTCCGTTTGGCGGCGCGAAGGGCGGGGTGATCTGCGACCCGAAGAGCATGTCGCAGGGCGAGCTGGAGCGGATGACGCGGCGGTACACGGCGGAGATCATCGAATTCCTGGGACCGGAAAAGGACGTGCCCGCGCCGGATGTGAACACGAACGAGCAGACCATGGCGTGGATCATGGACACCTACTCGATGCACATGCGGCAGACGGTGACGGCGGTGGTGACGGGCAAGCCACTGACGATCGGCGGATCACGCGGCCGGAAAGAAGCGACGGGGCGCGGGATCATGGTGGTCTGCGAAGAGGCGCTGAAGTATCTGAACATTCAGCGCGATGGTTGCAGGGTCATCATTCAGGGGTTCGGGAACGTGGGATCCAATGCGGCGCGGCTGATGCAGGACCGCGGCTACAAGATCATCGGGATTGGCGAGTACGATGGCGGGCTGTTCAATCCGAATGGCATCGATATTGAAAGGCTGCAGGAACATCGGCTGCGGAACGGAACGGTGCTTGGTTTCAGAGATGCGGAGCCGATGCCGACGGCGGAGCTGCTGACGACGGAGTGCGAGATTCTGATTCCGGCGGCGACAGAGAACGTGATCACGAGCCGGAACGCGGAGCGGATTCGGGCGCGCATTGTGTGCGAGGGTGCGAACGGGCCGACAACTGCGGTGGCGGACGAGATTCTTGCGGACAAGAGGATTTTTATTGTGCCGGATATTTTGGCGAATGCGGGGGGAGTTACGGCGAGTTACTTCGAGTGGGTGCAGGACAGGCAGGGCTACTTCTGGAAGGAAGCGATTGTGAACGAGCAGCTGGAGACAATTTTGCGCGACAGCTTTGACGACGTGGTGCGGTACGCGGAGGCGCACAACGTGAACAACCGGATTGCGGCGTACATGCTGGCGATCGATCGGGTGG
>PMAD01000033.1 GCA_003152415.1 Acidobacterium sp.
GCCCGCTTCACCGAAGAAATCAAATCCGAGCAAGCCTCAGCGCCGGCCACCTCTGTATCAGGGCACGACTCAATGGGTGCCCCAGATCTGCCCGGTTCTGGCAGATCTGGGAATGCACAGTCCTCGCCGGTCGGCTTTGTGTCAGGGCATGACTTCAGTCGTGCCGTAAAGCGCCCAGAAAAGAAGAGGGCTTTAGCCCCTGAGTACCGTTCCCCTGGCCCCGAAGAAACCCCGTCGCCACTCGATAATTCGCCGACTGAAGAACCGCAAAATGCTTCCGCTCTCGTTGCCGCGCAATTAGAAGACAAATTCGACGGCATCCGAGCCCAACTCCACATCGACAGCAATCGCGTCGCCCTCTACTCCCGCAATCGCGACGACCTCAGCCAATCCTTCCCCGACCTCGTCGAAGCCTTCTCCTCCATCGCCGAATCCGCCATCCTCGACGGCGAAATCCTCGCCTGGAACCCCGCCACCCAGCGCGCCCTCTCCTTTTCCACGCTCGCCCAGCGCCTCGGCCGCAAACGCGTCCCGCCCGAAATGCTCCGCGACATCCCCGCCGTCCTCGTCGTCTTCGACCTGCTCTATCGCAGCGACTCACTCCTCCTCAACGAACCCCTCTCCCAACGCCGCCGCCAGCTCGAAGACTTCGCCGCCAGCTGGTCCCCCGTAACCGCCTCCGCCCAAACTCACGGCCAGTCCCACCTTTTCGACGCGCATCGCCAGCCCAGCTTCCCCCGCCTCATCCTCGCCTCCGCCACCCGCCTCGGCTCACCCCTTCTTGCAGCGTCCGCCCAGCTCGACCAGGCCTACATCGACGCCCGCGCTCGCGGCAACGAAGGCGTCATGATCAAGTCCCTCGCATCTATCTACCAGCCAGGCCGCCGCGGCCTCGCCTGGCTCAAGCTCAAGCGCGAACTCGCAACCTTAGATGTAGTCGTCACCGGCGTCGAATACGGCAACGGCCGCCGCGCTCACGTCCTCAGCGACTACACCTTCGCCATTCGCGATCCCGACGATCCAGAACAGCCCCTGAAAAACGTAGGCAAAGCCTACTCCGGCCTCACCGACCAGGAAATCGCCGACATGACCGCCTTCTTCAAAGCCCACGCCCTCGCCGACAACGGCCACTTCCGCACCGTCGAGCCCACTGTGGTCCTCGAAGTCGCCTTCAACAACGTCATGCGCTCCACCCGCCACTCGAGCGGCTTCGCCCTCCGCTTTCCTCGCATCCTGAGAATCCGCACCGACAAGCCCGTCGCCGAAATTGACACCGTCGCCCGCGTCGAAGAAATCTACAACTCCCAACCCGACAAACCCATCGACGAAACCTGAGATCCCCCTTTGCGCTACATTTTCAGTTGCAACGTTTTTTGAGCTCTGAGCTCTGAGCCCTGAGCCCCGTTTCCTGAATCCAATCCGACAGAGGAGATCCCATGCCCACCACCACCGAAACCCCCAACGCCGCCGCCGCCGGCCAGGTCAACCTCGGCGACCTCACCGTCAACCGCCTCGGCTTCGGCGCCATGCGCATCACCGGCCCCGGCATCTGGGGTCCCCCCAAAGATCACGACGCCTCCATCAAAACCCTCCGCCGCGCCGTCGACCTCGGCGTCAACTTCATCGACACCGCCGACTCCTATGGCCCCAACGTCTCTGAAGAACTCATCGCCGAAGCCCTCCACCCCTATCCCAATGGCCTCGTCATCGCCACCAAGGGCGGATGGGAGCGCGTCGGCCCCGGCCAGTGGGTCCACAACGCCAGCCCCAAACACCTCGAAGAAGCCGTCAACGGCAGCCTTCGCCGCCTCAAGCTCGACCGCATCGACGTCTACCAGCTCCACATCCCCGACCCCACCGTCTCCTTCGACGCTTCCATGCAGACGCTGGAAAAACTCCGCCAGCAAGGCAAGATTCGCCACATCGCGCTCTCCAACGTCACCCTCGAACACGTCGAGCGCGCACGCAAAATTACCCCCATCGTTTCGGTCCAGAATCGCTACAGCTTCGCAGACCGCGAGTGGGACTACCTCCTCGACCACTGCGAGAAGAATGGCATCGCCTTCATCCCCTGGGCGCCCCTCGGCCAGAACCGCGAAGCCCACGACCTGCTCGACAAAATCGCCAAAGACCTCGACGCCTCGCCTCTCCAGGTCGCCCTCGCCTGGCTGCTGCGCCGCTCGCCCGTCACCCTGCCCATCCCCGGCACCTCGTCGCCGCAGCACGTCGAAGAGAACATTGCCGCCGCCGCCCTCAAACTCCCCGACGCCACCTTCAAACAACTCAGCGCCGTCACCCCACCCCCCGCCAGCCTGCGCTAAAGATGCGTGGCGAGAGGACGAGCTACTCCTCCTCGCCACGCATCCAGCGCTCGGGTTGCATGCTCTTGTGAAGAACACGCACGATCAGGACATCTCCGTCTTCAACCAGAAAGAAAACCACATGACTGCCCTGCTCGATTCTGCGCAATCCCGACAGAATCCGAGGGCAGGCGCGCCCGATCAGAGGGTAATCGGCAACCCTCCTGCAGCACCCCGCTAGCTGCGCAAGATACCGGGCGGCTTGCGCCTCACCCCATTGCCGGAGGGAGTATTCGGCGATGCCAAGCATTTCGTCTTCAGCCAGCTGAGAGAACCGGAGCTTGCGCCCCTTCATTCTTCGACTTTCGGAAGGTTCAGCTTCTTGCGAATCCTGGCAAAAACGTCGCCCGTCGCGATGCCACTGGAAAGTCCCTCTTCAATAGCCACCTTGATCGCCGCGATCTTCGCCTCGTGCTCCTTTTCCTCGCGCTCCAGCGTCCGCAACGCTGCACGGATTACTTCGCTCGCGTTCTCGTACCGCCCACTCTTGATTCGTGAATGAACGAAATGGTCCAGTTCAGATGTAAGGTTGACGTTGCGAGTCGGCATGAATGCCTGCCTCCGAAAATATGGATTTGCTCACCCTCATGCTACCTCGATTGGCAATCATTGCCAATCGCCCGGGGCGACAAACCTCCCCAAACCTGCTACTCTGGCCCGTTTTCATCCATCTCGCCGAGCCCAAATGACCACCACCGCCCAAACCGCCCCCGATCTCCAGCACCCGACCTTCCCCTTCACCCTCACCGAAGACCAGGAAGCCCTCCGCCGCGAAAT
>PMAD01000139.1:0-21323 GCA_003152415.1 Acidobacterium sp.
GGAAATCGCGGATTCCGTCGCGTGTAGCGGAGAAGCTGGCGGAACGGATGGGCGGTGCGACGCTGACGGCGCGCGAGCTGGAGGTGCTGCACCTGATCGTCGCGGGAAAAAGCAACAAGGATATTGGAAACGCGCTGTTCATCTCGGAAGCGACGGTGAAGACGCACGTGAACAGTCTGCTGAGCAAGATGGGCGTGGAAGACCGCACGCAGGCGGCGACCACGGCGCTGCAGAGGGGGATTGTGCATCTGGACTAAGAGCAGGGTTTAGGGGTTAGGGTTTAGAGATGACGTTGTCAGGCGGGTTGAAGTTGCGGCGCGCAATGGCGGCTGCGGTTGTGATGGCGGCCCTGGCGGTATGCGGGTGGGCGCAGGAGACGCGGCTGGCGGAGTGGCGTCAGGCCAGCGACGCTGAGCTGCGGTCGGTGATCCCGGCGCGTGCGCCGGTGGTGCGGGAGCGGATCGAGACGGAGACGCGCTCCGCCTCCGGCATCACGAATGGGCATGGTAAATACGTTGCGGGGGTGGTGCTGATCACGGCGGGGTATTCGGCGGAGGGAAAGTATTCGCATTTTTTTCTGACGCAGGTTCCGCTGAGAATAGGAACGGATACGCGGCTGGCGGCGGGCGAATACGTGCTGGGCTACGAGCATACGGACAACGGTCTGCTGATTCATTTTTATGACGCGGTGACGGGGCAGGCGGAGGGCAGCGTGCTGGCCACGCTGATGCCGGGCGTGACGCGGGTGGAATCGTTTCGCATCTGGCCACCGGCGGAGCGGGCCGCGATCCAGATTGGACGATTTGGTTTTAGCTATCAGATTGGGAGCTAGCGGAATGGCGCAGACTTTGTCGCAAAAAGAACAGAAGATACTGGAGGCGCTGGGCGAAAACTGGCAGGCGGAGATGCGCGGCTACCACACCTACAACACGCTGGCGGAGCGCGATGATGACGCTGTCCGCAGCAAGACGCTGCGACATATTGCGGAGGCGGAGGCACAGCATGCGGCGTTGTGGGCGAAGCGCATTCGCGAGCTGGGCGCAGAATTGCCGAAGTACGACGGCAAGCCGACGGGGGACGCCGACACGCTGGTGAACCGGCTGGGCGGACCGCAGATGGCGCTGCGGCGGCTGGAGATCGACGAGAGCCGCGACATCGCGCGGTATGGGCAGCAGCTGAAGGAACTGGGCGACGAGCCGAGCATCGTCATTCTGAAACAGGTGATCGCGGACGAGCAGGAGCACTATCGCGAACTGAGCGAGCTGATCCGGCATCGCTATCCGAAGACGGCGACCAGCTCGGACGCGGCGCGCAAGCAGCTGGACGAACTGCTGACGCAGCGCAATCGATCGGGAAGGCAGACGGCGGGATGGATCGGCGACGCGATCTACGGAGTGAATGACGGGTTGGGCGCGATATTCGGGATTGTGTCGGGGGTTTCGGGCGCGACGCTGGGCAACAGCCACTGGGTGCTGCTCTCGGGAATTGCGGGGATGGTTGCGAGCGCGTTGTCGATGGGATCGGGCGCGTATCTGGCGGCGAAGAGCGAGCGGGAGATTTATGAAGCGGAACTGGCGCGGGAGCGTGAGGCGATCGAGATGAACGGTCCGGAGGCGCAGGAGCTGCTTTCGCTGTACTACCAGGTGAAGGGCATTCCGCACGACGATGCTGACCACGTGGTGGCGCATCTGGCCGAGTCGCCGGCTCAGTTCACACGCGCGCTGGCCGCGGAGCGGCTGAACATGACGGAGGAGGGACTCAGCAAGCCGCTGGTGTCGGCGTGGTCGGGAGCGCTGTCGACTGCAGTGGGGGCGTTCATTCCCATCGTCCCGTTTTTCTTTATGACCGGATATCCGGCGGTGATCTTGTCCGCGACTGTTTCGCTGATCGCGCATTTCGCGGTGGGCGCGGCGAAGTCGCTGATCACGGTGCGGTCGTGGTGGGCCAGCGGACTGGAGATGACACTGGTGGGCGCGGCAGAAGGTGTAGCGACGTACGTGATCGGGATTGGGCTGGGACGACTGGGAGCTTAAGGGCAGGCAACAGCCAATCGGTCACTTCTGCATCTTCGCGTAGTAATCCTGGAGGGTGAAGAAGGCCTTCTTCCTTTCGCCCTTGTCGGAGACCAGGCCTTTGCGGTTGTAGTCGTCCTGGATGCCGGGGAGCTGGCGCATGGGCGAACGGAAGTCCATCAGGACCCAGGGTGTCATGCCGCGCAGGAACGGAATTTTGCCGAGCATGAGGAACTGCTGACGGAAGACATTGTCCTGGTATTCCTCCGTAAACATCTCGGTGGCAGGGCCGTGCAGGCCGGCTTTGGCGCCTGCGCCGAACTCGCTGACGATGACCGGTTTGCCGAGGGGGTTCTGCCAGGTGTAGTCGGGGATGGCGGACGGCGTGCCCTGATACCAGCCGAGATATTCGTTGTAGCCGAGGACATCGAGGTCCTGGCCGAGCGGATCGTCGAGCGTCGCGGTGGTTCCTTTGAAATGCGTGACGATGGCGGAGGTGATAAGGCGGGTGGGGTCTTCGCTGCGCGCTTCGACCGCGAGCTGGTGGATGAAGGCGTTGCGGTCGAGGCTCTCGGGCGTTTCGTTCGATAGCGACCACATGATTACGGAGGCGTGGTTGTGGTCGCGGCGGATCATTTCCCAGAGCTGGTGTTTGGCGACGTCGAGGGTGGGCGGGTTGGTCCAGTCGATGCCCCAGTAGACGGGAATTTCGGACCAGACCATGAGGCCAAGCTTGTCGGCGAGGCGATATTCGTTTTCGGTGTGGGGGTAGTGTGCCATGCGCACGAAGTTGCAGTGGAGTTCATGCGCCCAGCCGAGGAGGGTTTCGGCGTCTTTGTCGGACCAGGAGCGGCCGGAGCGGAAGGGCGCTTCGTCGTGATAGCTGATGCCGCGGAGGAAGACCGGTTTGCCGTTGAGGAGAATTTGATCGCCCTGGACTTCGATGGTGCGGAAGCCGATGTCGTCTTTTAGCTCGTCGGGACCGGCGTGGAGGGAGATGGAGTAGAGGCGGGGGTGCTCGGGCGACCATAGCTCGAGGCTGGGCGCGGGGAAGGAAAATTCGGCGCGGCCATTTGTATCTGTGACTGCGTCTTTTTCGATGTGGAGGTCGGGGATGCTGAGGGTGACGTGCGCTCCGGCGGCGGCGCCGGTGACGTGAACGTAACCTTCGAGTTGGTTGGATGTGCCGCGCTTGAGCTGGAGCGAGTAGTCGTCGATGTACGTGTCGGGGACTTCGACCAGGGAAACGGGGCGGGTGATGCCGCCGTAATTCCACCAGTCGGACTTGATGGTGGGAACGCGGTCGACGGTGCGCTGGTTGTCGACGGCGGCGACGATGAAGTTGTCGCCATCTTTCACGACACCGGTGATCTCGCAGTCGAAGGGCGTGGAGCCGCCCTCGTGATCGCAGACGTGCAGGTCGTTGACGAAGATGTGGGCGGCGTAGTTGACCGCACCAAAGTGGATGAAGAGGTGGGTGTGCGGCGTCGGATGGACCGTGAAGTCGCGCTGGTACCAGAGCAGGCCCTCGTAATAGAAGAGCGAATCTTTCTGGGAATTCCAGTCGCCTGGTACGTCGAGAGTGGGCGATCGGGCGAAGTCGTACTGGAGGAGCGGACCGCCGGGGACGTAGTGGGCGTTCTTCACGTAGCCGTTAAGGCTGGCGTGGTCGGGGTTCGATCCCCAGCCTTCGCGATAGGGATCGGGGATGTAGTGCCAGGGGCCATCGAGGCTGGTTTGTGCGCGATGGTCGATGTCGACGAGCAGCGTGGGTTGCTGGGCGGTGGCGAGGAATGCGAAGGCGGAAAACAGAGCAAGGCAGAGCGCAGAACGGCGGCACATGCGGACCATCTTATTCCGTGCGGCGCGCGATGGCGACCCGCGCTGGAGGGGGTTTCCCGCAGTGCGGCACGCAGAGAAATGGCCGGAGCGATGGCTCCGGCCGTTGGTTTGAGACAACACTTTGCTCAGTGAACGCCGACCGCGTCGTGCTCGTGGTAATTCGGGTAAGGCGGCTTCGGATAGGTGGGCAGCGGATGTTCTTTGAGCTGCTCCATGACATATTGCACGGCGCGCTCGAGCTGCGGATCATGACCGGCGGCGACGGACTTCGGATCGTATTCGACCTCGATGTCGGGCGGGATGCCGTGGTTCTCGACTTCGAACTGCCCTTTCAGGCCGTAGATTGCAGTGCGGGGCGCGGTGATTTGGCCGCCGTCGAGGAGCACGGGATAGCCGCCGATGCCGACGAGTCCGCCCCAGGTGCGCACGCCGATGAGCGGACCGAGGCCGGCCTTGCGGAAGTACCAGGGCATGAGGTCGCCACCGGAGCCAGCGGACTGGTTGATGAGCATCGCTTTGGGACCGAAGATGGCGCCGGCGGGATCGGTGACATCCTCGCCTTCACGGGTTTCGTAGCGGGACATGGGGACGCGGCGCAGCGTGTCGATGACGTAGTCGGCGATCTGGCCGCCTTCGTTGTAGCGCTCGTCGATGATGACGCCCTTCTTCTGCACCTGGGCGAAGAAGTAGCGGTTGAAGTTGGTGAAGCCGCCGCCCGCGGTGTTGGGGATGTAGACGTATGCGACCTGGCTGCCGGTCATCTCGTCGACTTTGCGGCGGGTGCCTTCAATGAAAGCGAGGTTGCGCAGGCCGTGTTCCGACTCGATGGCGACGACGGTGACATCGCGCGCGCCTGTGCCGTCAGGGTTGGGCCCGATGTGCAGTACCACCTGTTTGCCCGCGGTTCCTTCGAAGAAGCTGTAGATGTTGTCAGAAGCGTGCAGATCGCGGCCGTTGACCGCGAGCAGATATTCGCCTTCCTTCACATTGACGCCGGGCTGAGTGAGCGGGGCATGCAGGGCGGGATTCCAGTTTTCGCCGTTGTAGATGTGCGCGAAGCGGTAGCGATCGTGGTCGACGGAGTAGTCCGCGCCGAGCAGGCCGGTGCGCGGGGAATGATCGGGCTCGCCGGGGCCGCGAATGAACATGTGGCCGACGGTGATTTCGCCGAGCATTTCTTCGAAAAGATAACTCAGCTCGTCGCGCGAGCCGATGCCGTCGAGATACGGTTCGTAGCGTTTCTCAACTTTGGCCAGGTCGAGGCCGTGATGGTTGGGATCGTAGAAAAAGTCGCGTTCGATGCGCCAGGCTTCGTGATACATCTGACGATACTCGGCGCGGGGATCGACGTTGGCCTGGAGACTGCCGAGGTTCAGCGGCTTGCCTGGTTTTTCCTTCACGTCGTCAGCCGTGGCAATCGACCAGGAGTCGCCTTTCTTGTAGAGCATCTTTTCGCCGTTGGCGGAGATCGAATAGCCGTCGATGCCGGAGAGAACTTCGGTGGTTTCGCGCTTTTCGAGAAAGAAGCGCCACAGGGCGTGAATGCCGGAGCCGTTGCGCTGGGATGGGTTGGCGACCGGGCCGCCTTCGGCGATGTAGAGCACGCCCTCTTTACCGGCCTGCAGGTCGACGTAGTTGCGGGCGGGAATGGGCAGCGCCAGGATGCGCTGATCGATGCCGTCGAAGTCGACCTTCACCACGGGCAGCTTCTTTTCGTCCTTCTTTTCCCTGCTCGCAGTGTCGTCTCTCTTGTCCTTCGCGGCCTGGTCGTCGGTCTTCTTTGCGTCGTCCGCTGCTGGCTTCGTGTCGTCCTTTGACTTTTCGTCCTTCGCCTTTTCGTCATCGCTTTCGGGAGGCAGAGGCGAGGGCAGGTCTTTGGAGAGGACGACTACGTAGACGCTGCTGGAGACGGCGCGATCGAGGCTGGAAAGATCGAAGCCGGCAACGGAGGGTCCGACGTTGGTGCTGGCGGTGAAGTAGAGATACTTGCCGTTGCGATCGAAGGCGATACTGCCCACATCGCTCATGCCGTCGGTGACCTGCGTGGTCTTTTGCGTGTCAAGGGAATAGAGGAAGACGGCATGCATGAAGTTGTGGAGGGTCTTCAGGTAACCGATCCATTTGCCGTCGGGGGACCAGGTGGCGCTGCCGGCGAACTCGAAGCCCTCGTAGTTTTCCGTATCGACCAGGACGGGATGAGGGTTGTCGACGTCGAGATACCAGAGATGCAGCTTCTTGTCGGAGTAAAGGATGCGCTTCGAATCGGGCGACCAGCGCGGTGAGTAGAAGTAGGAAGGTTCGGGACCGAGGTCGATGACCTTCGGCGGCGCAATGCCGTTTTGATCGCGGATGTAGAGTCGATATTCGCCGGAGGCGTCGCTGAAGTAAGCGATGGATTTGCCGTCGGTGGACCACGCCGGATCGCGTTCGGCGGCGTTGGAGGTGTTGGTGAGGTTGCGCGCGTCGCCTTTCTCGGCGGGGACGGTAAAGATGTCGCCGTGAGCTTCAAACGCGGCGCGCGCGCCAGTGGGCGAGATATAGGCGTTGAGGATGGTGTGCGGATCGATAACGGCGAGGCCGGGCTCGAGCGCGGGCAGGTCGCCGTGGAGGGTGATGTCGACGAGATGCTCGGCGCGGGCGGCGGTGTCATACAGATGGATGCTGCCGAACTGCTCGTAGACGATGCCGGCAGGCCCGGCGCTGGCGGATTTGAGATCGAAGCTCTTGTTCTCGACGACCTGCTCGACNNTTGTCGCGGGGGACCTTGGTGAGGTCGAGGCTGGCGAGGTCGATGATCCAGACGGGCTCGGTTTGGCCGCCGCGATAGCGCTTCCACGCCCGCTGCCACTGGTTGATGGGAGTGTAGGCGATTTGCTTGCCGTCAGGGGAGAGAGAGCCGCTGTCGGCGGAGGGCAGCGGGAATTCAACGGGAAGGCCGGAGCCGTCGGCATGGATACGGAAGAGCTGAGAGAAGTCATTCCAGGCGGCGCGGCCGCTGAGAAACAGTACATCTTTGCCGTCGGGAGACCAGCCGACGACGACGTCATCGCCCGGGTGGTACGTGAGGCGGCGCGGGACGCCACCGTTGACGGACACGGTGTATACGTCGAGGTTGCCGTGGATGCGCGCGGAGTACGCGAGGGTCTGGCCGTCGGGGGAGAAGTACGGGCCGGCGACGACGGAGGCTGTTGAGGTGAGGCGAATCGCGTCGCCGCCGGTGCGCGCGACGACCCAGATGTCGTCGGCGTGGCGAAAGGCGATTTGGTCTTTGCTGAGCGTGGGATGGAGCAGGAGCAGCGGCGAAGCGTGGGCAACGAGCGGCAGGACGAGAAGCGCTAAAAGCGCAGCACAGGTGTGGCGGAGCACGGACCCTCCAGCTGAAAATAAATGTGAAGGGCAAGTTTACTCGCGAGCTTGCGAATCTGCCATCGGGTCAGGACAGGACATCGGCTCGTGGCGCGGGAGCCGACGGGCGCGGCGGCTCGTCCGTTTACAGCTTTTTCGGATCGCGGAGGCGAAAACGGTTGGCGCGGTCGAATTCGTCGCGGAGTTCGGGGGTTTTGAGATTTTCGCGCAGATGGGCGAGGCGCTGTTCGAGGGCGTGCAGCGTTTGTGCGATGGCGTCCGAGTTGGTGTGGGCAATGTCGCGCCACATGGAAAGGGGACTGGCGCCGAGACGGGTCATCTCGCGCAGAGCGCGGCCGCCGATGGGGAGCAGATCGGCGTTGGCGGCGAATTCGTCTTCGAGCAGNNGGGATCGATGTCGATAACGCGGGAGCCGAAGCGGCCGACCCAGGCGCGCCACTCATCAGCCAGGGCGCGGGCGGCGGGGCTCATGTTGCTGACCGAGCATTCCGCGAAGAGCCAGACCGCGCCGTCGAAGAGCGCGGCATCGGCATTGTCGGCGCCGCTGACTTCTTTGCCTGCCATGGGGTGGCCGGGGAGGAATCCAGGCTGGCCGGGCGCGTTGTATTTGTCACGGGCACGGGCACAAATCGCGCCTTTAACGCTGCCCACGTCGGTGACGAGCTGGTTCTCTCGCAGGATTGGGGCCAGGCGGTCGAGCCACTCGAGGATGGTGAACACGGGACCGCCGAGGAGGATGAGATCGCTGTCGGCGGCGGCGGTGAGCGGGTCATCGGCGGAGACAGTGATGGCTTCGCGACGGAAAGCTGCGTTGAGCTGACCGGGATCCGGGTCCCATCCAGTGATGGATCCAGAGAAGCCGTGAGCGCGCAATGCGAGGCCGACGGAAGCTCCGATGAGGCCGGTGCCGAGGATCGTGATGCGCTCGATGGGCATTTGACGTTAGTTTACGGTGCCGACTGAACGGCTAGCGTGAAGCCCATGTCCCCAACCCCAGGGACATGGGGCACCCATTCACAGTGTCCGGCCCACGGCGGGTGCGATGATGCGGAGCGCATCCATGAGCTCGGCGAACTGTTCGGGGAAAAGCGACTGCGCGCCGTCAGAGAGGGCCTTGTCGGGGTTAGGGTGGACTTCGATGAGGAGGCCGTCGCCGCCCGCGGCGACTGTGGCGCGCGCCATGGCCGGAACCTTGTCGCGGCGGCCGGTGCCATGGGAGGGATCGCCCACGATGGGCAGATGCGAGAGCTTCTTGACGACGGGGATGGCGGAGATGTCCATGGTGTTGCGGGTGTAGGTTTCGAAGGTGCGAATGCCACGCTCGCAGAGAATGACGTCGTAGTTGCCGCCGGCGAGGAGGTATTCGGCGGAGAGCAGCAGCTCTTCGATGGTGGCGGCGATGCCGCGCTTGAGAAGGACAGGGCGACGGACAGCGCCGAGCTCACGGAGCAGGTTGAAGTTCTGCATATTGCGCGCGCCGACCTGGAAGAGGTCGACGTACGGCATCATCTGCTCGATCTGCGAGATTTCCATGACCTCGCTGACGACGAGCAGGCCGTGAGCGTCGCCGGCTTCGCGGAGAAGCCTGAGCGCATCGAGGCCAAGGCCCTGGAAGGAGTAAGGCGAGCTGCGGGGTTTGAAGGCGCCGCCGCGGAGGAACTTCGCGCCTGCATCTTTGACGATTTTTGCGCAGGAGAAGATTTGCTCGCGGCTTTCGACGGAGCAGGGTCCGGCCATGACAACGACTTCGTCGCCGCCGATGCTGACGCCGTTGGGAAAGCGGACGATGGTGCCNNGGGCGGAAGCTGCGTCCGGCGAGTTTATAGGGCGACGAGATGCGGATGACTTCGGCGACTCCGGCGAGGACCTCGAATTCCTGGTGCTCGAAGACGCCGGGTGTTCCGACACCGGCGAGGATGGTCTGGACGGTCCCGGTGGTGCGGTGGACATTGAAGCCAATTTCCATCATGCGCTCGACGACGGCCTGGATCTCTTCTTCCGTCGCGCGATCCTGCATAGCAACAATCATTTTTCTTTTCCAGTCTGGGTCTGCGCGCCGGATGCGGGCGGGTTTGGACGAGAGGCGAGCTCGTTGCGCTGGAGGGCCCGCATCACGTCGACGATGCGCTCGTAGATGTGGACGAGCTCGATGTCGGGCAGCGGGCCGGGATTGTGGCTGCGCACATTGTCGAAAATGACGCGCTCGCGATTGGGCTCGTAGACGGGCAGGTCGGTTTCGCGTTTCAGGCGGCCGATTTCCTGAGCGGCCGCGGCGCGTTCGCTAATAAGGGCAACGATGCGCCGGTCGAGCTCATCAATTTTGCGACGCAAGGTTTCGATGTCCATGGTCTTCCTTCTTCACCGGGGCAATGGAGCGCGCCGGTCATGGAGAAATCCGCAACTACAACCGTATACGAAGAGGGAAATTATTTAGCGGGTCGGCACGGCGGGCTCTCGGATGCCACCGCGGAGGCCCTGAATAAATCGAGCGATGGCGATGGGGGCATTTTTTGGACCGGCCTGCTCGATGGTGGCGACGAGCGCGCTGCCGATGACCGCGGCGTCTGCGAATTCACCGACGGCGGCGAAGTGTTCGGGACTGGAGATGCCGAAGCCGACCGCGATGGGCAGTTTCGTAAAGCGGCGCAGGCGTTTGACGAGCTGTTCGGCGTCGGATTCGAGCGAGGCCCGCGTGCCGGTGATGCCCACGCGCGAGAGGGCGTAGACGAATCCTTGCGAGGCGGCGCAGATGCGTTCGAGACGGGCATCAGGACTGGTGGGCGCAGCCAGGAATATCGGCGCGAGATGATGGCGATGGAGAGCTTCGAGGTACTCGCCGGATTCTTCGACGATCATGTCGGTAACGAGGACGCCATCGACGCCGGCCTGCGCCGCGGCTGCGCAGAAGTTTTCGAGGCCGAAGCGGAGAACGGGATTGTAGTAGGTGAAGATAATGAGGCCAGTCTGCGGCCGCTCGAGGCGAAGAGCGGCAGCGAGGGCGAGTACGTCGTGGAGGCGGGTGCCGTTCTTCACGGCGCGCTCGCTGGCGCGCTGGATGACGGGGCCGTCGGCGAGCGGATCGCTGAAGGGGACGCCGAGCTCGAGGACGTCCGCGCCCGCATCAATGGCGGCGATGGCGATGTTGTGGGTGGTCGCGAGGTCGGGGTCGCCGACGGTGATGTAGGCGACGAGGCCGGGCTTGCTGGCGAAACGGATCGGCATCGGCGGCTACGCTCCGGAGAGATTGAGTGCGCTGGCGAGGATGCCCATGTCTTTGTCGCCGCGGCCGGAGATGTTGACGAGCAGGATGTCGCGCGGGCTGAGGGTCGGCGCGAGGCGGAGGCATTCGGCGACGGCGTGGGCGCTTTCGAGCGCGGGGATGATGCCCTCAGTGCGCGCGAGGCGCAGCGTGGCGTCGAGAGCTTCGGCATCGGTGGCGGAGGTGTATTCGGCGCGGCCGGAGTCGTGGAGCGCGGCGTGTTCGGGGCCGATGGAGGCGTAGTCGAGACCGGCGGAGACGGAATGGGTGAGGGCGATCTGGCCGTTGTCGTCTTGCAGGACGTACGAGTAGGTGCCTTGAAGGACGCCTGGAGATCCTCCGCTGAAACGGGCCGCGTGCTCGCCGAGGGCTGCGCCACGGCCGCCGGCCTCAACGCCGAGGAGGCGAACTTCTCTATCGGGGATGAATTCGTAGAACACCCCGATGGCGTTGGAGCCCCCGCCGACGCAGGCGATGATGGCGGTGGGGAGGCGGTTTTCTTTGTCGAGAATCTGTGCGCGGGCTTCGCGGCCGATGACGCGATGGAAATCCCGGACCATGGTGGGATAAGGGTGCGCGCCGAGGACGCTGCCGAGGAGGTAGTGCGTGGTGCGGACGTTGGTAACCCAGTCGCGCATGGCTTCGTTGATGGCGTCTTTGAGAGTGCGCGAGCCGGAGGAGACGCCGCGGACTTCCGCGCCGAGCATGCGCATGCGGTAGACGTTGAGCTCCTGGCGGTGCATGTCCTCTTCGCCCATGTAGACGACGCAGTCGAGGCCGAAGAGTGCACAGACCGTTGCGGTGGCGACGCCGTGCTGGCCCGCGCCGGTTTCCGCGATGATGCGCTTTTTGCCCATGCGCACGGCGAGCAGCGCCTGGCCGAGGCAGTTGTTGATTTTGTGCGCGCCGGTGTGGAGCAGGTCTTCGCGCTTGAGGTAAATCTTCGCGCCGCCGAGGGATTCGGTGAGACGTGAGGCGAAGTAGAGCGGCGTGGGGCGGCCGGCGTAGTCGCGCAGCAGCAAATCCAGCTTCAGGTGGAAATCGGGGTCAGCCTGGGCCTCGGCGTATGCCTGCTCCAGCTCATCGAGCGCGGCGACGAGGGTTTCGGGGACGTAACGGCCGCCGTAGGGGCCGAAGCGTCCGGCGACGCGATTGGTCACAGTGGCTGCCATCATTCCACCTTACACCGGACCCACGGCAGTGGGGAGCATGGAGGGAGGCTCGATTTCGAGAAAGGCGAAGCGGGCCGCGCGGATAAAGTCGTAGAGGAATTCAGGGTGTTTTTTTCCAGGTGAGGATTCGACGCCGCTGGAGACGTCGACACCCCAGGGGCGGAGGGTGAGGATGGCCTCGCGGATATTGCCCGGATACAGGCCACCGGCGAGAATGATGCGCAGTTTCCCGGCTTCGGCGGAGAGAACGTCTTTGGCGCGCGCCCAGTCCAGGGTTCTGCCCGTTCCGCCGGATGCGGTTGAGGTTCTTGTATCGAGCAGAACCGCATCGATATCCCGATGGCGCGCAACGGCACGCAATTCGTCGCGGAGTCTATCCTCTGCTCGGGAGGGGTCGCTGTTCACATCCCAGTGGAGGGTCTGAATAAGAAAGAAACCCGAGTCGAATTCGCGGCGCAGCCGTTCTGCGAGCGAAAAATCGAGCTCGCCGTGAAGCTGAGCTCCGTGCAGTCCTGCAGTGTGGAGGGCGAACACAATATCATCGAAATCCTGTGTGCCAAAAACGCCGATCTTCGTGAGGTCGGCAGGCAAGTCCGGCATCATGGCCGAGATCTGTGTGGCGCTGATCCTGCGCGGACTGGGAGCGAAGACGAAGCCGACGGCGTCTGCGCCGGCATCTGCGGCCACCCGCACGTCTTCGAGATTGGTGTTGCCGCAGATTTTGATCCACATGGTTTTTTAGGTGTGCTGGGTGGTTGGCTCGGGCGAGGTGTGGGCGGATTGCAGCAGTGCTTCGAGAGCCGCGCCGGGGTTCGGCTGGCGCATGAGCGATTCGCCGATGAGGAAGGCGTGAAAGCCGGCGCCGCGCAGGGTTTGGATTTCGGCGGCGGTGTGGATGCCGCTTTCGGCGACGTGTACGGCGTTGGGGGGAAGCTGGCCGGCGAGCTCCAGGGAGGTTTTGAGGCGGACCTCGAAGGTTTGCAGGTCGCGGTTGTTCACGCCATAAGCGTCGCAGCCAATGTCCTGGACCAGGGCGGCCTCCTCGGCGGTGTGGACCTCGCAGAGGACATCGAGTGAGTACTTGTGGGCGATGACGGTGAAGTAGTAGAGGAAGCCATAGCCGAGCGCGCCCGCGATGAGCAGGATGGCGTCGGCGCGATGGGCGCGGGCTTCGGCGATCTGGTACTCGTCGACGATGAAGTCTTTGCGAAGGCAGGGGATTTTGGTGGCGGCGGAGGCGATTTCGAGGTTCCGGAGGCTGCCCTGGAAGAAGGGCTCGTCGGTGAGGACGGAGAGCGCGGCGGCGCCAGAGCGTTCGAGGTCTGCGGCGAGGGATTGGGGATCGAAGTCGGGGCGGATGATGCCTTTCGAGGGCGAGGCTTTTTTCAGTTCGGCGATAATCGCGGGGCCTGTGGTCGAGGCTTCGCGGAGGGCGCGGGCGAATCCGCGGGGCGTGTGTTGCTCGGCTAGTTTCTCGAGATCGCGCAGGGGGACGCGCTCGCGGCGGCGGGCCACCTCCGCGCGCGTTTCCGCGAGTATCGGGTCAAGACGCTGGCCAAAGGGATGCAGGCGGATGGTCCTCTGGTTCAAGTATAGCGAGGGAGTTTTCGGGTCGGTGCGCCGGAGCGGTTTTGGCGCGGCTGACATTTGTCATGCTCGATTGTTGACGAAGGGCACTGCCGGGGATGGGGCCGTCGGGCGATGCTGGTTTTGTCAGGAGGCTTTATGAACAACACATTCCCCAGCGCGGCCCCCGCCCCCAACACCGTCCCCCCAAATCAGGTGCGGGCGGCGATCGACAAAGAGTGCGACTCGGATTCCCATCTTCTGTTTGCTCTCGGCGTGGTTTTGTTGATTTGTGGCGGGGCCATCACGGGCCATCATGAGGTGACGATGATTGGCCTCGGGCTGATCATCTTCAGCAGCCTGTTTCGCTGATCCTCGGCGGATCCTCCCGGAGTTTCAGGCGAGGATTCCCAGTTTCTTCGCGGTCTTCCCCAGAATTTCGAGAGCCTGATCGATCTGCTCGCGGGTGTGCTCGCTGGTCATAATGGTGCGGATGCGGGCTTTGCCTTCCGGGACCGTCGGGAAGGCGATGCCGGTGCCGAGGACGCCCGCTTCGAAGAGGGCGCGCGAGAAATCCATTGTCTGCCGGCCGTCGCCGATGATGATGGGCGTGATCGGAGTTTCGCTGGCGGGTGTATTGACGCCGCCGATGTTGAAGCCAAGACGGCCGAGTTCGGTTTTGAAGTAGCGGGTATTTTCCCAAAGGCGATCGATGCGCTCCGGTTCGGATTCGAGGAGATCGAAGGCGGCGATGCAGGTGGCCGTTACCGACGGCGGATGCGAGGTGGAGAAGAGGATGGGGCGGGCGCGGTGGTAGAGGAAATCGATGAGATCGCGCGAGCCGCAGACGTAGCCGCCGATGGCGCCAATGGCTTTGGAGAGCGTGCCTACCTGGATATCGACGCGGCCGTGGCAGTGGAAGTGGTCGATGGAGCCACGGCCATTGCGGCCCAGCACACCTGAAGCGTGGGCGTCGTCGACCATCATGATGGCGCCGTATTTCTCGGCCAGATCGGCGAGCTTGTCGACGGGGCCGATGTCGCCATCCATGGAGAAGACCCCGTCGGTGATGAGGAGCTTGCGGCCTGGCTCGTTCTGGATTTCGCGGAGCTGTTCGTCGGCGTGGGCGACGTTTTTGTGGCGGAAAACTTTGATTTTGGCGCGGGAGAGGCGCGCGCCGTCGATGATGGAGGCGTGGTTGAGCTCGTCGGAGACGATGAAATCTTCTTTGCCGAGGATGGCGGAGACGGTGCCGGCGTTAGCGGTGAATCCGCTCTGAAAGACGACGCAGGCTTCGACGTTCTTGAAGCGGGCGATTTTCTCTTCCAGTTCCATGTGGATTTTCATGGTTCCGGCAATGGTGCGGACGGCGCCCGAGCCGACGCCGTAGTCGCGAATGGCCTGGATCGCGGCTTCGCGCAGCTTTGGGTGGTTGCAGAGGCCGAGGTAATTGTTAGAGGCGAGGTTGATGACGCGGCGGCCGTCGTAGGTGCAGACCGGGGCCTGGACGTCGTCGAGCACGCGGAGGCGGAAGTGCGTGCCCTTCTGCTTCAGCTCGTCGAGCTGGGCGGTGAGGTACTGGAGCTGCGGACGCGCGGAGAGCGAAGTGGTCATGGAGGGCCTCGGGAGAAATGCGGATGGGCAACTAAAGATCGTAACTCCAGATGGCGGGAGCGCGGCGGGAATGCCGGGGCTGCTCACGTGCGGGTGGCGCGGCGGGTCAGATACAATGGGTTTTCCAGCGCAGAGCCAGCGATTCCCTTCGGCAGCAGGACGGCCCGGGGCGGAACGATGGCTGCGATGCTGTATCGAAGAGAGTTCCTAACGAATGATATCGCTGTTTCGGAAGCACATCGCCCCTCGGCTGACCCTCTATTGCGGACTGCTGACCAGCCTTTCCATTCTTAGTGCCGTCGCTGCGGGACAAGCGCAGGTTGCTACGCGTACCCAAGTCTCGGTGCAGAAGAGTGACGGCGCGTTGTCATTCACGGCAAAGGTGGCAGATGCCAGCGGAGCGCCGGTTTCCGAAGGCTCGGTGAGCTTCGAGACGGCGAGGGGGTCGCTGGGCTCGGTCTTTGTCAAAGACGGATCGGCGACGCTGAACGTGAATAATCCGCCGCAGTGGGCGAAGACGGTCACCGCTGTGTATCACGGCGATGCTGCGTTCGCCGGATCGGCAGCCAGCGCCGGTATCTCCGCGGATGACAGCGGGCTGCCGGGATTCACAGTCACGGCCAGTCCATCGTCGTTGTCGCTCGCACCGGGCCAGTTCGGAGCCGTGAACCTGACCGTCACTTCGCAGAACGGCTTTTCCGACCAGGTGAACCTGTCGTGCTCGGGTATGCCCCTCGCCTCGAGCTGCAATTTCAATCCGGTTGTAGTCACGCCGCCGGCGAGCGGATCGACCATCAGCGCGATGCAGATCACGACGACGGCGGAGTCAGGCCCGAACTCGAATGGGGCTCGGCTGGGACGATCGGGGGCGGTGTACGCGGTCGTGATTCCGGGCATTCTGGCGCTGATTGGAGTGGGAGCGATCCGGCGGAGGAACCTGGGCGCGCTTCGGGCGCTGGGCCTGGTGATGTTGTTGGCCGCGGGCACGCTGGGGTTGAGCGCCTGTAACGCGCGGTACAGATATCTGAATTACCAGCCTTCGCCGAACTTTGGAACCGCCGCGGGGACCTACACGGTGGTCATCGCGGCGTATTCCACCGATGGCACGGCGATCACGTACGCGACGTCGTCCGATACCAGCTGCTCGGGCGCGGTGTGTCTGGCGCTGACGGTGCAGTGATAAACGCAGGGTTTAGGGATTAGAGTTTAGGGATTAGCTTGGCCCACTGCTGGATTCTCATCACAATAATCAGCGACTCATGTTGCAGACCTGGATGATGCTGTTGCGCCAGGGGCAGGGGAATGCTGTCTTCGCGCTGGGCGGAAGCAGGAGCCAGGTTGCGCCGAGGGGGGCGAGCGTGGCGATGCGCTCCGAATCTGTCATGCGATCGATGTCGAGTTCCGCGTTGCGCTGAAGCGCCCAGCGGTCCGCGAGCCGCGGGATCACAGCGACAATGCCAGCGTCCTTATCGTCGGCGAGATGGTCGCGCTCGGTAATTGCGCGGAAGCCCTGCTCGTCTTCTTCATGCAGGTAGACCAGCCGCGGATCGAACGCGAAGACGGCGTTGCGCGGAGTGTGATCGCGAATCCAGAGGAAGGCTTGTTGGTAGGGATTGGCGGGGTTTGCGCCTGGCCACTCGATGTGGTTGCTGCCGGTCCAGGAGAGGCGTTGCGCGGCGAACATTCCGGCGAAAAGCACGACAACCATGGAGATTGCAGCCGTGCGTGATCGGGACATCAAGGCGGCGAGCACGCCGCCGCAGAGCACGATGCCGAGCGCATAGATCAGATGGAAGCTGCGCAGGACCTGGAGGGGGACAAAGAGGTACGGGCCGGCGGACGGCACAAACGCAGCGGCAATCACGATGCTGGTGATTCCGAGCAGGAGACAAGGGAGACAGACCGCGCCTATCCGGCTGGAGGAGCCGGATCTGCGCAGGGCGAGCGCAAAGAGCAGCAGAGGCAGAACGAGGCCGAGCATTTCATACCAGTGCCAGCGCGCGAGGAAAAGAAATGTCCGCTCCGGCAGGGAGATGGCTTGGCGATACGCGGGCGAGGCGGGGGCTCCGTGAGCAAGGGTGAATGCCACGCCGCAGGCGGCGATGAGAACGACGCACAGGGTGAGCGCAAGGCGGGTGCGTCCTGAGGCGATCAAAGGTTGGAGAACGACGAAGCCGATGGCGTAGACGGCCATCAGAGGATGAATCAGAGCGGTGAGCGCCAGCAAAAGGATGGTGCGCAGCCATGCGCGATCGATACAGGCGGCAACTGCCATGAGGCTCAGAGGGGTGGAAAAGGAGCGCGCCGTGACGTAAGGGTCCATGACAAAGAGCGCGGTTCCGGCGACGGGGAGGGTGAAACATGCGGTCGCAAGGAGCAGGGAGGACCAGCGCGCTGACTCGTTGTTGAAGAGGCGCGCGGCCAGCTGCCGGCAGGCGGCGAGGAAGAGAAAGATGGAGAGCAGATGTGCTGCCAGCAGCACGCACGACAGCGGCACATGCGAAAGCCGAACGATCGCGGTCACCGCCCACGGGAAAAGGGAGAGCTTTGCGAAGGCGGTTGCGAAAGCGGCATTGAGCGGGTACAGCGAGGGATCGAGAATGTGGCGCAAATCGGCGACATAGATGCCGGCGTCTCCAGCATAAGGATGGTAGCCGTGCACGAGAAGGACGATGGGGGTGAGCAGAAATGGGGCGAGGGATGAAGGGATGGATCGCGCCCGATGGTGGTGCGGGGACTCCTCGTCGATGAGGAGTGCGGAAGGTCCGGACGACGAGGTGTTGAGAGCAGGCGCAGTCGGCATTCGATTACAGACTCTGTTGTACAAGCTCGCCGGCCTGGGCAGCGAGGGCTGGGTCGTCACCAAAGCCCTCGAGCCAGCGGACGTCCGGTTCGCGTCGAAACCAGGTGAGCTGGCGTTTCGCATAGTTGCGGTGTGCCTGGCCGGTTGCGGCGATGGCTTCGGATTCGGTGATTTCGCCGCGCAGCATGGCACGGGCCTGTCGGTAGCCGAGGGAATCGAAGGCGGGGGGCGAGTCGCCATATTTGCGGATGAGTCCACGCGTTTCTTCGACGAGACTGTCGGCGAACATCTTCGCGGCACGAGCATCGATCCGAGCGTAGAGATCCGGGCGGGGCGGGTTCAGTCCGATGCGAAGGATGCGATAGCCGGTGAGGGGGTCGCGTCCCGTTTTCCAGGCTTCGGTGAGAGGCTGGCGGGCAGCGAGGCAGATTTCGATAGCGCGGATGAGCTTGGGTTGGTCGTTGGAGTGGATGCGTCGTGCGGCGGCGGGATCGAGGCGTTGCAGAAGACGGTGCAGCCATCCTGGACCATGGCGTTCGGAGCTGCGGCGAAGATGGTCGCGGATTTCTTCCGAGCGCTGCGGCCCGGCAAAGAGGCCTTCGAGGAGGGCGCGCAGATAGAGACCGGTGCCGCCGGTCACGATGGGGAGATGCCGGCGGGAAACGGTGGCGGCCAGCGACTCGCGGGCGAGGCGCGAGTAGTCGCCGGCGGTGCAGAACTGGTCCGGGGCAAGGACGTCGATTAGGTGATGCGGGATTTCGCGGCGCTCCGCGGGTGACGGCTTGGCTGTTCCCACTTCCATTTCGCGGTAGACGGCGACGGAGTCGCAGCTGACGATTTCCGAAGGAAAGCGGCGGGCGAGGGTGAGGGAGAGCGCCGTTTTGCCGCTGCCGGTTGGACCGAGCAGCACAACCAGAAGAGGCTCCATAGAGATCCATGGCCCCGGCGAACGAACAGCGCGCTTGCGGGGACCCCGACGAGCCAGAGTAGCAAAGCGGATGCGACGTGCAGCGGCTGGATCGGGCAGGGCTGCGGATGTGCGGGGACCAGGCTCAGTCGTCGCCAGCGAGGCTGCGACACCTTCCGGAGAAGGAACTCAGCGATTGGCCATGCCACGCGCGTTGTGCATGGGCAGAGTCGGCCCGTCGCAGGTGACGAGCGGGTGGTCTGCCGGGACAATTTTCCGCATGGCACGGGGACGGGCAGCGGGCGCGACGGGACTCACCTTAATGGCGGTGGTGGGACGAAGAGGAAGGGAAGGAACCTCGGGCCCTGGGTTGTATTCTTTTCGGCCACCGATTGCGGCGACCATGGCGGGCGTGGCGACCATTGCGACGAAGGCTACGGCAAAAATCAGGTCATGCATTACAGCACTTCCTCGGAGAAAAGGAGCAACTTTGCCTCTTGCGCCATCCAGTATGACGTTTGGGGCAACTCCCTGGGTATAACACTTCCATGGAGGGTCGGGCAGTGCTGAAGTACCCATTCGAGCGTTACTTATGACCAATGTACCGAAACTTTTGTACTGGGAGGCGCAAGACTGCCCAAGAGCCGGTGCGCTGGTTGGCAAAGTTCGTCGGTGCGGATCGGGAGAGGCTTTTACTCCACTTGTTGCTTCGCTTTATATCCGTCGCGCGCGATGATGTCGTATTTGACAGATTTGTGTTTTTCGTCCTGCATGCGCAGCGGGTGGCCTTCCTGATCGACGAGTTCGATGTGGATGCGCCGGTAGGTCCCATCCATCTTGATATTCGATGGCTTATAAGTAATCTGATATTGGTTACGGATGGATTCGTTGATCGCGGTGAAGTCATCCGGAAGTTCGGCGGTGAACCGNNCCGCTGGCGAATCCGCCGCCCCCCATGACGCCGGCGCCACCGGTAGCGATGGAAAAGATGGTGACATTGGGCGTGGCCTTGATCTTCTGCAGGCATTTGTCGAGGGTGATTTTGGAGAAGGTATCGCGGCCCGACGAAACCAGGATGACGTACTTGCGGCCATCGATGCGGGAGAGCCGGTCCAGCGTCTCGTAGAGGGCGTCGAACAGATTGGTTTCCTGCCAGGTGGGCATCCGGAGCGACTGCACCGCATCCTGGATCATCATTTTGTTCTGAGTGAAGTCGGTCAGAATCGTGGTGTGCATGTCGTAGGTAACGACGGCAATGTAGTCGTCGGGGCGCAGCTGCTGGGTGAATGCGAAGGCCGAATTCCACATGTCGTAAATAAAGTTCCAGCTGTTGGAAGCGAACTCGACAAGCAGAACGGCGGTGATGGGAGCTTTGACCTGATGGAAGCTGACAATGTCCTGGGCGACGCCGTCCTCGAAGACGCGGAAATTATCCTGCTTCAGGTTCGGAATGAACTGGTGATTTTTTTCGGTCAGGACACCGACGTCCACATTGACGACCGGTACGTCGACGCGGAGCGAATAGTTGCTCAGGCCGGGAGGGTTCTTCACCGTGGGTTCCGGAGGGGGAGGCGGCGGAGGCGCGGATTTCTTCGGAATGGCAATTGGGCCGTTGTCATTGCCGGGCCCCCCGGCTTCCGGAGCGGTCTGGTCGGGCTGCTGCTGCTGAGGCGTGGCTGGTTGCCCGTTGGGGGGTGTCTGCTGTGGCTGCGCAGGCGGATTCTGGGTTTGCTGGTCGCTCGGCGGCGATTGCGGCTGCTGGGCCCATAACAAGCGGGTGGGCAAAAGCGTCTGTAAGAGCAGCAGGGCGGCAGCGGCGATCAACGATAAACGCAGGTGGGATACCCTCATGGAAAGACCTCTGGAACAATCTTCGTGTCGCGGGTGCCCTGGCGGCAAGCGCAGGAGAAGCTTAGTCTATGGACGTGTATAAGCGCCTGAAAGATATCCGCAAGGGATTTGCCGCAGTGGCAGTTGCAGCCTGTGCGGCGTTCTCCCCGGCAAGCTGGGCCCAGTCCGTGCGGCCGGTCAGCGCAACGGCGCTGCCTCCCAACCCGCCGGCAATCACGAAGTTCTTTCCCCTGAGCGAGATCCATAAGGGCATGCAGGGAGTGGTGTACACGGTTTTCGAGGGAACGAAGCCGGAGCCGATGGGTGTGGAGATTCTTGGCGTGCTGCATAACGCGCTGGGCCCGCGGCAGGACATGATTCTTGCACGCCTGGAGGGTGCGAAGCCTGAATACACCGGCGTGGTAGCGGGGATGAGCGGAAGCCCGGTTTATATCGATGGGCGGCTGGTCGGCGCCCTGGCGTACCGCATTGGCCAGTTCAGCAAAGAGCCCATCTGCGGGATTACGCCTATCGGCTCGATGATGGGCGTGGAGGAGCAGCACCGGACGCCCGCAACGGAGTTCGCCGGCTCCGGCGATACGGCTCCCAGCGAGCCCGGTGCGGGGGCGATCAGCAGCGGGGACGCCTCGGGTCCACTCATTCAGCCGATTGATACGCCGCTGGTATTCAGCGGCTTTAGCCCCGATGCCCTCAGGCTGTGGAAAGAACATGCGCCCCTGGGACTGGTCCCGGTGGAGGGTGTGGGTGGTTCGGAGAGCAGCGAGAAGCAGCCGGATCCGATGGTTCCCGGCTCCGCGGTGAGCGCGGTGCTGGTGCGCGGAGATCTGGATATTGCGGCCACCTGCACGGTGACCTACATCGATCCGAAGAAGATGCTGGCCTGCGGGCACCCCATCACGCAGTTTGGGCCGGTTTCGATGCCCATGACCAA
>PMAD01000139.1:21336-27446 GCA_003152415.1 Acidobacterium sp.
GAGGTGATCGATCAGCCGCAGATCACGCCGATGGCGGTGATGGTGGCGGTCTACCAGGGGCTGATGCAGGAGAATACGTATTCAGCGCAGACGACCTACCATGTGCAGGGATCGGTCAAGCTGAGCGGGTACCCTTCCGTGAAATTGAATAGCCTGGTGGCGCCGACGGATGCGCTGCCGGCGAACCTGCAGACGGCGCTGGCGCTGGGAGAGCGCTTCACGCGCCTCTACGATAATGCTGCGCGGCGGACTCCGATCGAGAGCGTCGATCTGGAAGTTGCGGCCATTCCGCGGCGACTGACAGCCGAGATCGAAAGCGCGCACACCAGCCGCGTTGAGGTTCACGCCGGCGACACCATCACTGTGGAAGCGACGATCCTTCCCTGGCACGGCGAGCGCCGCAACGTGCGGGTTCCGGTGAAGCTGCCATCGAATCTGCCCGAGGGTCCGGTGCGGCTCCTGATCAGCGACAGCGGCACCCTGGATCGGCTGCTGCAGCCGCCGCAATTCAACGCGCAGCAGCTGGACGTGGCCGCGACCATTGCCCAGCTGAACAGCGTGCACACCAGCGATCAGTTGTACGTGACGCTGTTGGCTCCGGAGGCGCAGGCGGCGGTGGATGGGCGCACGCTGACGGCGCTTCCGCTGTCGATGGCCAACGCGCTGGCGCCGCTGCGAGAGAACAAAGGCATGGCGCTGAATGGGGAATCGGCGGTCCCGATGGCGTCGCTGCCGATGGACGCGGTCGTGACCGGCCAGCAGGTGGTCACGCTACAGGTCGAGGATCAGTAGGGTCCAGCTAGCGGTTGCTGTTCAGATGCGGACAGGATTTGCCGCAGGTGGACAAAGATGTGAGTTCCCCCCCGCAGGGATCGCCCGTGTATGTTGCTGGGTTTCTGGAGCTTAGGGACGAGCCAGCCCTGCCCCGGGATGGACCGAAACGTGCATCTTAAATAGCCCCAATACAGGAGGCGTTGCATGGCTTACGTTGAACGGATACGTGACATGATCACCCAGCCCCTTCTCGAGGAGATCGTCCGGCAGCGCACGGCGGCGGGATGGCACCTCGTCTCACTCGAATGGCGGCGGGAGTTGCCCGAAGCCGAAGCGCCCACCGACGGCGCGTTTCCGGAAGATATTCCCTACGGTCTCCGCATCTCGGAAGACTGCAAGCGGCTGGAAATCGATCCCAACGAAAACCAGGCCATGCTGCAGATGATGGAGATGCTGGTGCAGGATTTCCCATTTTCGGCGATCGTGAGCGACCTGAACGAGAAAGGCTTTCGCACCCGCGATGGCCGGCGCTGGAGCCCGGTCGCGATCTTCAACATGATTCCGCGGCTGATCGACGTTGGTCCGCGGCTGTTCTCAACCGAGGAGTGGGAAGTGCGGCGGCAGAAGTTTGCCCGCATGACCTAACCCGGCGCGGTGGGCGAGAAGCGGAGGGCCGAGCTGAGAGGCGCGGCTCCTTTTTGCGTCAGGCTCCAGTGAAAGGATTTTCGATGCGGATGCCGAGGATCCGCTGACCGGGGTTCAGATCCTCCGACAGGATGCGTTCCGCGCCAGCCTTCAGCGCGGTCGCCACAATAAGCGCATCCCAGAAGCCGATGCGGGCTTCGTCTTCGATGCGAAAGGCGGCCGTCAGTTCGGCTGGGGTCGTGTCGGCGCACCAGATCGCGTATGCGTCCACCACCGCGCGAGCGGACTTGCGGGACAGTGGGGAGGCGATCTTGCGAGTGACGTTCACATAGAACTCCTGAAGCACCTGCATGCTCAGCGCGCCAAGACGTGTGTTCCATAGATCGTCAAGAATGCGTTTCGCAGTTGCGTGCTTTAAAGCGGCATCCACGTCGTGCGCGTAAATCAAAACGTTGGAATCGACGAAGGTTTTACCGCCGTTCATGCAGCTCGTCCCGGCTGGCGGAGATCACTCCTCCAAGATGGAATCCCTTTTCCAGCAAGGCCAGAGCTGAGCGATGGGCACGCTCATACGCCTCGTCCTCGCCGGTCAGCGTCTCGATCTGCTCCGCAAGCAATCCGCTGATCGAAGTTGAGCGCCTGGCGGCGAGAATCCGGGCTTTGCGGATCGTCTCCGGGCTGAGGCTGATGGTGACGTTTTGCTTTTGGCGTGATTGAGGCATGGTCCTGCTCGCCGATGCACGTGCAACACGTGTCACACGTATTATGCGTGTAATTGGCTCTGTGACGCAAATGAAGGGCCGAGCTGAGAGGCTCGGCCCTTTTTCCTGCATGGGGTGCAGATCTGGTGCGACTCCCCCGAGGGAGGGAAAGGGAGAGCCGCACCGCGGTGGGAGGAGTGAACGATGTTTGGTTCCTCCTGGTGGGAGAGCGGGTCAGGCCGCGGAATGCGGGCGGCCCGTGTATGCTGCTTCGGCAGTCTGCGCCCGCGACGCCGGTTTCCCGGTCGCCGTGGAGAGAGCCTGCAGGAGCCTGGTGCCGAGCGGGGTACCGAGGCCGGTGCATGGATCCCATCCGGGGGTGGCCGAGTACGCGCCGTTATTACCCGTGGTGATGTCGCGGAAGCCGTTGTTTTGGTTGATGGCATAGAGGGAGGGGTTGATAAATCCCAGGCGCGCACCCAGCATCTGGTTGCAGCGGGCCACGAGGCCGGCCCACAGCGGGGCGACCGCGCTGGTGCCGCCGATGACCATCTGCTCGCCATCCACGAGGATGGTGTAGCCGGTGTCGGGGTCGGCATTGCCGGAGGTGTCGGGCACTCCGCGACTGGGCTGTGTGGCGACGGCAGACTGCCACTCCGGGCGCTGGAAGAGGTTGCTGTATCCGCCTCCGGTGGCTCCGCCGGTTGGGCCGTCATTCCAGACGGTCTCATTCTGGATGACGCCGTTGGCGGAGATGATCCGCGTGCCGCCGACTCCCAGGACATGGGGGCAGGAGGCCGGGAAGTCGACGTGGTTTTTCGTGCCGGGGAGACCGTCGGTCGTGCCCTGGTCGCCGGACGCCGCGACGACGGTGATGCCCAGCAGAGCTGCCTCCTGCGCCACCTGGTCGAAGCATTCCATGGATTGCTGGGTCCAGGTCTCCTCGGCATTGCCCCAGCTGAGGGAGATGACCGAGGGGGTATGGATCTGATCGTGCACCGCGGTGCTGAGGGCATCCTGGAAGCCGCGTGCCGTATTGGTGGTGAAATAGACCGCCATCGAGGCGCCGTTCGCGATGGCCCCGGCGATTTCGATGTCGAGCATGACCTCGGCGTCCGCGCTGTTGGGCGTGGTGGGCCGGTTGTTGGCATCGTTGACGAGGACCGCGCGGACCGGCGGGTTTTTCAGATTCAGGTTGCGGAAATACTGCTGCAGGTCCGCCGGCCGGAAGCCGCCGCCCAGCTCGATGATGCCGATCGTCTGCCCGTTGCCGTCGGCATCCCGTGGGAAGTCATACAGTGAGGCGATCTGCACCGGCGTATAGGTTGTGGTTGCGGTGCGGGAGCCGAAGGTGCGGTTGGTGTTGCGCATGCGCAGGTGAGGATGGGCGACCGGCCGGTTGTCCAGGCCGAAGACAGCCTGGATCAGAGAAGCGTAGGCCTCCGGAACCTGAACCGGGCCGGTGTGGCTGCGGTAGGTCCCATCTGCATGCTCGTAGCCGACGAGCTCGACGGAGAAGGCTTTCTCCATGTCGGCCGCAGTGCCGGCAAGGGTGACGGTACGGCGGAGAACCTCGTCGCCGCGCTCGAGGACCTGCAAATTGTTCTCGCGGGCAAACTGCTTGATTTTGTCGACGCTGGTGGGATCGGCTCCGTACGTTCTTGCGAAGTCGCTGTGGGTAAGGGTTTGGCCTCGATGCTGGGCGAGGTTCAGAGTTTGACGGTGCTTCAGGATCACCGAGATTTCGATGATCTGATGCGGAGAAGTTGGTCCGATGGCACGCGCTCCCGGCATTGGGGTGTGCTCGGTGCCCTTCAACGAAACTTTCTGCAATCTTGCCATGGTGTTCACTCCTCTTGAAAGAAATGCGGTTCACAGACGTGGACTTGGGGACAGGCCTCAGGCCGATGCGGCGGTCCCTCACCACCAGCACGGCGGGCAGAGTCAGAGGCTCCGGGCTGCACCCGGGCATGCACTGCGTAACGAATTGCCGTTCGCGTTTACAGCGGACCTTTTAACCAGCCGCGCCAGCGAGCGAACATGGCTGCGCGGGGTTCCTGGTCAGGGGCTGGGTGTTACGCAGCCTTGCAGGGGAAACAGACCTGGGACAAATCCGGGGAAATGGACTGCGGTTGCCCCGTTTCGAAGGGGCGTGTCCTGGCGGGTGCGGACTCCTGCCGAAAAGGAGAAACACCCGCCAGACGTTCTGCATGAGCGAACTCGATCAACGAGTTCGGTCTGCAATGGAGAGGATGCTACCCCGGCAGAGGCAAAAGCTGAAAGTTACGAAAGATAACTATTTTCGCGATTGTTGAAAACTTTGGGCCATTTTTCAGGGGGAAGATTGAGCGCGGACTCTGGCCCTTATGACTTGCCCCGCCGACGCTTACACCGGGACGATCGGATTGCGGCGGGGACGGCGGTTGGCCTGGAGGATTTTCTTGCGCAGCCGCAGGGACTTTGGCGTGACCTCGACCATCTCGTCGTCGGCGATGAACTCGATGGCCTGTTCGAGGTTGAGCAGGCGCGGCGGTGCAAGGCGGATCGCGTCGTCGGCGGTGGATGCGCGCATATTGGTCAGCTTCTTCTCGCGCACGACGTTCACGTCGAGATCGTTGTCGCGGGAATGCTCGCCGATGACCATGCCTTCGTAGACTTCCACGCCCGGGGGTAAGAAAAGCACGCCGCGGTCTTCGAGGCCCTCGAGCGCGTAGGCGGTGGTGAGGCCGGGGCGATCGGCAACCAGCGCGCCGGTGGGGCGCTGCGGGATTTGTCCCTGATGCGGCATGTAGCCGTCGAAGAGGGAATTCATCACCATGGTGCCGCGCGTCTCGGTGAGGAGATCGCTGCGCAGGCCGATGAGACCGCGGGAGGGCACGCGAAACTCGAGGCGCACCCGGCCGTAGCCGTGGTTGTGCATTTTGACCATCTCGCCGCGGCGCGGGCCAAGGCGCTCGATGACGGTGCCGATGAAGGCCTCCGGAATGTCGATGGTGAGGTGTTCGATTGGCTCCATCAGCTTGCCGTCGACTTCTTTCGTGACGATTTCCGGGCGGCCCACCATCAGTTCATAGCCCTCGCGGCGCATCATCTCGATCAGAATGGCAAGCTGGAGCTCTCCGCGTCCCATGACTTTGAAGCTGTCGGGGCTGCCGGATTCCTCGACGCGGACGGAAACGTTGGTGAGCAATTCTTTTTCGAGGCGCTCGCGCAGGTTGCGCGAGGTGACCCATTGGCCTTCGCGTCCGGCCGTGGGCGAGTTATTGACGGAAAACTGCATGGCGATGGTCGGCTCGTCGATGATGATGGCCGGCAGTGGCTCGGGCGTCTCGGCGCTGGTGATGGTCTCGCCGATGGTGATGCCCTCGACGCCCGCGACCGCAACGATGTCGTCGATTTCCGTCTCGACAATATCGACGCGATGGAGGCCGGCAAAGCTGAAGAGCTTGGTAATACGGGTCTTCTGGAGCGAGCCGTCGCGTTTGGAAATGGCAACGTCGTCGCCGGTGCGCAGCGTTCCCTGGAAGACGCGGGCGATGGCAAGGCGGCCGAGGTAGTCGGAGTAGTCGAGATTGGTAACCAGCACCTGCAGGATGCCCTTGGGGTCGCCCATCCCTTTGGGGATGGTGTTGCGGATGGCTTCGAAGAGCGGCATCAGATCGGTGCCGGGCTTAGCTGGATCAGAGCTGGCCTGACCGAGCTTGGCGTTGGTATAGAGAACCGGGAAGTCGAGCTGATCTTCGTTGGCGTCGAGGTCGATGAAGAGGTCGTAGACCTCGTTGAGTACTTCCTGAGGACGCGCGTCGTGGCGGTCGATCTTGTTGATGACGAGGATGGGGGGCAGTCTGGCTTCGAGCGCTTTCGAAAGTACGTAGCGGGTTTGCGGCAGCGGGCCTTCGGAGGCATCGACGAGCAGCATAACGCCGTCGACCATTTTGAGGGCGCGCTCGACTTCGCCGCCAAAATCGGCGTGGCCGGGCGTGTCCACGA
>PMAD01000139.1:27521-27661 GCA_003152415.1 Acidobacterium sp.
CGATATTGCGAATGGCGCTCAAAGATGATTCCTGGTGTGATGGTGATGGCGTGGCACGCCGGAGGTGGACCTGCTCAGTGAGGAGGCGCGGCGGGATTACCGCTTGACGGGGTCGCCGAGGGCGTCGTCGATAGAAGCAA
>PMAD01000338.1 GCA_003152415.1 Acidobacterium sp.
TGGGGCGTGGGTTGGGGATTGGGCTGGGGCGTGGGTTGGGGAGTGGGCTGGGGCGCGCTTTGGTTGGTGCCCTGGCTGGTGGGCTGGACCGGGGCGGGCTGGGACTGCGGCCAGGCGGCGGGTGCGAGGGCGAGGGACGCGGTGGCGAGCGCGGTGATCGCGAGGGCGGNNGATTCGGGTGAGGGTCCAGTTACGGCGCGGGGCTGACGGGTGGGTCGGCTTGTGGGTCGGCATTGCACGTCCTCCAAAGGGGTGGCGGGATTCGCAGGTGCCAGCGCGCGGGGGGACGTTGGGGAGGGCCGGCGCGGCTTGCAGTCCGGGTGCGGAGAAGCGTACCACCGGGCGACGAGTAGCGGCGAGAAGAAATGAAGGGGAAGGGAGGGCGTTGCGGGACATGGAGGGGGAAGGCGCGGCGGGGTGAGGGGGTGCGGAGCGGGTTACGCCAGTGTTTGCGTGGTCGAAAAACGGGATGTTGCAGCGGGGAAGGGAGGCGTAAAATTTCGACCGTCAGCAGTGAAGAGCTTTTAGCGAAAGGCGTTTAGCCGAAGACTTTTAGCGGGAGACGTTTAGCGAGAGACGTTNNGGTACTGGGATGCGGCGGGGGCGGGGAGCGCGCGATCAATCCACCGCCGAATAACGTAATCACGGGTGTGACGCTGACGCCGGCGATGCCGATGGTGACGATCGGGACGACGGTGCAGTTTACGGCGACGGTGCAGGGGACGGGGACGTTTAACACGGCGGTGACGTGGCTGGTGACGGGGCCGACGGGGTGGACGCTGAGCGCGGGTTCGGTGGACAAGACGGGATTGTATGAGAGCCCGTTTCCGGCACCGCCGACGGCGACGGTGACGGCGTATGCGGCGGGGGATGCGACGAAGAGCGCGTCGGCAACAGTGACGCTCGAGGCTCCGGCGACGGCCGCGGGTCCGGTGCTGACGGTGAATGTGGCCGATGAGACGCACGCGATCAGTCCGCTGATTTACGGGATGAATGCGTTCGGGCTGGATGCGACGACAGCGGCCAACGCGAATATTACGGTGACGCGCTGGGGCGGGGACGACACGTCGCGGTACAACTACCAGACGAACGTGACGAATTCGGCGAACGATTTTTACTTTGAGAATTTCACGGGCGCGGCGGAGATGCTGCCGAATGCGAGCGGGAGCACGAACTTCACGCAGTTTGTGACGGCGAACAGCAGTCTGGGGACGAAGGCGCTGGGAACGGCGCCGGTGCTGGGATGGGTTTCGAACGACACGCCGGGGGTGTGCAGTTTTCCGGAGTCCACCTATCCGGGGCAGGTGAGCTACAACGGGAACTGCGGGGACGGGGAGTACGCGGAGGGGAATGGCGGGTGCACGGCGACGGGCGGTTGCGCGATTCTTGGGTCGCAGTCGACGCCGGCGATCACCAGCGTGGCGGAGGCTGCTCCGACGCCGCCGGGGGCGGGCGCGGCGACATTGTCGTGGGCGCAGGGAACGTGGACCGGAGGCTGGGTGAGTTCGGTGGTGAGCGCGTATGGACAGGGGAATCCAGCGTCGGGCGCGGGGCAAGGGGTGTCGATCTGGGACCTGGATAACGAGCCGGCGTGGTGGGATGCGGTGCATCGGGACGTGCATCCGGTGCCGTCGACGTATGACGAGGTGACGCAGGGCGGGATCGGGACGGCGGTGGCGATCAAGACGGTGGATCCGACGGCGCTGGTGAGCGGGCCGGTGATCGACTACTGGTGGAACTACTTTTATTCGAAGAAGGATATTGAGAGCGGGTGGGGCGCGGGGCCGTGCTATGAGCCGTGGCAGAACCCGGCGGATCGGAAGGCGCACGGCGGAGTGCCGATGATCGAGTACTATTTGCAGCAATTCAAGGCGGCGCAGGCGACTTATGGGGTGAGGCTGCTGGATTACGTGGACATCCACGGATACTTCGCGCCGGATTATCCGGCGGGGAGCGGGAACTCGGTGGGGCTGACGACGGCGGGCGACAGCGTGGAGCAGCAGGTACGGCTGAACTCGACACGGGCGCTGTGGGATCCGACGTACACGGATCCTAACTACGCGCAGCCGAACTACACGACGGATGCGAATTACACATCGAACTGCACGACGCCGCTGCAGGCGCCGCAGGTGGTTCCGATGGTGCAGTCGTGGGTGGCGAGCAGTTATCCGGGAACGAAGACGGCAATCGACGAATACAACTTTGGCGGGCTGGAGGCTTTGAACGGGGCGCTGACGCAGGCCGATGTGCTGGGGATATTCGGGGCGTACGGGCTGGATCTGGCGACGCTGTGGCCGACGACGACGTGGGCGGATCAGGGGCCGGGGAATCTGGCGTTTGCTGTTTATCGGAATTATGACGGGGCGAAGTCGACGTTCGGGGACATGGCGTTGGCTTCGACGAGCGCGAACCAGGGATTGCTTGCGGTGTATGGGGCGCTGCGGACGTCGGACCAGGCGGTGACGGTGGTGGTGATCAACAAGACGTTTGGGACGTTGACGAGTTCGGTGGCACTGGAGGGGGTGACGGCGAGCGGGAATGCGCAGGTCTATCAATATAGTGCTGCGAATCTGGCGGCGATTACGGCGCAGCCGGCGGTAACGGTGACGCCGCCGGGGTCGGGGAGCACGACGAGCACGATTGCGAATTACTCGTTTCCGGCGGGGAGCATCACGTTGTTTGTCATTCCGCAGTGAGACGTTGACGGCGGGGCAGATTCCTGATTTGCTGGCGGGGTGCATCCTCTGCCATTAATTGTCGGGATTGCGTGTATTTTTTCCGGACTGCTGGACGCGTTTGAGACGGTGATTCTGCCGCGGCGCGCGAACGGGCGGTTCCGGCTGACGCGGCTGTTTTACATCATGACGTGGCGGCCGTGGCGATGGGCGGCGCGAAGGGTGCATCATGCGCGCAAGCGCGAGACGATGCTCAGCTTCTACGGGCCGCTTTCGCTGGTATTTTTGATCGCGACGTGGGCGGCCGCGCTGGTGCTGGGTTTTGCTCTGGTCTATTCCGGGTTTCCGGAGCCGTTTGTCGATCCGCATGGGCTGCGGCACCCGTTCATGACGGATCTATACGCGAGCGGAACGACGATCTTCACGCTGGGGCTGGGCGACGTGGTTCCGCGCATTATGGCGGTGCGGTGCCTGGTGGTGCTGGAGTCAGGGATCGGGCTGGGATTTGTGGCGCTGGTGATCGGATATTTCCCGGTGCTGTACGGGGCGTTTTCGCGGCGTGAGGTGAACATTGCGCTGCTGGACGCGCGGGCGGGGTCGCCGCCGACGGCGTATGAGCTGATCAAGCGGCATTCGTTCGAGGGCGGGGGCGCGGCGCTGGTGGTGCTGCTGGAAGAGTGGGAGCGGTGGTCGGCGGAGCTGCTGGAGAGCCACATTTCGTATCCGCTGCTGTGTCTTTTTCGATCGCAGC
>PMAD01000004.1 GCA_003152415.1 Acidobacterium sp.
TGACTTCGCCATGCGACCAGCTGCGAATCTTTTCCGGCGAGGCGAGCGAGATGCGGATCGCGTCGAAGTCGGTGATGGGGCTGGTCATTTCGAACGGGCTGGAACGGTACAAGGTCAACCTCCCTTGCAGAAGCAGCCGGTAGCCGGTAGCCGGTAGCCGGTAGCACTGCGGTTCAGCGTATGTTCCTTGCAACGCGATGGATTGCGCCGCGAAAACTCTCAGTTCGGCGGGATGGCCGGGGCTAAAGCCCCCGATTTTCCTGCCCATTTCACCGGCCTAAAGGCCGGTGCATTTACCACGCCGAGGGCTAAAGCCCCCCGGCTACTAATCAGCCGCGGCGAGTTCGGGGACGGGCTGTTTCTTCGCGTCCTTCGGGCCTTCGCCGGGGGCCAGTTTGATGAGCTCAACGTCGAGGCAGAGCGACTGCAGCTCGCGGATGAGCACGTTGAAGGATTCGGGCACGCCGGGCTCGATGGCGGCTTCGCCCTTGACGATGGCTTCGTAGATCCGGGTGCGGCCGAAGACGTCGTCGGACTTGGCGGTGAGCAGCTCCTGGAGGATGTAAGCGGCGCCGTAGGCTTCCAGCGCCCAGACTTCCATTTCTCCGAAGCGCTGCCCGCCGAACTGGGCTTTGCCGCCCAGCGGCTGCTGGGTGATGAGCGAGTAGGGGCCGATGGATCGCGCGTGAATTTTGTCGTCGACCAGGTGGGAGAGCTTCAACATATAGATGTAGCCCACGGTGGCCGGCTGCTCGAAGGCTTCGCCGGTCATGCCGTCGAAGAGCTCGGTTTTGCCGGAAGTGGGCAGGCCGGCGGCCGTGAGCAGGGCTTTGATTTCGCTCTCGCGAGCGCCATCGAAGACCGCCGTGCCGAACCAGATGCCGTTCTTCATGCCGGCGGCGACGCGCATCAGCTGGTCGTCGTCGAGCTCGGTGAGCTGGCGCAGGGCAGCGGTGTTGGCAAACTTCTGCGTGATGACCTTGCGCACTTCGTTGGCGTCCTGATTCTTCTTCACCAGCGCCGCGATCTGCTGGCCGAGATCGTGCGCGGCCCAGCCGAGGTGGGTTTCGAGAATCTGACCGACGTTCATACGGCTGGGAACGCCGAGCGGATTGAGGACGATCTCCACTGGAGTTCCGTTGGGAAGATACGGCATGTCCTCTTCCGGCAAAATGCGCGCGATGACGCCCTTGTTGCCGTGACGGCCAGCCATCTTGTCGCCGACGGAGAGCTTGCGCTTCATGGCGATGTANNTCTCGTCGATCTGCTCATTCACGCGCGGATCTTTGTCGTTGTAGCGAATGCGCTTGAGGTTGCGGGTGGAGATGCGCTCGATGGCGTCGCGATCGAGGATCGCGCCCTTGGCGAGGAGGCGCTTGTTGGTGCGCTCGTCGTGCAGATCAGCGAGGACTTCCTTTGCGCCGAGGATGCCTTCGAGGCGCTTGAGGCGCTCGTCGGTAAGAATGCGGATTTCGTCCGACAGGTTCTTCTCGAGCTGAGCGATCTGCTCGGCTTCGATCTGGCGGGCGCGCTCGTCCTTCTCCTGACCCTTGCGAGAGAAGATGCGGACGTCGACCACGGTGCCCTCGATGCCGGGAGGGCAGGTGAGGGAAGCGTCGCGAACATCGCCGGCCTTTTCGCCGAAGATGGCGCGGAGGAGCTTCTCTTCCGGCGTGAGCTGGGTTTCGCCCTTGGGGGTGACCTTGCCGACCAGAATGTCGTTATGGTGGACCTTGGCGCCGATGCGGATGATGCCGCTCTCATCCAGATCGCGCAGCGAGTGCTCGCTGACGTTGGGGATGTCGCGGGTGATTTCTTCCGGACCGAGCTTGGTGTCGCGCGCCTCGATCTCGAATTCCTCGATGTGCACGGAGGTGTAGTAGTCCTCGCGCACGAGCTTTTCGGAGATGAGGATGGCGTCCTCGAAGTTGTAGCCGCGCCAGGGCATGAAGGCGACGAGCACGTTGCGGCCGAGGCCGAGCTCGCCCTGCTCGGTGCAGGGACCGTCGGCGATGACCTGGCCTTTGATGACGCGGTCGCCCTGATGGACGATCGGCTTCTGGTTGATACAGGTGTTCTGGTTGGAGCGCTTGAATTTGATGAGCTGATAGATGTCGGAACCCACCTCTCGCGACAGCTGCGTGGGGTGATGCTCGCCTTCGACGCGGACGATGATTCGCTCGGAGTCGACGGAGTCGACAAGGCCATTGCGCTTGGCGAGGATGACGGCGCCGGAGTCGCGGGCGGTGACGCCTTCCATGCCGGTGCCGACCAGCGGCGCTTCCGAGACGAGCAGGGGAACGGACTGGCGCTGCATGTTAGCGCCCATCAGCGCGCGGTTGGCGTCGTCGTGCTCGAGGAAAGGCACCAGCGACGCGGCGACGGAGACGAGCTGCTTGGGGCTGACGTCGATGTAGTCGACTTCCTTGCGATTGACGAGGACGAAGTTGCCCTGACGGCGCGCGTTGACCAGCTCTTCAACGATGTTGCCGTTCTGGTCGAGCTCGACGTTGGCCTGAGCGATGGTGTGCTTGTCCTCTTCCCATGCCGAGAGATAGAAGGAGTAGGGCTCGTACTCGATCTGGCGCTGCTTTTCTTTGCGCAGCTTCTCGTTGAGCTTGAGGGCTTCAGTCTTCTCGAGGTGATCGCCGACGCGCATGCCGCTTTCGCCGGCGTTGGTGACCTGAACGAAGTCGAGCATGCGGCTCTCGCGCACTTTGCGATACGGCGATTCGATGAAGCCGTACTCGTTGATGCGCGCGAAGCACGAGAGGGAGCTGATGAGGCCGATGTTCG
>PMAD01000295.1 GCA_003152415.1 Acidobacterium sp.
TCGCCGGTGATGGTGAAGGTCGCCGACTTGATGCCGGCTTCTTCGCCGTCCTGGTAGTCGTTCATCTCGGTCTTAAAGCCCTGCTGTTCGGCCCAGCGCAGATACATGCGCATCAGCATTTCGGCCCAGTCCTGCGACTCGGTCCCGCCAGCGCCAGGATGGACCGTCACGATGGCGTTCAGCGGATCGGTTTCGCCGGAGAGCATGGTCCGGAATTCAAGCTGATCGACGTGGTCGCGCAGGCTCGTGATCTCGCGCTCCAAATCGGGCTCGACGGCCTCGCCTTCACGCGCCAGCTCGAAGTACGCTTCGATGTCGCCCGTGCGCCGCACCAGATCGGCATCGTCGGCCAGCTGGCCTTCGATTCGTTTCCGGTCGCGCATGATCGGCTGCGACAGCGCAGGATTCGACCACAGCGCCGGATCGGCCAGCCTGGTTTCGATGGCAGCTAGTTCGGTGCGGAGACGGGGTGCGTCAAAGATACTCCCGCAAACCGCGGACTTTTTCGCGGACGGGAGCGTAAGCAAATTCGAGATCGGAAAGCATGACTAGCTTAAGTCTACTGAAAAACCGGCCCGCTAAACAGCGGCCGGATACTAAACCAGGGGGTGTTCCGTCGCCGCTTTCCGTCGAGCCTGGTATTCCTTCCAGCGCGGCTCGTAAACCTTTCCGATCGCCCCAAGAACCACGAGGACGCAGAGCCAGGTAAACACGTCGCCGAAAATCGTGTAGAAGGTGCGCCGCTCGACGTATCCAAAACGCACCGCAAGCGAAGTAAAGACGTGCCGTGGAGCCGACTGCGTGACTCGTCCATAAGGATCGATCGCCGCCGTAACGCCGGAATTCGTCGCGCGCAGCAGCCAGCGCCGGTTTTCGATAGCGCGCATACGGGCCATGTTCAGGTGTTGCCAGGGAGCGCTGGTGTCGCCATACCATCCGTCGTCGGAGATATTGACCAGTACTTCGGCGCCGCTTTTGGCGAAGTGGCGAATCTCGTCAGCGAAGATGGATTCGTAACAGATGAAGACGCCAAAACTGTGATTGCCTGCGCCGGTGTCGCCGGTAGAAAAAACGAGACGTTTGAGGCCCCGATTGAAATCGCCCACCTGCTGCGTGAGATGGTGAGCAAAAAAGAATACCTCGCGATAAGGCACGTATTCGCCGAAGGGGACCAGGTGGATCTTGTCGTACACGCCGCCAAATCGTCCGTTCGCTTCCCAGACCGATGCGGCGTTGAACACGCCGATTTCCATGCGGCCATGAACGGTCACCGGCTGGCGAGCGATGTTGCCGGCGACGACCGCAGCATGCGCTGACTGCGCCAGGCCGGCCATGCCGAAGAAGAAGCGCGGATCACCGCTGCGGAAGGCTGAGGGTGCTTCGGGCCACGCGATCAGCGAAATAGAGCTGGCCGCGCAATCCGGATGCGCCATGTACTGAGAGCCAGACTGTGGCATCCCGATGTAGTACGGAGTGCAGGTTTGCTGGCTCGCGTTGGAGTACGTTGCCATGTTGCGATCCCAAAGCGGGATGCTGTGCTGGGTCTGCGGATCGAAAACATTGCCGATCCAGGAATTGTCCTCATCGACGCTGAGGTTGTCCTGAAGCAGAACGGCAGTGGTCTCGACGGGCGCTGGTGCCGGCTGCATCCAGAAGGCGTTGAGCAGGAAGGCCAGCAGCGCGAAGCCGGAGACCATGGCCTTGATCTGCATGGTGGCGCGTCGGCCAGGCATCCAGACTCCAACGAGCTGCACGTTGATGAAAACCAGAAACCACGTAATGCCGTAGACGCCGGCAAGAGGAGCGAGGCGGGTGATCAGAAAGCTGTCGACCTGGGAGTAACCGAGCTGATCCCACGGAACGCTGGTAATGCGAGCGGCGGCGAGGTCGATGGCGACCCAGAGAAAGGGCGCCAGTGTGATGGCTGGAACCAGGCCGAAATGGCGGCGAAAGAAGGCGAGCAGGAATCCGAAGAGGCCGAAGTAGAGGCCCAGCACGGCGCTGAAGAGGAAGACGATGCCGGCAGAGCCGAAGGGAGGGATGTTTCCATACAGCAGCATGGTCTGGTAGATCCAGTAGCAGTTCAGGATGTACCAGAGGAGTCCGCAGAGATAGCCGGTGATGGCGGCGTGGCGAAGGTAATTCGGGTGAGCCGCCGCACGTTGGTTGAGGAGCGCGACCAGCAACGGAATCAGGGCAACCCAGGCGATGAAGCCGCGCCAGGGAGGCATGGGGCCGGCGATAGGAAAGCAGAAGTCGAGGAGGACCGCGGAGACAAGGCCGAGCAAGATGGAGGCCGGCAGAGTGAAGGGCGAAGAGCGGATCGGCTCGGTGATCGGAGTCTTGACGGTGGAGGGCACGTCCGGAGATCCGGGACTACTCTTTGCCGACAAGTTCGTTGAGGTCCTCAAAGAAACTGATCAGGATGACGAGCAGCGAGCCGGCAATTCCCACAAAGAAGATATAGGTGAGCACGGTCATGATGGCGTGGGCGAGAGCGATCACACGGGCATTGTAAATCACGCCCAGGCCAGGGGCCAGAACTAAGCTGGGAGCCGTGCAGCACATGGTAGGATGAGGCATCGGAAGGGCTCGCAGACCGTAACCTGCTCGGGCACAGAATCATTGCGAATACTGCGCCGACCGGGATTTGCGCGATTCGTTTCTGCGACGCAACTCCAGCACTGCACAGTGAAATAAACCGTCAGAGGAACCAATGAGCCAGGGTATTTCCATCGCCGTCGTCGGATCCGGATACGTAGGTCTGGTGGCGACCGCATGTTTCGCCGAGATCGGGCATCGCGTGATCTGTGTCGACAACGACGAAGCGAAACTGCGGACGTTGGCGGATGGGGGAGTTCCGATCCATGAGGATTATCTTCCCGAGCTGCTGAGCCGGCATCGCGGCAACGCCATTCAGTTCACCAGTGATCTGCGGGCAGCAACCCAGGCGGCGCAGGCCATCTTTATCGCGGTGGGGACGCCGCAAAGCCGCACCGGCAGCGCGGACCTGTCGTATGTCGATGCCGTAGCCAGCGAGGTTGCCCGATCGATTGACGAATATAAGGTGGTCGTCGAGAAAAGCACGGTTCCCG
>PMAD01000038.1 GCA_003152415.1 Acidobacterium sp.
TCGCCATCGCCCACCACCTCGTCGCCACCGAAAGGTAACCTCGCACTCCGCCCGATCTTCTGCCACGTCATCGGCGCCGAACCTCCGCGCGGTCTCCGGAAGACTCTCGAAGCGTTGCGTTGGAAAAAAGCGCTAGCTGGGGTTGTCGCTGGCGGCTCTGCTCCTGACACGCAGAAGGCGGGGGACGAGGAGCAGCGTCACGGCGAATAGAAATATGGACGCCGCTGTGAATCCCAGGTGTCCGTGGCGCAGATCCTCGAAGAGCAGTTTGAGGCCGATGCCTGCCAGGGTAGCCCAGGCAAGCCAGACCAGTTCCCGGCGTTGCCAGCCGGAACCGCGCCAGGCGAGGGCGAGCGCGGCGGCGCAGGCGACGAGGGTGCGGATGACGGCGATCTGTTCGGCAGGCGGAGCGACCCCCGCGGCCCTGAACCGGGCCAGAATCCAGATCGCGATCCAGACCAGAAGCGCCGTAGTCGCCGCCACCGCCAGTCCCGCGAGGACAAAGCGGAGAAACCTGCGCCACCGCTCGTCGAGTCCAGAGCGCGGCGAAGCGGGCCGCGCCACGGCGGCGTAGCAAAGAACCGCTGAGGCGTAGGCGAGGCAGACCATCCAGCCCGGCACAGCAGGAGAGGCGCCCGCCATCGCGCGAACGATATACGCGAACAGTCCGGAGGAATAAGCCGCCGCTGCCAGAAGAGCGAGGCCGTGGAACTGGAGCGTGTCGCGCGCGGTGCGCACTCCGAAGAGGACGGCTCCAACGGCAAACAGGCCGAGGCACAGCGGAAGCCATCCACGCGGCAGGCAGAGAAAGCTGCCCGCCAGCAGCAGCGCGAGGCTTCCGGTGGCGTAGACGTGGTAGTTGCGCTGCGCGTGGAGACGGTCGAACCAGGCGAAAGTCACGGCGTAACCCGCGGCCGATGCGATCAGGCACAGCACTCCCAGAACCAGGGGGCCATGCCCCGGCCAGAACTCGAGAACGGTCCAGACGGTGAGCAGAGCGGCCATCAGGGTCTGCGCGATTTCGAAGAACGAGATGCCGCGACGCAGCAGCAGCGTCTGCGCGGCGGCGCTGGCCGCGTAGATGAGGAGCAGAGCGGGAGCGAAGGCCAGCAGCACCGGGGCTGCAATGGCGGGATAGTCGGCGTGGGACGCCGCGGGGCTCGAGTAGATCCAGATCAGAGCAAAGACGGCCAGGTCGGCAGCGGCCGCGATGACCGGCCGCACGCGCAGGGCGCGATGGCCGGCTGCCGCGGCCTCTCCGATAAACGCGATCGCCAGCAGCGCGAAGAGAAAGGGCGCAGGATCGCGAGTGGCGACGGCGAGAACCAGGGCTGCGAGGCTGGCCGCTGTATAGACCGTCCCTGCGACAGCGGCGAAGTGTCGTTTCCATACGAGGGCCGAAGCCGCGATCGCCCAGATGCTGAGTATGCCGGCCGTGACCGCGCTGGGCAGGATGCGGAAGCGCAACGTCAGTTCCCAAAGCATGGGAATGAGGATGAGTGCCGAGGAGCCAGCCCAGGCCGCGCTGGCGAACCACGCCTTCGCGGGCGCACGCGCGGCGGGGACCAGCCACAGGACAGCATAGGCAATGGCCACGGCGACCACGGGTGCGCGGGGCAGAGCGGCGGATTGAACCACCGCGCGGAGCAGGTAGGCTCCGGCGATGCCGAGCATGGCTTTGCCCAGAACCGGGAAGATTCCGGCCCCTCCGGCGAAGGACGGTGCTTCTGCAGCTGTGGCGTACACGGCAGGCGCGGAAAGCACTGGCTGTGCGGGGAGCGGCGGCAGGGTGCGCGCAGGATTTTCCAGCGCGGAGACGCGGCTCTGCAGATCCGCCACGCTTCGCGTCAGCCGCTCCACAGCCTCGGAAAGGTCGTTCATGGTCTTCACCGCCTTTGTGAAGACTCGCCGAAGCGCGCCTCGTCAGGGCGCCGCGACCGCCTCGGGAATCGATGCGTGCTCTGCTTCCGGCCACGGAGGCAGAATTTTGACCAGTACGGCCAGAATCAGCAGCGGCAGCAGGGTGAGGCCGATCGAAACCAGCAGTCCCTCGCGCGTCACAAGAGCCATCTTGTAAGTTGTGTACCCAAGAAAGCTCTTGGAGAACAATTGTCCGCCGATCACCACGTTCCAGCGCATGGCGAAGATGCCGACGAGGGCCAGCGACCCGGCGACTGCGTAAATGCGCTTGCGCGCCGTTGCCCCCAGCCGGATCACCTGCGTCAGGGCCAGAAGCAGAATCGGCGTCAGGGTCCCGATATAGATCTGCAGCACGATCTGCGAAAAGTAGAGCCGCGTGTGCACCATGAAATCCAGGCTGCGAAAGGACTCATCCGCCTCGTAAACGCGGTGGATGAGGTCGAGCATCTCCAGGCTGAAATCGATGATGAAAATGTAGAAGAGGCAGCGGGCAATGGTGTCCACGCAGAGCATGTCGATGGGCTGGCGGCGCAGCCGCGTCGCCGCCATATACAGGAGCATCACCAGCGCGATTCCCGAGACCATGGCCGAAAAGATGAACACCACCGGCATCAGCGGCGAGGACCACCACGGGTTCGCCTTGATGGAGCCGAAGATGAATCCGACATAGCCATGCAGGAGAAAGGCTGAGGGAACGCCGATCAGCGTGACCAGCCAGCCCACCCGCTCGTCGATGGCGAGCGCGCGCGGGCTGACGTTCGCCGAACCCAGGGTCATGGCGAGGTACATCCAGCGCCTCCAGCCGATGGTGGATTGCGAGAGCGCCACGATGTCGGCGCGGAAGTCGAGCCAGATCTCCACCACCAGCACCGCCATCAGATACCACAGATAGACGAAGCCGAACATCGCCATCGCCGACGTGCGGTGCGGCGTCATGTACATTTCGTACGAGCGCTCCGGATGCCCCAGGTGCAGCTGCAGCGGTAGCGGCGCCACGATCAGAAACGCCAGCGCCGTCAGCAGCGCCAGCCGGTACGTCGGCTTCACCGCCTCGACGCGGAAGATCCGCGCCAGCGACGCCAGAATGAAGGCGCCGGCCACCAGTCCGGTAATAAAGGGGTAGAGAACGATGAGCACGCTCCAGTAGAGCGACACTTCGTTCGGATACATGAAACCTTCCACGCCAGGCATATCGTTCGTCGTCTCCTTCTCGCTCCGCCGGCCGATTCGCGCCAGCCTAGCGCACCGAGCCGTCCAGCTCGTTGTAGAAAACCTTCGCGCCGGTGGCCATCTGCGGCTTCAGCACCTGCACGCTGTGGGTCTTCAGGAATGCGTGGATCGGATCGTTCGGGTTCTTCAGATCGGCCAACTGCCGCGCCCCGGTCGGACATGCCTCGCAGCAAGCGGTGGTCAACCCCTTCGTGATCCGGTGATAACAGAGCGTGCACTTGTCGGCGACCTTCTTCTGCGGATGGATATAGCGGCAGCCGTAGGGGCAAGCCTGCACGCAGTAGGCGCAGCCCAGACAATATTTCGGGTCGACGAGCACAACGCCGTCGGGGCCGATGAAGGTAGCACCCACCGGACACACCTGCGTGCACGGGGAATCCGCGCAGTGGTTGCAGAGCTTAGGGACGAAGAAGTACTTGCCTTCGTCTTCCTTGGCGACCGGAAACCCCTCTTTGCCGCCGTCCGGCGAAATCACCTCGGGATTGGCAAGATGCCAGTCATCGACGTGGTAGCGCTCCACCCAGGTGCGGAAGAATCCGTCGGGCACATCGTTCTCCGCCTGGCAGGCGCGGACGCAGTTGCCGCAGCCGATGCACTTGGGGATATCGATGAGCATGCTCCACCAGTGTTCCGTCATCGTGTAGTTGGGCGATGCTTCGGGTGTCCCGGCCAGCAACGACTCCCACGCCACAGCCGCGGCCGGCAGAAGGATGAGCAGTTGGCGTCGCGTAAGGGTCATTTCGCTCCTCCGGCGGCAATGGCGGGATTGTGGGGCTGGTGACAGGTCTGGCACGGCAGGCCGTTCGCATGCTGATCCGCGTCGACCTGCGGAACCCCCTTCGGCTTCGCGGCGCTGGCGGCATGGCAGCGAACGCAGAGCACCGCCGTGTCCGGCTTGCCCGGATCGATCGAGGGATCGTCGGCGTGTTTGGCCAATGGACCGTGACAGGCTTCGCAGTTCACCTGCGCGTGTTTGCCCGCGTTTTTGGTCTGGGCCACGTCGGTGTGACAGGTTTCGCAGGTCTGGTGTCCGGCAAAGCGGATGGGATGAGCAGCGATCTCGCTGATGGCGGCGCCGCGGTAGTGTCCGTACTCGCCGAAGCTGCGCGGAACGAGAAAAGCTCGAATAACAAAAAAAGACAGGGTCCCGACAGCAAACAGGCCCGCAAGGCGGAAGAGATGTCCTGTATCCCTGAAAATGCGCATGACGCCGATCCTCAAACCGTGGTCGGGAGCTCCGAACGGAGAGCCCCAAACCACTGGCCACCATTCAGAAGAAGAGGCACAACGGCTGTATGTGCCCCACATCACACTTGTCGGTGACCGACCAGAACATGGGAAGAATGCTCGCGCCAACCTGACCCAATTGCATGGGGTGAAGTCGATCTGGCGAACCCGGGCATGCAATTGCCGCGTCGGACCGGGAACAGCCGGCCGCTTTCTCACTTTTCGTCTGGCCCCCCGGCGCCGCCGAATGGTAAGCTTTCCGGGCCCACCCGGCATCCGCGCTGTGCTCCCCCCGTTCTCTGCGCGGCGCAGAACGAACGAAGCAACCACGAAGGATGTGAACGAATGCAAGTGCGTCGAAACTGGATTTACCCTGGAATGGCTCCCCTGGCCGCCTTTTGCGCCGCCATTTTCACCGCAATCACCCCACAGGCTCCCGCGCAGACCGCCACGTCCGCCGCCCCATCCATCAAGCTCACGCCTTACACCGCGCCCGACAAGACCGCCTCCGCCGGCGTGCCCTCCGGCTGGAAAGCCGACGGCTCGCAAACCGTGATTACCCTCACCGGACCCCAGGGCGAGACCATCGCCCTCGGAAGAACCTTCGTCGCACGCAACGCCGCCTTCCAGGCGGGTCAAAAGGGCGCAGGCGGCACGGACCTCAGCATGCCCTACACCGCTCCGCTCACCCAGAAGCTCATCATGGTTTATCAGCAGGGCGCTGCCGACAGCGGCCAGGCTGCCCCGCAGATTACCTTCACCTCCGCCACACCCATGNNCTCCGTCACCCCCATCCCCGTCCCCCCCGACCTCGGCCAGTGCGGCCGCTTCGTCGCCAATCTCACCGGGCCTGCGCAGCCGCAGAAAATCATGGGCGTCTTCTGCTCCTTCCCGCTCGATACCGGCGGCGCCTTCAAAAACGTCATCCTCGTCGCCCAGGCGCCCGCCTCTGTCGCCGCCCAGGACGCGCCCATCGCCTCCGCCGTCTTCTCCAGCTACCAGATCCCGCAGGCCATGCTCGCCAAAAAACTCGCCCCCTTTACCGCCCCTCCGCCCGTCCTGCCCAGAGGAGCTGCGCCTGGTATGAGCAGCACCGCCTACGCCCTCCAGCAGTCCAACATCAGCGCTACCTGCTTTGACGAGGGCGTCATCCGCGGATACAGCAACCGCCAGCTCCCCCAGGAATGCGGCGGACAAGCGCCCAACCCGTAACCTAGCAACGCCGCATAGAAGTGATTGTCATCACCGCCACCCCCGCTCTCCACCGGCCACACTGTTCACAGTCCCGTTACAATAAAAGTAGTAACGCGGGCCGGCTAGGGGGCTGAAAGACAATGCGGTCGGAGGGCACGGCGACACTGGAAACGGCAATCACCACCTGGACGCGCAACAATCCCTACCCCGCCACCGTCCTCGAAAACCGTCTCCTCACCGGCTCCAGCTCCGAAAAAGAAACCCGCCACATCGAGCTTGACCTCACCGGCTCCGGCATCGAGTACCTCCCAGGCGATTCCGCCGGCATCCTCCCCGTCAACACCTGTGACGCTGTCGACCTCGTCCTCGAGCGCCTCGGCTTCGCCGGCGACGAGCCCGTCGTCGACTTCTACGGCAAGCCCCTCACCCTCCGCGAAGCCCTCACCTCCTGGCNNGGGCCAAACACACCGGCAACCCCGACCTCGCCCCGCTCGTCGAGCCCGGCAACAAGGAAAAACTCGAAGCGTATCTCTGGGGCCGCGAGTTTATCGACCTCCTTGAGCACTGCCCCGCCAAACTCGATGACCCGCAGCAGCTCTTCAAGCT
>PMAD01000281.1:0-3971 GCA_003152415.1 Acidobacterium sp.
TCTGCTCGCGTCGACCGCAATGACGCAGCAGCTCTGCAGAGGCGCTCAACACGCCTTGTACCCCAATCGATTTTCGTTTCCTGATCCGGGAGCTTCGTCTCCCGGTCAGCTAAGTTGTGACGCCAGTCTGCCGACAGCGGTCCGAAGAAGAAACTGTCCGGATCCCTCGGCCGCGGGAGAAACCACCCGCCAGGCGTCGCTCAGGTTTGCCGGTGACTATACCGCGAGGGTCCCACCCGTTCCCATCCCGAACACGGAAGTTAAGCCTCGCCGGGCCGATGGTACTGCACGCGAAAGTGTGTGGGAGATTAGGTGATCGCCGGCATAACATCGAAAAGCCCGCTCCAATCGGAGCGGGCTTTTTGCGTTGACCCCCAAAAATTGCACCCCGACCCCACCCCCAACCCTGTGATATTTCGCACATCCCCGAGCCCCACAAAGTGGTACTGTTATCAACCGGAAACGTTTCACCGCCTCCGTCCGCTGCGAGAAACGCGGGAGGCGAGTGGAGGACTCCGATGACCACTTGGCTCCAACGATCGGCAACCGCTGCAGTGAGCGTCGTGCTCCTCCTTGCCGGATGCTCGCAGTCCACCTCCAAACCCGCCGCTCCGTCCGCTGCTCAGGCTCAACCCGCGGGCCCGCCCGAGTTGATCACCGCCAAGACCGCCTTCTGGCTGATGTACAAGGCCGCTCACAACTGGGCGCCCGACGTCGAAGCCATTCGCCTCAGCGCGAAAGAAGTCCCCGGCTTCAAAAATGACGCCGGCAAAGCTGCCATGTGGGAAGCGGTCTTCGCCTCGCCCAGTCTGCACCAGTACAGAACCTTCACCAACTCCATCGCCGATGCCCCTCCCAACATCTTCAAGGGCGTCGTTGCCGGCCTCCAGCAACCGTGGGGCGGCGAGACCCGCGATGCGATGCCCATCGACCTCACCCTCTTCAATGTCGACTCCGACGCCGCCTACACGGCCGCGGTCGCTGCTGCCGCCGACTGGCTAAAGAACAATCCCGGCAAAGGGCTTTCTGCATTTGAAATTGGCGACACTTACAAGTTCCAGGTGCCCGTCTGGTACGTGATGTGGGGAACGAAAGCCCTCGGCTACGCCACCATCGTCGACGCCAGCACCGGAAAGGTCCTCCACAAATAGCGCCGTCCGTCACCTATCGCAAAAGCCCGCTCTCCGCAGCGGGCTTTTGTATTTCACTTCCATCGGCGACAGCGGAAGTAGCGGTGCTACTATTCCCGCACCATGATTCCGGCTCGCGCAAAGACCGCGAAGAAAAAGTCCGCGTCCCGCGCTGCGCCCACCTCATCCCCCGCCGCCCAGCTCGATGCCTTCCTCGGCAAGTTCACTCCCGACGTCGCTGCCCAGGCCCGCACCGCTCTCCGCAAAATGCGCGCCCGCCTCCCTGGCGCCCTCGAACTCGTCTACGACAACTACAACGCGCTCGCCATCGGATTCGGCCCCACCGACCGCGCCTCCGATGCCATCTTCTCCATCGCGCTTTTTCCGCGCTGGGTCAGCCTCTTTTTCCTGATGAACGGCCCGCGTCTCCGCGATCCCGACGCCTGCCTCGAGGGCGGCGGCAAACAGGCGCGCCACATCAAGCTCAAAGACCCGGCCCTGCTCGACTCGCCCGCCGTTCAGGAGCTCATCGCCCAGGCCCTCGAACTCTCCGAGAAACAGATCGACCCCACGCAGCCCCGCCGCCTCATCATCAAATCCATCTCTGCGGCGCAGCGCCCCCGGCGGCCCGTGTCGAAATAGCGGCGGCGCGAAGAGCGAGATCTATGCCGGCCTCCGCTCGCTCTTCCGAATCACCAGCTTCAGCCCCGACCACGTCGCGTCCACGGCGCACACTTTGATGTCCACCAGCCCCAGCGGCAGCGCCACCTCCCGCACCGTATCTTCCGTCACATCGGTAGCCACGCCCGAAGCCTTCTTCGGCCACGAAACCCAAATCACGCCGTCCTGCGCCAGCACTGCCCGCAACCGCTCCACCACCCTGGCCAACTCCGTCTTCCGCGTCACAAAAATATGAGCCATCTCGACTCCGGCCCGCGGCGCTTTTTCAAGACGCGGCACGGCGCCGCCCTCTGCGATTTCCTCCGCCACGCTCGCCGGCATCTTAAATCGCCACGTGCGCTGCCCGTCCTTCGCGCCCAGCTTCTTCGCCAAAGGAGTGCCCGAGTATCCCGCTGGCTGTCGAACCGCCGCAGTCGCTCGCACCTTGCCCGCTCCGGATTTGCCATGCTCTGCCATCGCTTCAGATCTGCGAATACGCCGCAGGCGTCAGCACCAGGTTCGTAATATTGCTCACAATGGGCTCAAACGTAAATTCGGGCACCGTGTTCAGCTTCTTCCATTCAGGATCGTCACGGAACGCCGCCCAAAGATCGTTCAGCTGGTTGAGATCGGCGAAGCTCAGCATGTACGTTAACTGCGGCAAGCGCGGCCCGATCAGCGCATCGCCAAAAAACACATTCCAGAATCCCACCTTCCGAAAAATCTCAAACTCCCCCGCGTGGAACATCGCAACTTTCCGCGCATGATCCCGATAGCTCGTGCTCTCGTACGACCGCAGCTGAAAAACCCGCTTGCCCTTCTGCGCCGTCGCTGGAGGCGCCGTCACCTCCGGCCAACCTTCAAACGCAATCAGCAGCAAGCTCTCCACGCGCACAAACGCCGGGCTGCTCGCCGGAGCATTCCAGAAAGCATCAGCCGCCGCAAGAAATTCCTGGTCCGTCCGCAGATGCAAATCCGCGTTCACCAGCGTCTCGAGACTGGAGCAGGGAAGCAGCAAATACAGCACCGGCGTCTCCGGCCCAATCGACAAATTGAACGCACCCACCGGCGCGATCCCCATCCGGTTCAGCGCCGGAATCAGCGCCGTCGCCACATACTTCTCCGTGAGCTGGACCTGCGGCCCCTGCTGCAAGAAATACTTCCGCAGTTCGTAATACTGCCGCGCCTTGCCGCCGGTCCCAGACGCGGTCGCTGCCGTCTGCGCATCGCCCGCCCGACGGGCCACCACCAAAGCCGAAGCAGCCAAACCCGAAGCTAGAAATTCCCGCCGCCTCATCCGCACGCCTTACCCCCGTCCCTGCTGCGCAACTTCAAATCGCCTGAAGAAACTCGACTCCAGATAATGCCGCGTAGCTGGATCATTCGCCACCTCCAGCAGAAGCCAAAGCCGGAAAAATTCCGGCCCGAAACCTGCAACCGCCAAACCTAATACGACCCCGCCAGGTTCACCCCACAGCAAGAAGCTAGCTCTCCTCCAGTCCAATAAACAATACAACCAACCTCTGATTTGGCCCCAGAAGTACCGTTGATGGACGTCCCGTTGTGCCATTTTGGAAAAAGCACCGCACCCGCCCCGCTTAATTCCCTTTCCCGCGGGTTCTCCAGTCGCGTCAATGCCGGGCCCAGGGCATCGCGGCTTCAGCCACTGCATGGTTCTCCCCCTTCACTGCCCCGTCTCAAATCGCCGAAAGAAACTCGACTCCAGATAGTGCGGCGTCGCCGGATCGTTCGCGACCTCGCGCACCAAATCCGCAAAGAATGAGTTGAACTGCGCCGCCGCCACCAGATCCACCGGCTGGCTCAGATCGTCCGCCGTCGAGTGGTAGCGATCGCGCAGCCAGTCCCGCCACATGTGATACTCCGGCGACCCCGGCTCCCACCCAAACTTCATCGCCAGCGCCGGCACACCCGCCTGCACAAAACTGTACTGGTCCGTGCGCGTAAACGAGTTCCGATCCGGCTCCGGATCTCCCGCGATCACGATGTCGTGTGCGGCGCCCACGCGCCGCGCATCGTCCGCCAGCGTCGACTGCTCCAGTCCCTGCACGTGCAGCTTCCGCAACGCAAACAGCGGCAGAAACATGTCGAGATTCAGATCCGCCTTGATCGCCTGCCCTGGCACCGTCGAATGCCCCGCGAAATACCGCGACCCCAGCAGCC
>PMAD01000281.1:4040-4235 GCA_003152415.1 Acidobacterium sp.
TCCGTCACCACCGTCGCCGTCATCCGCTTCTTCAGGTCGAAGCGCGGCAGCGGCTTCTGCGCATCCGCCAGCGCCAGCAACTCCGCAAACGTATGCCCCGTCTCCGCAAACAGCTTCTCCGCCTGCGCTGGATTAAACGTCGCCGCGAACATCGGATCGTGATCGTCGGCCAGCGCCGGATGCCGCCGCGCCACC
>PMAD01000281.1:4278-5311 GCA_003152415.1 Acidobacterium sp.
CCAAAATCCATCGACTTCGGCGTCGGGATCGAAACGATCCCGACCACCCCCGCCTCCCGCATCGCCTCCCGCATCGGCGACGTCCGCGCAAACGACTTCAGCGCCCCCGGCAGCTCCGCCGGCCCGCCGTTGATCGTCACAATAATCTTGCCCCGCAGCGACCCCGCCGATACTTCGGCCGAATTGAAATCGTCGTAGTTCGAATCCGGCAGATGCAGCCCATATCCCAGAAACACGAGCCCCGCATCCACGCTCGCCGGCTCCGGCGAACGCGAGCTCAGCACCGCATCCTGCCCCAGCGCCAGCGTCTGCGCCTGCCCATCCACCACGAGACTCAGCGACGACTTGCCGGCCTCCACCCATTGCTCGATGAAATGCACTGGCTGGTAATAACTCCCGCCCACGCCCGCCGGCTCCAGCCCATACGCCCGGAACTTCCGCACCACATACGCCGCCGCCCGCAAAAAATCCGGGCTGCCCGTCATCCGTCCCCGCATCGAATCGTCGGCCAGCACCTGCACATGCGCCCACCATGCCTTGCCGCGCGCCTCATCCTCCACGCTCGCCGCATTCGCTGTCTGCGGACCGGCAGCCATCGCGACCCTCGCGCGTTCGCCAACAGCCACGAGCGCCCCAACCAAAACTCCCACCACCAACACGCCCCGCTTCGTCATCCCGCCTCCCTCGCTGCCTCTCACCACATGAGTCCGCCCGATGGCGGCGGCCAACTCCCCAGCAGCTGCCGCAGCAGTACCACCCGTCCCAGGTGATAGGCGTTGTGCGCGGCGAAGCTCTCCAGCTGCTCGCGAACCGTCATACTCCGCGTCGGATGAGACGGTGAAGGACATAGCACCACGCTTTCGAGCTTCTGTGCATCCCCGTCCGCCATCGTCGCCGCTTCATCTACGCCGCTCAGGAACCGCCCGCACAAGTCCGCCCACGCCTCAGCCCGCACAGCAGCCTCATCCGGAAAGCTCATCGCGTTGTGTTCCGGAGACGCCGTCCCCCTGCCACGCACCCGGCCCAGCATCAC
>PMAD01000281.1:5348-11864 GCA_003152415.1 Acidobacterium sp.
CAGGTTTTCAAGGATATGCGACGGTGGCGTGTGCGCGCTGTCTCCATTGAATGTCAGGGCCAGTTCATTCATGCCACCGATTTTCGCACGCTCGCAGGCCTCCAGTTCGCCTTCCCGCTCGGTGTCCGCTGGCCTTTCGCTCGCCTTCTGCTCTTGTGCTTCGCTCCCGGCTCCCAGCTCCCAGCTACCGGCGCTTCTTCAGTTCCTTCCAGTCCGCCCCCGTCTGATCCGCATACGCCTCCGCAAACTTTCCCAGCGCCACGCCGAACTTCTCCCCGTTCCCCACATATCCGGCGATCAAACACGCATCGCCCGACCGCGCATGTCCCCGCGCCAGCAACTCGCCACAAATCTCCGCGTAATCGATCAGTCCCTGCCCCGCGAGATCGTCAATCTCAATCGATCCCTTATGATCGTTCAGCTGCCGCACCAGATAATCCCGGTTCGCAATTGTCGTCCATCCTAAAAATGGATCCGACTGGAACTGCATCGCCCGCTGTCCTTCCACCACGCGCCATCCCTGATGCCCTGCGCTCGTCGCCGACCCCGGCAAATACGGCGCATATCCCGATCCCGGCTCCTCTTTGATCTGCAGAAACAGCGGGTCCCGCGCCCCGTTCCCCTCCAGATAAATCAGATAATCCCGCAGCCCCACGCTCCCCGTGCCCACCACTTTGAACGCCACATCCAGCGGCGTGTACTGCGAAAGAAAATGTTGCCGCTCTGGTTGCAGGCTCTCCCGATATGCCTTCACCGACGCCAGCACCGGCCGCGCCTGTTGCGGAGTCAGCCTGCGCAGCAGCGGCGGCTCCTCTTTGAAGATCCGCCCCTTCTTCGTCACCACCGTCAGCGTATCCAGAGTGTGCAGTGGCGTCGACCGCTCCGCCTTCAGCAGCGCATTCGAAACTGTCGAAATCCTCTGCAGCCGGTGCACCTGGTACCGCGCCATTTCGATCACCGGCATCCGCGACAGCGTCCCGATCAGCTTCTGGTACCGCGCCACAAACTTCGCCACTGCATTGCGTCCATCTTTAACCTTCTCGCTCGGCGCACACGTCTCGCGCGCCGCGAGTACCAGGCTCGTCGCCAGCCGCTTCAGGTCCCACTCGAACGGTCCCCGAATCGTCTCGTCAAAATCGTTGATGTCGAAGAGCAGCCGCCCATCCGGCGCCGCAAACGCCCCCAGGTTCCGCACGTGGGCGTCGCCGCAAATCTGGTTCACGATACTCGTGTGCGGCAGCAACGCCAGGTCCGCCGCCATCACCGGCACCGCTCCGCGAAAGAACCCAAACGGCGACTGGAGCATCCGCTCGTACTTCAGCGTCACCAACTGCGGCACCCGCCCCCGCATCGACTCCTCGACCAGCATGATCGGATCGTGCTGCCGCAGCTTCGCATCCCACCGCCCATGATCCTGCCGCGGCACCTGCTTGCGGCGAGCCCGCCCCAGCGCACGCCTCTCCTGCGATGTCGGAATATGTGCCATCTGTAGTTCAGATGCGAAGCTATAACGTCCGGCTCGCGATTACAAATGCGCTGCCTCGCCAAACCAACGCATTTCCGCCCAGAGCCGCTGCCTCGGCACAGCCACGCTCAAAACCACGTCTTCCGCTTGTACTCGTCGTACGCTTCTCCGAACTTCTCCCTCAGCACCTGCTCCTCTTTCCGGCTCCGATAGATTTGCAGAGGAAGCAGGACCGCAAAAATCAGCAGCAGCCACGGCCGGTGCGCCCAAATCATGAAGCCGGCGATCGTCAGCCCGCCAAATACATAAATTGGGTTGCGGATGCGGGAGTAAATTCCCCGTGTCACCAGCGTCGTCGCTTTCGCCTGTGCGCTGAACGCGCTTCCCAGTTGCACACGCGCCACTGCAAACACCAGAAACGCCGGGACCGCGATGGCCATACCAACGATGCGCCATTCGGTCCACGGAAGACCGCGCGAGACCCACGCAAACACCAGCAGGGAGAGCGTCACCAGCGCCAGAGTCCCGATGTTCGTCCGCAAAAGGCCTCCTCCGTCACGGCGATCATCGTTATTCTATGCTGCCGGGCGAGAACCCGCCCGCCCGTCAACGCCCGCGCGACTCCGGCTCCAGATCGAACGCCGGCCGCGTGCTCGCATCCATATAGAAGGGCACTGACGTGTGCTCGTGCACGATTCTCCACCCCTCCCTGTTCCGCGCGAGACAAAGCGTCTCCCGCATCCAGAAGTCCACGTCGCGATCGGCACCCTTCTTCCGCCCCGTCATCCGCATGTAGCCATACGCGAACGCGGTATCCCCGGCGATCGTCACCTCAACACCCCGCGGCTCGATCGTGATCGGCCCATCCCATGTATCGAGCCACGCCTGCGTCTCCGCAAGGTCGATCCCGTGATGAACCAGCGGCGGCGCCAGATTGTAGATCGCCGCATCCGTCGCGTAAGGCGCGGCAATCGCCCGCGCGTTTTTCTCGTAACGAGCCTTCGCCATCCCGGCAATCAGCTCCAAAACAGCAGCCTTATCCTGTTTTGTCGTGTCGATCAATGTCGCTTTCGCTGACATGTCGTCTCCTCCTGGCGTATTGCCTGCGTTGTGTCCTGGTTTCCGCATTCGTCCTGCTGCCCGAACGGCCAAACAGCATCTCGATATACCGCCGCAGGTGATCGATACTCGCAGCGGCCACTTCGGGGCCGCCCTTCGCTTTCGCCAAAATGAACGATCCCTGAATCACGACCTGCGTGTAGATCGCCAAACTCCGCGGTGTCCAGTCGCACGTCACGCCATACAGACGCATCGCCTCCGCAATATCCGGCTCCAGCGCGGCCGCATGGCTGCTGATGCTCTGGTCGCACGCCGCCCGCAGCGGAGGATGCGTCTCGTAAATCTCCTGCACCATCGTCCCCACCAGGCAGGTGAACTCCGGCAGCTCGCCCTCGAGCAGCGACTTGCGAAAGTCGACATAAGCCACCAGCCGGTCCACCGGATCCTTGATCGACTGGTACGCCGCCGTCGAAAACAGCTCGCTCGCCGCAGCGTTCCAGTGCTCGACCGCCGCCAGCGCCAACGCCTCCTTGCTTGTGAAATGGTGGAAGAAGCTCCCCTTCGTCAAACCCGCCGCCTCGCAGATGTCCTCCACCCGCGTAGCTGTATACCCTTTGGCGCGAATCACATACACCGCCGCTTCCAGCAGCTTCTTCTTCGATTCGTGTTGAGTTTCCGCCATCTCCATGAGCATACCAACCAGTTGGTATGTACCCTAACCAGCCCTGCAAACCCCTGTCAAGCCTCCCTGGCCCTCACAACAAAAGCTTCTTCACCAAATCCCGCAAGCCCCCGCGCGGCGCCTTATGCCCGCACCCGCCGCGCCCCAATCTCTCCGCTCAAGCGCTCCAGCGTCTCCGCCTTCATCGCCGGCATCCCGCCCCGCTGCGATGCAACCCACGCCCCCCACCGATTCCCCGCCTCGTTCAGCACCGCCAGCGGCGCCCCCTCCAGGTAATAGTGCGTCAGCGCTGCCGTGAACGCATCGCCCGCGCCCACCGTGTCCTGCACTCGCGTCGTCAGTCCGCGATGCCGGTCACGCCCCGTCCGCGTTACCAGCAAACTCCCCCGCGCTCCCATCGTGATGCAAATCATCTCCACCGGATACCGTTCCAGCAGCCCCTCTGCCCCGCGCAGCATCCCCTCGTCATCCTGTATTTCCGTTGGGTGAGGACAAACCCCCGTCCCCATCAGCACATGCTGTAGTTCGCCCGCGTTTAGTTTCAGAATCGTCGCCCGTCCCAGCGAACCCCGCAGCACCTCATCCGACCAGAACGGCGCTCGCAGGTTCACATCGAAAACCCGCACACACTCGCCCCGCGTCTCGTCCAGAAACGCTCGAATCGTTGTCCGCGACGCCTCCGCCCTCTGCGCCAGCGTCCCAAAACACACCGCATCCGCTGCGCAGGCCAGCTCCCGCCACTCTGGAGTCAGTATCAGCCGGTCCCACGCCGCCGGCTCGTGGATCGTGTACGCCGGCTCGCCGTCCCTCAACGCAACTGTAACCGTCCCTGTTGCATAGTCCTTGTCGCATTGCAGGAACCCGCTCTCCGCCGGCAGCGCCTCCAGCGCAACCACCGCCTGGTTCCCCAGCGTATCGGCGCCCACCCGGCTCGCCACCACTGCCCGATCCCCCAGCCGTCCCGCCATCACCGCAAAATTCGCCGGAGCTCCCCCCAGCCGCGCTCCCTCCGGCAGCAGATCCCATAACAACTCGCCCAGTCCCACCACCACGTGCTGTTCGGTCTTCTCTTCGGTCATGGCGTTTCCCTGACCTTCTTTACTGCGCAGCCGTGCACACGGGATGTGTCTGCGCTTCTTCGCCTTCCGTCACACCGGCGCGCTCCAGCAACTTTTCCATCCTGAGATAAACAGCGTTCGTCCACCCAAAGCCCACTACGTTCTGTCGATACCCCACCGCCACCTGCGCTTCTGACGAAGCTGTCACCACATTGAACTTTTCGCGGATGGTGTGGTCGCAGGCAAAATTATCACGCACCGTCGTCATGAATCTCTGTGAAACCTGCACCGCATCCTTTAAATCTCCCGCTTCTTTCATCCCATCAACAGCAAGCCACGTTGCCGGCGCCCATCCGTACGGCAAGTCCCACTGCACCCCCGAATCGTAGGTGCTCATCGCCAACCCGCCCGGTTTTTCGAACAGCCGCAGATTTCCCTCCACCTTCCTGGCCTGCGCCGCGCTCGCCGCGCCCGCCCACAGCGGATAGAACGTCGTCAGGTAGTCGTAGCTCGACTGCTTTCCCGCCGCAAAGTCGTAGTCGAAATACATCCCCTTGTCCGCATTCCACAAATACCGGTCCATCGCCGCCCGCCGCGCCTGCGCTTCGGCGTTCCATTGATTCGCCTCCCCCGCTTTCCCAAGTTGCTCCGCCATCCACGCGAGGTCGCACTCATATTTGTAGAGCAGGGAATTGAGCCCTACCGGCGCGTAGTGATGCGTCGACCCGCTGAACGGCCCAAATCGAAACGTCGTATCGAACCCGGACTCCCGCATCGCCCGGTCGCCTTTGTAGAAATCCTGCGTCAGCCAGTAAATTCCCACGTGCGCCCGCGCGCACACCGCCGATGCAACCGGATCGCAGCTCGCCACCGCCAGCTTCTCTCGATCCCCGGGCCCAGGCATCGACGGCCCTTCCACCAGATAATTCGTCTGCGCCTCTCTGTGCTCCAGCAGCCACCGAATCGCATCGGCATAGTAGGTGCTGTTGTCCTCCATCTCCGGCACCGGCCCCTCGCCGTAGTCGTAGTACCGCGCCAGCCCCGTATCGCCCGCGCGATGCTCCTCGCTCATCCACAGCGCGTGATCCCGCACCGCGTATCCGTACGCCCGCTCCAGCCACGCCTGCGCCTGCTGCTTTCGCCCCTCCGCGACTTCCGCCGCCCACACCTCCCGAATCTCCGACGACAGAAACGGCGGCTGCGATCGCGTCAGGTAGTACGTCCGATTCGCATTCAGCAATCCGCCATAATGCTCAATCTCGAAGAAAAAGTTCTCTACCATCCCCCGCGCCAGCTCCCAATCCTCGCTCTTCCCAGGATCCTCGGCGATCCCGTTCGCCGGTGTGGTCAGCAGCCCCAGCACAATAAAGTAGCTGTCCCATCCATACATCTCGTTGAACCGCCCGCCCGGTACGACATAAGGATTCGGCAAATACAGCAATCCCGGCGCCGGCGCCTCCACGTCCTGCCCCAGCCGTTCGAGCTTCGCGGGCAGCCGCTCCACGCGCACGCCGCATTTCTTCCCCAGCGCCTCCACCTCCGGCGGCTCCGCAAAATCCTGCGGCAGATACAGCACCGGCTCCGTCTTCACCTTCGCATCCCGCAGCGTCGCGCAGTCCAGCATCGACCGCCGCAGCGTCGTCCACGCATCGTGGATGTAAGCGTCAATCGAAGGCGTAGCCTCCGCCGCGTGCCCCGCCGTCGCCGGCCGGCTGCTCTTCGGCGGCAGAGGCTGCTGCGCCCCCGCCGCTGTCCCCAGAAAACACAGCGCCGCCGCGATCACCGCATTCAACCGCCGTCTCTTCATCCAGCCGAGCCCGTGTCCCCGCGTAATCGCCTCCGCCACCCGCCACAGCAGGATAAACCTCGCCCCCACGCGCGCGAATGCAACCCCGCGTCCCGAAATCGGCTCAACTCCACAAGGACTAAACTCCGTCACAATATTCGTGAGAAGGTGGAGAGAGTGAGCACCCCGGTCAACCCGTCAACCGCAGCACGCCCGCGCCGTCATCGCACCCTCCTGATTGCGATCCTCTGGATCGTCTCCATCCTCGTCATCCTCCTCATCGCGGCCGTCATCGCCGCCAACATCTTCCTGCATCGCGCAGGCCCCGCGCTCAAAGCCAAAGTCGTCGAAACCCTCAGCACCCGCTTTGACAGCCGCGTCGAGCTCGACCAGTTCCACGCCGCCTTCTTTCGCGGCTTCCAGGTCTCCGGTTCTGGCCTCAAGCTCTATCCCAACCACCTCGACA
>PMAD01000128.1 GCA_003152415.1 Acidobacterium sp.
GGTGTGCTGGCCGGTGCGGACGATGACGGTATTGAGGCCGAGAAGGATGCGATTCTGGGCGTCGGCGGGAGCGCGCCTTTCCCAGAGGGGTTTGGGGACGACGCCGAACATGGCTCCGCCGTCGAGGAANNAGGATGGTCAGCTCGAAGTCGCCGACAGTGGTGCGGCCGCGGATCAGCGAGGCGGAGTCGGGGCGCTCGGCGGGATGGGACGTCACAGGTGACAGGTTACAGGTTGCGGGTTACAGGTTGCAGACCATCGGCTCAGGGTTTGGCTGGCGCTGCGGCTGGAGGCGCTGCGGCTGGTTTGCTCTTCAGATACATCTCGAAATGCTCAAGGACCTTGTTGTAGAGCTCGGTCTGATCGTCGACGCCGGAGACGGAGTGGGTTTTGCGGGGATAGATGTTGTAGTCGTAGGGAACGCCGGCCTCAATGAGCTTCTGGATGTACTGGGTGTCATTCTCGATGTGGACATTGTCGTCGCCGGTGCCGTGCAGGATGAGGATGTGGCCTTTGAGGTCGGCGGCGCTGGTGACATCGGAATCGTCGTGGTAGTTCTGGGCGTCGTCGGAAGGCAGGCTCAGGTAGCGCTCGGTGTAGATGGAGTCGTAGTCGCGCCAGTCGGTGACGGGAGCGCCGGCGACACCGGCGAGGAAGCTGTCACTGTGGGAGAGCGCGAAGAGGGTGAAGCTGCCGCCCCAGCTCCAGCCCCACCAGCCGAGGCGGTGCGGATCGAGCTGCGGGTAGCGGGTGAGTACCTGGTCGATGGAGGCCATCTGATCGGCGAACTGGGGCGGGCCGAAGTTGTGATACGCGACCTGCTCGAATTCGCGGCCGCGACCGGCCATGCCGCGGTTGTCGACGTGGAGGACGGCGAAGCCATGCTCGGCGAGAAGCTGATCGAAGAGAAAACGCTTCTCACCCCACTTGTCACGCGCGGAGTCCACGCCTGGACCGCCGTAGGGATTGACGATGAGCGGGACGCTGTGCGGGGCCGGTTCGCCAGGAGGAAGCAGAAGCGTTCCGTAGAGCTTGGTGGTCTTGTCGGCGGCGGTGAGCACCAGAGGCTGGGGAGCGATGAGATGGTGGCCCTCGATGGGCTTCGAACGCCAGATGGCGGAGCAGGATCCGGCGGATGTGCAGGCGGAGACGACAGGCGGAGACAGTTCCTGGGACCAGGTGTCGATGAAGGCGCCGCCCTGCGCGGGAAAGCTGGCATCGTGAGAGCCGGTGTTCTGGGTGACGGGGCGCTTGCCGCCGCCGTCGAACTGGACGGCCCAGACCTGCTGCTGGCGTGAGTCGCCCTCATTGGAGAGGTACCAGATGGTCTGCGCGTTCTCGTCGGCGGCCTTGATGGAGGCAACTTCATAGTCGCCGCTCTCGACCTGGTTGGCGAGCTGGGCGAGGTCGGCGAGGGGATTGTTGAGGTTGAACGTGTAGCGGTAGATGTGGGTGTGGCCGTCGCGCCAGCTGAGGATGAGGAACTGGTGGTCGCCGACGAACTTCACGTCGTAGGTCATGGTGAAGTACTTCTGATCGTATTGCTGAAGAACGCGGCGGATGTCGCCGGTATGGGTGTCGACGAACCAGAGGTCGATGCGCTGATGATTGCGGGATAGCACCTCGACCCAAACGACGTGAGGATTGACCCAGCCGAAGCGCGGGATGTAGTCGTTGCCCACGTCCATGGGGATTTTGAGCCAGCGGGTGTTGCCGCCGCCGGCGCCGACAATGCCGATGCGCACGCCAGGATTGGCGTCGCCCGGCTGCGGATAGCGCTGCAGTTCAACGCTGGCGTGGACGGGGATCCAGTCGACGAGCGGATACTGGGGCACGCTGGCCTCGTTCATCTGGAGGTAGGCGATTTCGCGCGAGTCGGGCGACCAGAAGTAGTTGCTGCGCGCGTCGAGTTCTTCGAGGTAGACCCAGTCGACGCCGCCATTGAGCAGCGTGTCATCGTGCGTGGTGGTGAGTTGGAGAGCTGGAGCGGTACCGTCGGGACGCTGGACCCAGAGATTGCCGTCGTGCAGATACGAGACGAGCTGGCCGTTGGGTGAGAATTTGGGATCGTCGCCGGACATCATGCCGGAGTTGCCGATCTGCACGCCGGTCCCGTTCGTCGGGGTGAAGAGCCAGAGCGCGCCGTTGGTATCGAAGAGGAAGTGTTGGGAGTCAGGCGCCCAGATGTAGTCGGGCTGGTCGTAGCGGGCGCGGTGATCGCGGTCGCGTTCGGGCATGGCGGCGTTGAGCAGGACAGAGATTTTTCCGTAGGGGATCAGCTTTAGGGGTTTGGGATCGGGAGGCTGGATGGCGAGGAGGTCGCCGTTTTCGTCGATCCAGGTAGCGATTTTGCCGTCGGGGGACCAGCTGATATTGTCGGGCGCCTCGCCGGTGAGACTGCCGGGATGGCCGAAGATTTCCTGGACGGTCCAGGGGTGATCGGCCTGGGCGTGCGCGGGCTGGGCCCACAGAGCAGCGGCGGCGATAACGATGACGAGCAGGCGCGAACCAGGGCGGCGAAGGGTGTTGCTGGGCAAACGAGGCTCCAGAGAACCCGATTGGGGACGGAGAACCGGGCAGTATGCGTGAAAAGGAATTCTAAACCTTAGGGTGAAGAAGGCGGGATTAATGGGCGGCGGCGGGGCCACCTTTGCGTTTTTTCATGAGGAAGACGAGGGGGATCATGCAGGCCGCGCCAATGGAGAGAAGGGCAACGACGTCGAGATAGGCGAGCTGGGTGCTCTGGCGAATGAGCTGCTGATAGATGCTGCCCTGGGCGAGAGCGCGCGCCTGGGCCGGGGATGCGGTGAGGCCTCCGCCGTGCTGGAAGTAGCGGGCGAGGCCATCGCGCTGCCGGAGGAATTGCGGGCTGATGCCGTTGAGGAACATGGAGAGACGGTCCTGGTGCTCCTGACTGCGGCGCGCGAGCAGGGTGACGAAGAAGGAGGTACCGCAGCTGCCGCCGATGTTGCGGGCGAGATTCATGAGGCCGGAGACATCGTTGTTCTTCTCGCGGGGAACGTCGGTGTAGGAGAGGGTGTTGATGGGGATGAAAAGAAAGGCGAGGCCACAGGCCTGGAAGATGCGCATCCACGCAATGTAGGCGTAGCTGGCCTGGGCGTCGATGGTATGCAGGGCAGCGAGGGCGGCGGAGAGAATGGCGAATCCGAAGGCGATGAGCCAGCGGTTGTCGACGCGGCTGACGAGGACGCCGACCAAGGGCATGAGAAAGAGAATGGCGACGCCGCCCGGTGAGATGACAAGGCCTGCCTGCTCCGCGGTGTAGCCCATCAATTGCTGGACGTAGAGGGGGATGAGGACGGTGGTTCCGAAGAGGGTGAAGCCGAGGACGAACATGAGCAGCCAGGAGACGCAGAAGGTGCGGTTGCGGAACATGGTGAGGTCGAGGATGGGCCTGTTACCGCGGCGAATCTGGGCAATTTCCCAGACGATGAGGGTGAGCAGGGCGGCGCCGCAGAGGAAGAAGAAAGTGACGATGAGGTGCGAGCCGAACCAGTCGTTCTCCTGGCCTTTGTCGAGGACAAACTGCAGGGAGCCGAAGCCGATGGCGAGCAGGCCAAAGCCGGTGTAGTCGAGATTGAGGCCGCGTTTGCGCTGCTCGGCGACTTCGTTCTTGATATGGGGCGGATCTTCAACGATGCGCGAGGTAAGAACGAGGGAGAGGATGGCGATGGGGACGTTGATGAAGAAGATCCAGCGCCAGGTGTAGTTGTCGGTGATCCAGCCGCCGAGCGTGGGACCGATGGCGGGAGCGAGGACGACGGCCATTCCGTAGACGGCGAAGGCCTGTCCGCGCTGGCGCGGAGGGAAAGTGTCAGCGAGGATGGCCTGCTCGCTGGGCTGCAGGCCGCCGCCACCAGTGCCCTGGAGGACGCGGAAGAAAATGAGGAGCGGGAGCGAGGGCGCGAGTCCGCAGAGCATGGAGCTGATGCCGAAGAGCGCGACGCAGATCATGTAGAAGCGCTTGCGCCCGATGAAGGAGACGAGATACGCGCTGGCCGGAAGGATAACGGCGTTGGAGACGAGGTAGGAGGTGAGGACCCAGGTGGCTTCGTCCTGCGATGCGCCGAGGCCGCCGGCGATGTGCGGGAGGGCGACGTTGGCGATGGAGGTGTCGAGGACCTCCATGAAGGTGGCCAGAGTGACGGTGAGGGCGATGGCCCAGCGATTATGCTTCGGCTTCCAGTGCGCGTCGGGATCCGGGGGCATGGGTGGACAGGTGGTTTGAGGCTGGGGGCTGGAATGAGGATGCAGGAAAATGGCGGGGCTGGCAAGGCGCGGAGATCGGAATGTGAGCCGGGCGGCAAGGGAATCGCACAAGAGCCGGTGATAAACTGCAACTTCCGACTATGCGAACTAAACTTGAGGCGCTGATGCGCCTACAAACCATCGATGGAGAGACTACGAAGCTGCGGTCGGAGATTGCCGCGCTGCCGAAGCGGCTGGCTGCGCTGGAAATCAAGCTGCAGTCTGAAAAGGCGGCGGTGGAGCAGGCGGCGAAGACGCTGAAGGACGAAGAGGCGCTTAAACGGCGGCTGGAAAGCGATCTGAAAGATCTGCAGCAGAAGATTGCGAAGCTTCGCGATCAGATGTCGAACGTGAAGACAAACGAGGAGTATCGCGCGTTCCAGCACGAGATCGAGTTTGCGGAGGGGGAGATCCGGAAGATCGAGGACAGCGAGCTGGAAGGCATGGAGCGCGCCGAGCAACTGGAGCAGAAGCGGAAGGCGGCGGAGAGCGAGCTGAAGGACAGCGCTAAGGCGGTCGAGATCGAGAAGGAAGACGCGCGGGCGGCGGCGGTGGAGCAGCAAAAGCATCTGGGGGAGCTGACGAAGCGGCGGGCGACAGAGCGGGCTCTGGTTCCGGAGGAGCTGTTGCGGATTTACGATCACGTAGCTGGATCGTCGCGGGTGACCGGCGTGGCGTACGCGCAGGGGCAGCGTTGCATGAGCTGCCACATGGGCTTGCGGCCGCAAATGTGGAATCAGATTCGCGATGGGCAGATTATGACGTGCGAATCGTGCGGACGGCTGTTGTTCTACGATGTGTCGCGAGAGCCGCAGCCGGAACCGGTGGCGGAGAAGCCGAAAAAGCGGGGGCGGAAGGCGCCGGAGGCTGGGGTGGAGTAGGGGCTTCTTCATCAGGGACAGTTGCCTGGGCTCCAGCTCACTGGAATAATGTAAGTGCAAGCAGGCTAGTTCCATGCGACAAGAGCTTAACTCCGCGAGGGTGACCGATTTGGCTTCTGAGCTGGCCGCCGTCACCGGTGAAGATATGGAGACGGCGGTAGTATCCGCTCTCGAGGAGAGGCTGGCTCGTCTGGCCCGGCCCGGGCGCATTGAAAACGAGGATGAGATCGACACTCTCTTCGAGCGTCTTGCGCGGATGCCGGTGCGCGATGGACGTTCCCCGGACGAGATCCTGGGTTACGACGTTGAGTGTGCGAGTTCGCGGTCGCGACCTACATTCCTCAGGGGCTGAAGCACGCTTTTTTCTTGATCGTATCGGCACGGCTGAAGCCGTGCCCCTTCAAAGCGCAGGGCTAGAAAATGCGGTAAACCCTGGCCCATATTGCCAAGTAGATCGAGAACTCCAGTGCGATCCAGCTAATTTCAGCCCACTGTGTTTCCGGTTGCGGCAGAATCTCTGTGGAGTCAATGGTGAGAGTGCCTTCGTCACTGTACGCCGGCCGCTTCCACCATGGGATGCGATTCCTGATGGCTGTAATTACCGCTCCCAGAACTGCGATGTGAAGCGCAAGTTCGCTGTACAGCGCTGTTCTCATCCATAGCGGCTTGTCCGACGAGGCTGGCGGCGTGAAAGAGGGATACCAGTTTCTGAGGGTGACGTGGACTGCGAGCGCTGCGAGCGAAAGGGCGATCCAGAAGAGATTTGGACCGGACCGCCAGAAGCTATTTGATTTGCGCATTCAAGTTATTGGAACTTTCCCACTCAAGCCAAAACCGGGCTTGAATTGGCCACCCCATAGATGTTCTTACATCAGCTCGTCGATGAAGGCCTGGGCTGCGGCTGGGTCGACGTGAAGCGGATAGGAGAGCATCGTTCGGCCCTGCGTGACGGGCTCGGCCTGGTCGAGCGAAGGCAGATCCGTACGCTCGAAAAATTTGCCGATGGGGATTTCGTCGCCCCAGATCGTCGACTTCTCGACGGCAGCGAGCCAGTGCGATGGGTCGTAGCTGGAATCGTCTTCGAGCTTCTTCACACGCGGGCGGAACCACTGAAAGGTGTTGTCTTTGTTGTAGGTGACGCAGGGGCTGAAGACGTCGAGGAAGGAAAAGCCTTTGTGCTGGATGGCTTGCTTGATGAGCTCAGTGAGATGCTTCTGTTCGCCGGAGAAGCCGCGGGCGACGAAGGTGGCTCCNNCCATGACGATGTAGGTCAGGTCGATGTTCTTGCGGATGGTGTGGGTGAAGTGATTGCCGCCGATGCCGAAGCCATCGCCGTCACCGCCGGTGACGAGCACGGTGAGCTCATGGTTGGCCATCTTGACGCCGGTGGCGACAGGCAGAGAGCGGCCGTGCAGGGTGTGCATGCCGTAGGTCTCAATGAAGCCGGGGAAGTTCGAGGAGCAGCCGATGCCGCTGACGGTGACGATCTGGTGATTGGGAATCTGGAGCTCGACGAGGGCCTTCTGCACCGCGGCCAGCACGCCGAAGTCGCCGCAGCCGGGGCACCAGTCGGGATCGACGCGGCCTTTGAAATCGGCCGTCGTGAGCGGCTTCGGGGTTTCGACTATTGTCGCCATGACGCTTCTCCTAAACCATGATCTCGTGGGCCGGGACAGACAGCTGCGTGTCGCCGGCAAGTTGTTCGCGGACCGCTTCCACGATGTGGTGTGGCATAAAAGGCTCGCCATCGTATTTGCGGATGTGGCCGTCGGCGACAAAGCTGGTTTCGCTGCGCAGGTAGCGCGCGAACTGTCCGCTGTAGTTGTTCTCGACGATAATGGTGCGCTTCGCGTTGCGCAGCTCATCGAGGATGGCTTCGCCGTGGAGCGGGACGATCCAGCGAATCTGCAGTTGATTGGCGGTAATTCCCTGCTCCGCGAGCTGAGCGCGGGCTTCTTCGATGACGCCCTGGGTTGAGCCCCAGCCGATGAGGGTGACGTCGGCGTCTTTCGGACCCTGGAGGCGCGGCGGCGGAACTGCGGCGGCGATGCCGATTTCCTTGCGCATGCGTTTTTCCATCATGGCGCGGCGCTTGGTGGCGTTGGTGTACATGTCGCTGATGAGGACGCCGTCTTCGTCGTGCTCGTCGCTGGAGACGACGTGGGTGTAACCGGGGACGCCGGGAATGGCGCGCGGGGAGACTCCGCTTTCGGTGATGAGGTAGCGCTTGTAGCCGTCTTCGGCGTGGCCGTTCGGTGAGGTGATCATCTCGCCGCGATCGATGGGCGGGGCGAAGTCGAGGATTTTGGGATCGACGCTGAGGCGGCCTTCAGAGAGCAGCAGGTCGCAGAGGACGAGGCCGGGGACCTGGAATTTATCGACGACGTTGAAGATTTCCGGGATCAGGGTGAAGCAGTCGCCGATGTCGAGGGGAGCGGCGATGACGCGGGGGTAGTCGCCAAAGGCCGCGCCGAGCATCTGCCAGAGGTCGCCCTGTTCGGTTTTGGTGGGAACGCCGGTGGAGGGGCCCGCACGCTGGCAGTCGATGACGACGATAGGGATTTCGGCCATGGCAGAGAGGCCGAGGGCTTCGGACATGAGGGCAAATCCGCCGCCAGAGGTGGCGCACATGGCGCGAACGCCGGCCTGGGCTGCGCCGATGGTCATGTTGACGACGCCGATTTCGTCTTCGACCTGGCGAACCATGATGCCGGCCTTGCGGCCATTCGCGGCGAACCAGTGGAGGACGCCGGTGGAGGGGCTCATTGGATAGGCGCAGTAAAATTTGACGCCGGCAGCTGCTCCACCCATGGCGAGCGCGGTGTTGCCGCTGAGGACCGCGTATTTTGTGTCGACGATGGGGAGCGGGTTGGCGAAGGGCTTGAAGTTCTTCGTGGCGTAGTCGTAGCCGGCGCGGGCGACGGCGATGTTTTCTTCGGCGACGGAGGCGGCTTTCTTGCCGAACTGCTCGACGATGACGCTTTCGAGGAAATTGAAGCCGACGCCCATCATACTGAGCGCTGCGCCCATGGCGAGGGTGTTCTGCGCGACTTTGTTGCGGGTGATGTCAGCTAGGGTGGAGACGGGAAGCGGACAAAGCTGGACGCCCTGCGCTGGCTGGCCGGGCTTGACGGTATCAGCGTTGTAGATGCATGCGCCGCCTTCGCGAAGAAGGCCGAGATGGCGGTCCATGGTGTCCTGGTTGAGCGGGATGAGGAGCTCCAGAGTGTCGCCCATGTTGGTGACGGGCTCGGGGCCGGTGCGGATCATGAGAAAGGTGTGGCCGCCGCGGATGATGGACTGGTAGGCGTTGTAGGCGTTGAGGTGCAGGCCGCGACGGCTGAAAATCTTGGCAAAGATGTCGCCGGGGGTGGCGACACCCTGGCCGGCAGCGCCGCCGATGCCGATGGTAAACGTGTGACTCATATCCGCTCCCGCAGAAGAACAGGACTCTGGTTAGAGGTGGTGCTGGGTGCAATTAAGCCAACATTCAGGCGCACTTCAGCGCGAATGTTGGGAGTGAGAACCAGAATACAACAGGGAGAGGACGATTCGACAGGGGCGCAGCGCGACACCGCAAGCGTCTGGCGTGCTTGTCGCGCGATCAGAGGGGCAGCGTCGAGGGGCCGGACTCGAGTTCACGCACCATCTGGCGGATGCTGCCCGTGGAACCGGAGACCGAGTTGAGCCAGAGAATGCGTCCCCTGCCGTCGACGAGGATGGCTGCGGGCCACATGTCGATGGCGAAGGGCTTCAGTTCGGAGTCGGGTACGAGGAGAACGGGCAGGGTGGGTGGCAGGCCGCTGCGGAAGGCGCGGATGGTGGCGAGGACGGTGGGGTCGGGCGCGTCGACGCCGATGTTGGCGGCGTACGAAGTGACGGCGACGACCTTCAGGCCGGGGATGATGTGATCCTGCGCGAGACGGGCGAGGATGTCGTGAATGGCGCTGTTCGATGCGGGGCCGGCGAGAGAGAAGACGAGGACGAGAGTGCGGTCGTCGGTCATGCGGATCACGGTGGAGTTGCCGACGCGGCGTTCGATGCGGTGCGCAGCGGGATTGGGATCGTACAGAGGAACGGTGCGGGCGAGAGGTGCGCCGGTGACGGGGAGTTCAGTGGCGTGTAAGGTGCGGACCGGAGTGGGCTGGCCGAACAGGCTGTAGCGGGTGAGCGAATCCTGAATGGCGAGATACGCGGCGCTGCTGACGATGGGGTCGGCGGCTGCGACGGCGGTGAGCTGGGCGACGATTTTGGCGGCATCGTCCGGTTTGAAGTTGCGGCGCAGGGCGTCGGCACAGCGGAGCGCATCGCGGACCAACTGGACAGCGTCAACGGAGTCGCCATTGCCGGTGAGCGAGGCGCCGTGAGCGAGGGCGTCGAGGATGTGGGGCAGCTGCTGTTCGTTGAGGCGCGGGATGACGGCCAGGTCTTCGGTGGCGTCACTGGCGGCGGCAGCGTCAATGACCATGTCGACGCCGAGGTGAATGCTGGCGTCGTAGGGGAAGGCAGTGAGGAGGGTCTCCATCTCGCCTTCGGCGGAATCGATCGCTCCCAGGCCGACGAAGGTGCGGGCGAGGAGGAGTTCGCCCACTTCAAGGGCTTTGGGGCTGGGCAGGCCGGTGTAGACGACGAGCCGGTGGCGTGCCTGGTCGTAATCCTGGCCGAAGACGCAGAGCTTGCCCATGGCGAGCAGATCTTCGTCTTCGAATTTGTCTTTGCTGCGCAGCTCGCATTGCTCTTTGGCGCGCGCGATGCCGATGCCGAGCGCCCATTTGTCGGCGTCGGTGAGGTCGTCGGGGGCGCTGTGGGCGTTGGTGAAGGGCTGCATGGCGTAGAGGTAGGCTTCGGAGGGGCTCATGGACGGAGGAGTCCCACTTGCCGCCGGCTGCGCTGGCGATGGAGGTGCGGGCGTGGCGTTGCCTGGGGTGCTCGAGGGCGGCGCCTGCGCAGCGGGGTTGACGGCGGAGGGCTGCGTCGCGGGCACGGGCTGCGTCTGCGGCTGCTGGGCGAGCGCAGTTGCGCCGAGAGCCGCAAGCAGAAGGAGGGTCCGCATGGAGCGCAGGCTATCACAGCGAAGATTTGGGAGGAATCAGAGGAGGTTCAGGACCAAAGGGCGTGGAGGAGGAACTCGCGATTGCCTTCAGCGCCGGTGATGGGCGAGTCGGCCGTGTCGATGTTTGTGCCACCGATTTGTTCGACGCAGGCGCGGACACGATCGATGGCGAACTGATGGGCGGCGGGATCGCGCACGATGCCGCCTTTGCCGACGCGTTCGCGGCCGGCTTCGAACTGGGGCTTGATGAGGACGACGGCTTCGACTCCTGGGGCGGACGCCTGGAGAATTGCCTGCATGACCGGAGGGAGCACGAGGGTCGCCGAAATGAAGGAGACGTCGACGGCGAGGAAGGAGATGCCGGGCGGCAGGTCGCCGGGGTTGAGAAGGCGGGCGTTGGTGCGCTCCATGAGGGTGACGCGCGGGTCGTCGCGAAGGGTTTGGGCGATCTGGCCGTAGCCGGTGTCGATGGCGAGGACGCGCGCGGCGCCGTGCTGGAGCATGCAGTCGGTGAATCCGCCGGTGGAGGCGCCGACGTCGAGGCAGGAGCGGTCGCGGAGGTCGATGCGCCAATGGGCAAGAGCGGCTTCGAGCTTGAGGCCGCCACGACTGACGTAGCGGAGGTCGTCGCCGAGGAGGCGGACGGCGGCGTCGGCGGGGACGGAGGCACCCGGCTTGTCCTGCTTCTGCTCGCGGACGAGGACGCGGCCGGCGAGGATCATGGCCTGGGCGCGTTCGCGGGTGGGGACGAGGCCGCGCTCCACCAGCAATTTGTCGAGACGGATTTTCATGGCCTGATCTTTCATGGCCGGATTTGTGCTGGCAAATTTCGTGAGGCGAACGCGCCGCACTCAAGACTATGTTGCAAGCCGGGCGCGTTTCTCAGATTATGCTCCCGACTCTGTCAATGCCTATCGCGATGCAGGGGCCGTGACGATAAAGTATTCGACGGCCTTTCACTTGTCCGCGATACACTGTTGCCGCTTACGGACAGGGAGCAACAGGCTGCAAGTGGGTGCAATGAACAACGCGAAACCGCTGGTCACACTGGCAGTGGATATTGGGGGCACGGGGCTGAAGATGCTGTGCCTGGATCATGAAGGCAAGCCGCTGACCGAGAGGCTGCGCGTGCCCACTCCGGAACCGCCGACACCGTCGCGGCTGCTGGCGGCGCTGGACAAACTGGTGGCGCAGATGCCGGTTTTCGATCGGGTGAGCGTCGGGTATCCGGGCGTGATCAAGCGCGGCGTGGTGCGGACAGCCGCGAATCTGCATCCGCGATGGATCGGTTTCCCGCTGCAGGCGGCGCTGGAGAAACGGTGGAAGAAGCCGGTGCGCGTGGCCAACGATGCCGCGGTGCAGGGTTTTGGCGCGATCCAGGGGCGCGGCGTGGAGATGATTATCACGCTGGGCACGGGGATGGGTTCCGCGCTGTTTACCGATGGACGGCTTTGCCCGGGGCTGGAGCTGGGACATCATCCCTGGCTGAAGAAGACGTATGAGGATTACCTGGGGAAGCGCGGCCTGAAAAAATATGGACTGAAGAAATGGAACAAGCTGCTGCGGAAGGCGGTCGCGCAGACAGCGGCGACGTTCAACTGGGACCATCTTTATCTGGGCGGGGGCAACACGAAGCTGGTGACGCTGCAGTTTCGGCCGAACGTCACGATTGTTTCGAATCTGGAGGGGTTGCTGGGGGGCGTGGCGCTGTGGCGGGACGAGGACTAGACAGTAGCGTTGGACGCGGCTAGCGCGTTGCGGAACCCTCGAACCCCAGCCTGATCACAATCGCATAGCGAGGCACTCCCAGAGATCCTTCGGCTCCGCCTCAGGATTTCGCCTGCGGGCTCGGACGCCCGCAAATCGGCTCAAGATGTTCGGCGTGCAGGCGCTGCAGCGGGTTGACGGTGATGCGGCGGCTTTGCAGGGCGGCGATGCCTTCAGCGGCGGCGCGCGCGGCGGCCATGGTGGTGATGGTGGGAATGCGCGCGAGAACAGCGGCGCGGCGGATAGCTTTCTCGTCGAAGTAAGGATCCTGGCCGCGCGGCGTATTGATGATGAGCTGGATGCGATCGCCTTTAATGAGATCGACGATGTTGGGGCGGCCTTCCTTCACTTTGTAGACGCGATCGACGGTCATGCCGGCTTTTACGATGGCGTTGGCGGTGCCTTCGGTGGCGACCAGGTGAAAACCTAATTCCATGTACTGGCGGGCGAGGTTGACGAGGTTGGTCTTGTCACGATCGCTGACGCTGAAGAAGACAGTGCCTTTGAGCGGGAGCTGCTGACCGGCGGAGAGCTGGGCTTTGGCGAAAGCTTCACCGAAATTGTCGGCCACACCCATGACTTCGCCGGTGGAT
>PMAD01000230.1 GCA_003152415.1 Acidobacterium sp.
AATAACGGCGCCTACGCCGAATTCCTCCTCATCCCCGCCCGCATCGCCGCCAGGAACACCCTCCGCATTCCTACCGGCATCTCCTTCGAGCATGCCGCCCTCACCGAGGCTCTTGCCTGCGTCGTCCACGGCCTCGACGAATGCCAGGCCCCCGCCGGTGCCCCCGGTGTTGGCGCGACCGGCTGGCGTACCGGCGACACGGTTGCCATCATCGGCGCAGGTCCCATCGGCCTCATGTTCATGAACATCGCCCAGCTCGCCGGCCTCAACGTCATCGCGGTCGTCAAGCGCGACGAACAGGTGGACGCCGCCCGCCGTTTCGGCGCTTCTGAGGTCGTGCAGATCACCAAAACTACCGATACCGTCGCCGCTGTCCGCGCCTTCACCCCGCAGCGCCGCGGCGTGGATGTTGCCATCGAGTGCGTCGCCAAACCCCTCGCCTGGCAATGGTGCGTCGACATGGTCCGCAAAGGCGGCACCGTCAACTTCTTCGGTGGATGCGCCGCAGGAACCAAAATCGAGCTCGACACCAATCGCCTGCACTACAACAACATCACCCTGCGCGCCAGCTTCCACCACACCCCCGCCGCCGCCCGCAAGGCTTTCGACCTCATCGTCAGCGGCCAGTTCCGCTGCGGCGACACCATCACCAGCCGCGCGCCTCTCTCTGAACTCAACCGGGTCTTCCGCCGCCTCATGAATCGGGCCGGCGACATCAAAACCGCCATCATCCCCTAGCAGCATTGCATCGCCCCCCCCAACGCTCCCCCGGCCAGGTTCACCCCATAGCAAGAAGCGTAGGCTCATACGGTGTCCCGCCAATACAAGTAAATGCCGGGCTTCAACTCCTCAGTACTGTCTCTGGAACCAAAATGGAACTGCGCGGTGCCACGCCGTCGGCACCCGACAAATGAATACCTTAAGGAGGTGACCCAATCCATGGGCGCCGCAGCAAGAATCGTCGGCGTTTCTTTCCTTCTTCTTGGCTTTGGTCGGAGTTGTCTTCATGGCTAGAGGATTGGAAGTCGCAAGAGGGCCACTGGCCCCGGCTCTCTCGGGTTGGACCGTTTACCATCTGGACCTGTCCGATACGTTTCAGTTCTACCTGGGCTGCGCGATCCTCTCCGCATCACTCACGTTCCTCTGGAGCCAACGATGCAAATCACATTAGGCGGTCGGGGGGTAACGGCATTTCCATTCGGCTGCCTTTAGAGGGGCACACTTCACAGCTCGCGGAACAACAAACACCTTGGAGGGGAGAAAACACCGCCCGCAAAATCAACCGCGCCCCAAACCGCTGTCCCCCCGGCTAGGTTCACCCCATAGCAAGAAGTCTAAGCTCACACTAGGGGCTATCCGTATAACTAGACGCCCGCCTTCAACTCTTCAGTACTGTTCCCGGACCAAAATGGAACTGCGTCCTTCCCCTGCTTCGCTTTCACAATAACTGGCCGCAACCGAATTACGGCACGACCTCGAACGTGAAGTAATCACCGCAATACGATTGCGCCCACCCCATCCGGCCAGCTGAAGGGGCATGCCTTTGAACCGGTGCCATAAATAGCTGAAAATAGATCGGGGGCTTTAGCCCCTGAGCGATGTTGTTCAGGTTGGATCTGGATTAGCGATGAACATCGACACCTCCAACGAATTGATCGAGAAGGGATGGGCCGCCCTCCCCGCGGACTACCGCATCCCCGACCACCCTCCCACCCTCGAAGAAGCTCGCGCCTGGTGCCGCCGTCTCGCCGAAACCCACTACGAAAATTTCCACGTCTCCTCCTGGTTTTTGCCCCGGCGCCTTCGCCCCCACTTCCACGCCATCTACGCGTATTGCCGCGTCTCCGACGATCTCGGCGACGAAGTCGGCAATCCCGAGCAATCTCTCGCCCTGCTCGACCTCTGGGGCGAGGAGCTCGACGCCTGCTATCGCGGCGAGGCTCGTCATCCCGTTTTCGTCGCCCTCGCCGAAACCATCTGCGCCTGCGACATCCCCAAGGAGCCCTTCGCCGACCTGCTCGTCGCTTTTCGTCAGGACCAGACCGTCACCCGCTTTCCCACTATGGCCGATGTCCTCGGCTACTGCCGCTACTCCGCGAACCCCGTCGGCCGCATCATCCTCTACGCCTGCGGCTATCGCGATGCCGAGCGTTTCGCCCTCTCCGACCAAACCTGCTCCGCCCTCCAGCTCACCAATTTCTGGCAGGATGTCCGCGTCGACTACGCAAAAAACCGCATCTATTTCCCTCTCGAAGACATGAGCCGCTTCGGTGTCGACGAAGCCACCATCGCCAACGCCCGCTTCACCCCCCAATTCCACGAGCTGATGCGCTACGAAGTCGACTACGCCCGCGCCATGTTCCACGCCGGCCTGCCCCTTATCGGCAAAGTCGACCGCGAGCTGGCCCTCGACCTCGACCTCTTCTCCCGCGGCGGCCTCGAAATCCTCCGCGCCATCGAGCGCCAGGACTACAACGTCCTCCGCGCCCGCCCCGCCATCTCCAAAACCCGCAAAGCGTCCCTGCTCCTGCGCGCCCTCGCCCAGAAATGGACCGCCGCTTGACGACAGGCCGCCGCCTTTCCGACCTCAAACTCGACACGGCCTACGAACAATGCGCCGCCATCGCCCGCCGCCAGGCCAAAAACTTCTACTACGCCTTCCTCGCCCTGCCCAAACCCAAGCGCGACGCCATCTGTGCCGTCTACGCCTTCATGCGCCACGCCGACGACCTCTCCGACGACGAGTCTCTCTCTCGAGAGCAGCGCCGCACCAACCTCGATGCGTGGCTCGCCGCCTGGCATCGCGCCGCTGCCGGAGAACCCATCCAGGACGCCGTCTTCATCGCCCTCGACGACACCCGCCTCCGCTTCAATATCCCTCTCGGCCTCCTCGACCAGCTCGTCCACGGCACCGCCATGGACCTCGATTCCGCAGGTACAGGAACCCCCGAGTACGGCCAGGACGCGGAGGCTCGTCTCTACGACACCTATGCCACCTTCGACGACCTCCGCCGCTACTGCTACTACGTCGCCTCAGTCGTTGGCCTCGTCTGCATTCGCATCTTCGGCTACACCGACCCCCGCGCCGAGCAGCTCGCCGAAGAAACCGGCCTTGCCTTCCAGCTCACCAACATCCTCCGCGACGTGCGCGAAGACGCTGAACGCGGCCGCATCTATCTCCCCCTCGACGATCTCGACCGCTACGGAGTCCGCATCGAAGACCTCGCCGCCCTCCGCGACGGCGCCCGNNTGTCCACATCGAGGACCTCGCCGCCCTTCGCGATGGCTCCCACATCACCCTCAACCAGCGCGAGCTGCTCGAAAGCCTCGCCAATCGTGCCGAGGATTGTTACAAATCCGGCGACCAGCTCCTCCCTTTGATCGCGCCCGACTCCCGCCCCGCCCTCTGGGTCCTCATCTCCATCTACCACTGCCTTCTTCGCCGCATCGAGCGACGCGACTTCGACGTCTTCTCCGAGCGCGTCCGCGTCCCCCGCGCCACGCGCCTCTCCATCCTCTTCCGCGGACTCCTCCAGGTTCTTCGCTACCGCCTCACCGGCTCATCCCGCNNCTGCCGCCTGCGCCCTCGCCGACTCCGGCTACCGCGTGCGCCTCCTCGAACGCCGGCCCTACCTGGGCGGCCGCGCGTCTTCCTACGAGCATCCCGGTACCGGCGAGGTCATCGACAACTGC
>PMAD01000072.1 GCA_003152415.1 Acidobacterium sp.
CCTGGCGCTTGGTGCCGACGAACAGAATGACCTTGCCGGAGGCGGCGAGTTCGGTAACGAACTTCGACGCTTCCTTGAACATCTTGAGGGTCTTCTGCAGATCGATGATGTAAATGCCGTTGCGCTCGCCGAAGATGTATTCCTTCATCCTGGGATCCCAGCGCTTGGTTTGGTGCCCGAAGTGGACTCCCGCTTCGAGCAGCTCCTTCATGGTGATAGTGGCCAAACGACCTCCTTATTTGGACTGCATTCCGGCGATGGTGCTGTTGGCCGGAATTGATGCCCCGTTTCCGGGGAGAGTTAACTGCTGCACTGCAGTGATCAGTGATCAGTGATCAGTGACCAGGAACTGCAAAACCATTACCGCTTGCTGAACTGGAAGCGCTTGCGGGCTCCCTTTTGTCCGTACTTCTTGCGTTCTTTTACGCGGGCGTCGCGGGTGAGCAGACCTTCGCTTTTGAGCGTCTTGCGCAGCTCGACGTTGAACTGGAGCAGGGCGCGGGCGATGCCCATCTTGACCGCGTCGGCTTGTGCGGCGACGCCGCCGCCGGAAACGGTGGTGACCACGTCGAAGGTGGCGGTGTGCTCGGTGAGAACCAGGGAACGCTTCGCGGAAACACGCTGCTGCTCGGTGACGAAATAGGTGTCGAGCTTTTTGCCGTTGACCGCAAACTCACCGCTGCCGGGGCGGAGGTAGACGCGCGCGATTGCCGATTTGCGCCGTCCCGTGCCGTAATACTGAACCTTGTCTGCCATGATTTTCCTTAATCTTCTTTCGTGCGCCGCAGGGGCTAAAGCCCCGGATAATTTGTGCCTCGATCGGCACCCATTCGACTCCGTACCTTCGGTACTCCGCTCAGGGCAGGCTCTAAAAGTCGTGCCCTGTTACAAAACCACATCTGAGCCTGCTGCAAATCCGGGCCGCTCGAAGCCCTGTTGCGAAACCGTTTTGCTCGACTCCGCGCATGCGTCCTCAGGCCGTTAGTTCCAGCGGTTGGGGCTTCTGGGCCGCGTGCGGATGCTTGTCGTCGCGATAGACGTTGAGCTTGGTGGCCATTTTGCGGCCCAGCTTGGTCTTGGGCAGCATGCCTTTGATGGCTTCTTCGACGATCTTCTCGGGGCGGCGCTGGAGGAGGCGGACGAAGGACTCTTCGCGCAGACCGCCGGGAAAGCCGGTGTAGCGGCGATAGGTCTTGCTCTGGCTCTTGAGGCCGGTGAGTCGCACCTTGCTGGCGTTGATGACGATGACGTGATCGCCCATGTCGAGGAAGGGGGTGTACTTCGGGTTCCTCTTGCCGGTGAGGATGCTGGCGGCTTCAGTGGCGAGGCGTCCCAGGGTTTTGCCGCTGGCGTCGACCACGAACCATTTGCGGTCGATGGTGAGCGCGCTCGGAATATATGTCGACATCTCTTGTTCTTCTCTCCAGGCTTTACGGGACCCAAAATTGCCCACGCAACGCCCATCCGCGGAAATTGAACTCTTCCGCGGCTTCAGGATGCTGTACGCGTGAGTTGGCGCAGAATCGTGGAGGTTCCGGGTCCTGAACGGCAGATTTTCCGGATGCGACCATCCCCGGCTGCGGCGCAAACGCACAGACGCGAGGACGCACACTGCGCAAGGAGTTCAGGATACGGGAATTTGGGGGTGGAAGTCAACCAAGGTGCAGGTCCTTGCGACAGGGAAGATGGGGGGCGCTGAGGTTGAGATTGGCGGTGTTCGCAGTCCCGTTTTGGGACAGTAATGGACGTCGGTACTGCAGCGCTGTCGGATTCGTGTGGACTTATGGCTCGAAGAGGATTTCGCTACTTGCTGTGGGGTGAACCTGGCTGGGGAACGGGGGGCAGCGGTGCCAGTTGGCGGGCCGCTTTGTCCAGTGCAACCAAAGCTACTCCCGGGGGGTCCAATCGGACACGCTGGGTTGTGCTGGGGGCGCTGGCGCGTCACACTATTCGTAGCTGGGAGCTGGGAGCCTGGAGCNNGGAGCCAGGAGCCGGTAGCCAGGAGCCTGGAGCCGGAGCCGGAGCCGGAGTCGGGAGCCGGAGCCGGAGTCGATAAGGGAGCGGATGCGGGATACGATCATGTCGATTGCGGAGCAGCGGGAGGCTTTTGGTGTCCCGGTGGCCGGATCGGTGTTGCTGCACGCCGGCCTGGTGGGCGCAATCGCAATGCTGATATTCGCAAACGCGCGTTTTCACCGCAACCAATGGGGCGTGAACGGGCCGACGGGCGCGATTCAGGCGAACCTGGTGAGCTCGGCGCCGTCGATTCCGCTGCCGCAGATCGCGCCGCCGACCCCGAACGTTCTGGCTACGGATTTGCCCAGCCCTGCGCCGGCCCCGCCCTCGAAGGCGACGATACCGATAACGCCGCCGGATGCGATCCCGCTGGCCTCGCACAAGCCGAAGCTGAAGCCGGTGGAGAAACCGCAGCCGGCCTCGCCGCAGCATGCGCAGCCGCTGAACGAGCCGAATCGGGCCAATTACGGAGAAGCAGCACCGACGCAGCTGGCGCACGCGATGAACAACGCGCCGGTCCGCAACAATACGCCGGTGACGGTGGCGGGCGGCGATTTCGCGGCGCGGTTTCCGTGGTATGTGGACAAGATCACGCGGCTGGTGAGCCAGAACTGGTACACGTACCAGATCGATTCGAGCACGCACTTCGGCAGCCAGGTCTCGGTGACGTTCACGATCGAGCGCGATGGGAGCGTGAGCTTCACCAGCATCACCCTGCCGCAGCCGAGCCCATCGCCGTCGCTGAACAAGACGGCGCGGGAGGCGGTGCAGCGGGTGGGGAGTTTTGGACCGTTGCCTGATCAGTACACAGGCAGAAGCGTATCGGTGGAGTACACTTTTACCTACGATCAGCCGTCGCACTGATGGCGGGCAGGTCGTCTTAAATGTGTCGATTCAAAGATTTCCCATGCCGGCGAGCAATCCTTTAGGGATGTTGGCGCTTCCCATACAACGAGCGCCCAAGGCCGCCAGCCACCGAGCCGACCAGGCCTGCTTCTGAATAACATCAAGGAAACGGAAAAAGCATGATCGCGAGTCTCCCCCGGAAACCTGCAGTTCTTCGAATTTTTCTTTTTTTCGCACTGATCGGCGTCCCGTTCTCGGGGCTTCGGGCCCAGGACTGGGTACGCACCGGAACGAATCTGGGCGTTTCGAAGATTCGCATCGCGGCAGCGGATTTCAAGGCGGCAACGCCCGATGTGGGGACGAGCGGGTTGAAGTCGGCGTTCGATCAGGTGCTTTATAACGATCTGCGCTACGCCGGGATCTTCGACGTGGTTTCAAAGAGCATGATTCCCACGGCCACGCCGGGGTCGCCGCAGGAGATCAATTTGGCGCAGTGGACGGCGGAGCCTGCGAACTCCTCCTACGTGGCCTTTGGGGCGATGTCGGCCGCCGGGGGCCATCTGTCGGTGCAGGGTTATCTGTACGACACACACAGCACGCAGAATCCTCAGGTGCTGGGCAAGCAATATGGCGGCGAGGCGACGGCGGACTCGGCGAGGCAGATCGCGCATCGTTTTGCGGACGAGATTATCGAGCGGCTGGGCGGGGTTCCGGGGATCGCGGAGACGAAGATCTTTTACGCTTCAGGGCAGGCGGGCGGGAACAAGGAAATCTGGGAGATGGATTACGACGGCATGAACGAGCACCAGCTGACCCATCTGGGCACGATTTCGCTTTCGCCGCATGTATCTCCGGACAATTCGCGGGTGGCGTTCAGTTCGCTGGGGAAAAACGGCTGGTCGATCCGGATGTACTCGCTGGATCTGGGGCGGGTGACGGCGTTTCCGGCGTGGGGAGGGACGACGCTGTCGCCGGCGTGGTCGAGCGACGGAACCAAGCTGGCGTTTTCTTCGGATCGCAGCGGCGACCCTGAGATTTACGTGAGCGACGCGTCGGGGGCGGGAGCGCGGCGGCTGACGGCGTTTCGCGGACCGGATGTTTCACCGGTGTGGAATCCGAAGACGAACGCGCAGATTGCCTGGGTGAGCGGGCGGACGAAGCTGCCGCAGATCTATATCATGGATTCGGACGGCGCGAACATTTCGCGGATGACCGACGGCGGGTATGCGACGTCGGCATCGTGGTCGCCGAGCGGGCAGTTTCTGGCGTTTGCATGGAACCGCAGCTATGGGCCAGGAGCGCCGGGCGGCGAAGACATCTACGTGATGGACATCGCCAGCAAGCGCTGGACGCAGCTGACGCACGAATCCGGGGCCAATGATTTTCCGTCGTGGTCGCCAGACAGCCGGCACATTGTTTTTCAGCGGGAACAGAACGGACACACAGAGATCTGGATGATGCTGGCCGACGGCACGGATCAGCAGCAGCTAACCCACGGTGGGGGCAGCAACACGATGCCTAACTGGAGCTGGAAATGACATGTTGATGAACTGCGGGCTGGAATCCTGTCCCGTTTTGTCCTGGTTAACCCACAATTACGCTCCTTGAAGGAGGAGAGACACGTGCAATATTCAAATCGCAAGTTCCTGGTTGTGACAGCAAGTCTGGCGGCGCTGCTTACGGTCGCGGGATGCCACAAGAAGAACCCGGCGCCTCCGCCTCCGCCCACAGCGCCGGAAACGGCTCCGGCGCCGATGGCGACGATCACTGCGAATCCGAGCACGATCGCTCCGGGGGGCAGCTCGGTACTGACATGGAAAACCACGGACGCGACGAATGTATCGATCGTGGGCCTGGGACAGGTGGCCTCCTCGGGAACACAGACGGTGCAGCCCACGCAGACCACGAGCTACCACCTGGTCGCACAGGGTGACGGCGGAAACGCCGACGCGACGGCGACGGTAACGGTGAGCGAGTCGGCTCCGCCGCCGACGGCTCCGATTACCGAGTCGGGCATCGACGAGAACACGTTCGAGCAGAACGTGAAGCCGGTGTTCTTCGATTACGACAGCTACGACGTTCGCCCCGATGCGACGACGACGATCTCGGCCGATGCCAACTTCCTGAACCAGCATCCGGAGTTGAAAGTCGTGATCGGCGGATACTGCGACGAGCGCGGCTCGACGGAGTACAACCTGGCACTGGGTGAGAATCGCGCTAATGCAGCCAAGCAGGCGCTGGTGACGGCGGGCATTAGTCCCGACCGGCTGCGCACGGTGAGCTACGGCAAGGAGAAGCAGTTCTGCACCGATCACACGGAAGCGTGCTGGCAGCAGAACCGGCGTGGGCAGTTCACGCTGGACCAGTGAGACAGCCTGTAGCCGGTAGCCAGTAGCCGGTGGCGGGTAGCCGGTAGCCGGTAGCCNNAGCGCGGGCCATTGTTGGTCGCGCGTTCCGATCGCCGAGTCCCGCCGGACAGCCGCGTTCGCGGCACCCACGTCCTGTCATAATGAAGGGAGCGCTTCCAGCGCTTCATCGGGGATGGTTTTATGCGAAAGATTGTGGCTTCGCTCTCGACCCTTTTCCTATTCGTCCTTCTCTGCACGGCTCCTCCGGCGCATGCCGTCTCAAAAGAAATGGTGCAGCTGCAGACGCAGGTGCAACAGCTGCAGGATGCGCTGCAGCACCTGCAGGAGACGCAGGACCAGCAAATGAGCGTGATGCAGCACGTGGTGCAGCAGATTTCGGACAGCGTCGCGCACATCAGCTCGACGATGACGACACTGCAGCAGCAGGTGCAGGCACAGAACGAGTCGGGGGGCGGGAAGATCGACCAGGTCTCCGGGCAGATGCAGGGGATCAACGATTCGGTGGACGCACTGCGCACGCGGATCGACAAGCTGAGCGCGCAGGTAGCGGCGGTGCAGTCGGAGCTGCAGAACGTCGCGACGGCGGCGGCGGTGCAGCAGCAGGGAGGGCAGCCGGCGCAGCCGGGAGCCGACCCGAACCAGGCTCCGCAGCAGCAGCAACAACAGCCGCAGGCTCCACCGGTGAACGATTTGTACCAGGGCGCTCTGCGGGACTACAACTCAGCGCGCTACGATCTGGCGGCGGGGGAATTCGGCGACGTGCTGAAGTATTATCCGCAGGACGATCTGGCGGGCAATGCGCAGTTCTACCTGGGCGAGATCGCCTACCGGCAGGGAAAGTATCAGGACGCGATCAAGGCCTATGGGGTGGTGCTGCAGCAGTTCGCGGGCAACTCGAAGGCACCCGCCGCCCAGCTGCGCAAGGGCGAGGCGGAGCTGTCGCTGGACCAGCGGGACAACGGCATTCGCGATCTGCGCGAGCTGATCGCGCGCTATCCGCAGACGCCGGAAGCCTCGCAGGCGCGCAGCCGGCTGAACGGGATGGGCGTTCGCCCCACGGCGTCGAAGCCGACGGCTTACCACGAGTAGGGACTGCGTTGGGCAGACACTCCGAGGCAGGATGGTCAGGATTTCTCGCGCTGACTGACGGCTGGGAATGGTCCTGGCACTGTACAGTGCCAGGACTGCCAGCGATGAGAACTTTTTCTTCTTGACAGGTGAGACGCGCAGAGTTAATCCGCGTGAAAGCAGCGTGAATTGCGCTCTTCACAAAGCGTTGACAAAGGGCAGTGTCAATCGCACAATCGGATTTCAGCTTGATTCCATCGTCTCCTCCGGGACTCGCCGCTGTGACCCACACGCACCGTCCGGCAACAGCCTCGACGATTGGTGTCCAGAGAAACAACAACGGCTCACGATATTCTCTGAAGCCGCGGGAAAGGTTTGTCGCATTGAAAGCGCTCCTGGAAACCGACTTCCGCAACCTCACACTGGTGGCCCGGGGCAAGGTCCGCGACATTTATGCGCTGGGTGAGTATCTGCTGATGGTGGCGACGGACCGGATTTCGGCTTTCGATCACGTTCTGGCGACGGGAATTCCCGGGAAGGGGATGATTCTGACGCAGCTTTCGCTGTTCTGGTTCGAGATGCTGCGCGAGATTGTGCCGAACCACGTGGTGGCTTCCAACGTAAAGGAGTATCCAGAGGAAGTCTGGAAATACCGGAAGGATCTGAAGGACCGTTCGATGCTGGTGACGCGGGCGCAGATGTATCCCATCGAGTGCGTGGTGCGGGGATACCTGGCGGGGTCGGGCTGGAAGGATTACGTGGCCACGGGGATGGTGTGCGGGGTGAAAATCGAGCCGGGTTTGCGGGAGTGTGACCGGCTGAGCCGCCCGATCTTCACGCCAGCGACGAAAAGCTTCCGCGGGACGCACGACGAGAACATCACTTTCGACCAGATGGCGACCCTGGTGGGCGGGGAGGCGGCGGAAAAGCTGCGCGACATCAGCCTGAGCCTCTACAATCGGGCGGCGGAGCACGCGGAAAGCCGCGGCATTCTGCTGGCGGACACGAAATTCGAATTTGGATCGACGCCGATGGGGGTGGTGCTGGCGGACGAGGTGCTGACGCCGGATTCGTCGCGTTTCTGGGTGCGGGACCTGTATTCACCGGGCCGGTCGCAGCAATCTTTCGACAAACAGTACGTTCGGGACTATCTGGAGAGCATTCACTGGAATAAACTGGCTCCTGCACCAGCCCTCCCCGAAAATGTGGTGAACCGCACGCAGCAGAAATATCTGGATGCGTACCGTCTGCTTTCGGGCAGACCTCTGGCGGTGTAAGTGGAGATAGCAATGGCCATCGTCGACTGGGTAATCCTGATAGTCTTGGTTCTTTCCGTAGTGTCGGCGGCGAAGGCAGGTTTGATTCTGGAGGTGTTCTCGCTGGCGGGGCTGGTGCTGGGATTGCTGGTGGCGGCCTGGGATTATCAGAAGCTGACGCCGTGGATGGGGCAGTGGATTCATTCGCCCTCAATGAATCAGGCGCTGTCGTTCATCGTGATGGCAATTGGGGTGATGATTGTGGCGGGCATAGCGGGGAGGATCGTGCGCTGGTCGGTAAAATCGGTTGGGCTGGGATGGGCGGATCGGATGGCGGGTGCGGCGTTCGGTCTGGTAAAAGGGTGTGCGCTGGTGACGATCGCGGTGATGGTGATTGCCGCGTTCTGGCCGAGCGCCACGTGGTTCCGGCAGTCGCGCTTCGCTCCGGGGTTTCTGGCGATGGCACGACAAGCCGCGGATGTGGCTCCTGCCGAACTGGGAGATCGGATCAGGAGCGGTGTGATCGTCCTGCGTAAGGCGCAACCCGAGTGGCTCAGGCCGGCTGCATGAATCGGGCTGCTGTGAAACATTGGAATATTGCCCCGGCAAGACCGGGATCGGGAAAGAGGTTCCTGTGAAACGCGAGCTGGACAACCTTGTCACCCAGATGCACGCAGGCGGCATCACCTACGACGAAGCCGTGCGCGAATTCAAGAGGCGGTTTATCCTCGAGGTCCTGTCCGGTCACAGGGGCAACCAGTGCAAGGCGGCCAAAGAACTGCGCGTGCACCGCAACACGCTCAGCCGCATTCTGGCAGACCTGAACATCGATCCCGCGCAGGTCCGCACCGGCCTGCGCCGCCCGCCGCGCAGTGAGCGTGGGCCGGTCGATGCCAACCGCCAGCGCGGCGAACGCGCCTGAGTCAATCAGGGATCAGGGATTAACGATTCGAGATCAGGGGTTCGGTGTGCGGCCCGTGCACCGTACCCTGCCCACCCTATAACCTGTAGGTATGAGCACTTCGCCGGAGGCGCGCGTCTACCTCTCCGAGGGATTCCGCTGGGACGAGCAGCGGGCTTATCTTTTCGATATCGATGGAACGCTGCTGCGGCACCGGGACCGGGTTCACGTCGACGCTTTCCACGAAAGCGTGCGCGAGGTGATGGGCCGGGAGCTGGTGCTGGACGGAATTACGCTGGCGGGCAATACGGACCCTGGGATTCTGCGGGATGCCTTCGCGCGGGCCAGCATCGAGGACAGTGTGTGGCGACCGCACCGCGAGGATGTACTGAAAGCCATGTGCGTACGTGTCGCGGCGCGGCGCTCGGAGCTGCTGCCGACCATCATGCCGGGGGTGGAGGCGATGCTCGCGCACCTTGAAGGCAAGGGGGCGCTGCTGGGCGTGGCAACGGGCAACCTGGAGCAGATTGGCTGGCTCAAGATTGAGAATGCCGGCCTGCGGCCGTGGTTCCGGTTCGGGGGCTTCTGCGATCGCTTTGAAGCGCGCGCCGAGATGATTGCCCACGCGGCGGAGCAGGCGCGGGCGATCCTTGCATCCACGGAGCCGGCATTGCCTCGCTCGGCGGGGACGGTCTGCGTGGTCGGCGATACGCCTTTCGACGTGGAAGCGGCGCGGGCCAACGGACTGCCGACCATCGCGGTGGCGACGGGGCGCTACAGCTTCGAGGAGCTGATGGAGCATGCGCCCGCGGCCTGCGCATCGACGCTGGAGGCGCTACTGGTGGCGCCAGACATCACCATAAGAGCGGCGGAACATGCTTCGTAGCGGATTTTTCATCACGGCGCTGGGACTGGCGCTGGCCGCTGCGCAGGCGCAGCAGGAGGCGGCTCCGGCGGCACAGGAGCAGTCTGCGCCGGCCGCGACGCAGCAGCCGGCGGCAGCTCCCGCGGGCGCGACGACACCGCAGGCTGGCGAGGGACACCGTCCGACGAAGAAGGAACGAGACGAGGCGCAGAAGCTTTTCGTACAGGGCGCGAAGGACATCGACCACAACAAGATTCGGGCGGCGATGGATTGTTTTGTGCGGGCGGCTGAGCTGAATCCCGAGGAGCCGAAATACGCATACGCGGACCAGATTGCGCGGCAGCATCTGGTGACGGACCTGATCCAGCAGTCGGACAAGGACAAGATCCTGGGCCATTTTGGCGACGCGCGAGAAAAGATCGCGGAGGCGTACGGCATCGATCCGGCGAGCCCGGTGGTGGCGCAGCATATGGACGAGCTGGCGTCAGCGGTGGTGGCCGGGGAGCCAGCGGTGCGTTCGGAGGCGATCGCCGGAGCTCCGCCGATTCAGTTCGATCCCAAGGCCGGCCTGCGAAGCTTTCATATTCGCGGGAGCGAGCGCAACGTGATCTCCCAAGTGCTGCCGGCTTACGGCATTCAGCCCACGATCGACGATTCGGTAGGATCGGAGACGGTCCGCTACGACGTGGATGAGGCGGATTTTGCGACCGCGGAGCGGACTTTGATGCTGACGACGGGGACGTTTTTCGTCCCTCTCGATCCGGCACGGGCGCTGGTGGCCAAAGATACGAGAGCCAACCACGACAAATACGAACGCGAAGCTGTGGAGACCGTGTATCTGCCGGGCATGGCGGCCGACCAGATCACGGAGATCACGAACATCGCGAAGAATGTGTTCACGCTTCGAACCGCCAGCGCCGACGTGGACCAGAGCGCACTGACGGTACGCGGACCGACCGCCGATCTGAATGCTTTGAACAAAACGCTGACAACCCTGCTGGAAGGCCGCAGCGAACTGCAGCTCGATGTGCGCATGTACGAGATCGACCGGACGAAGGCGGTCAATCTGGGGGCGATCCTGCCCAACCAGACGTCGGTTTTCAACGTGTATTCCGAGGCGCGCAACATCCTGAACAGCAATTCGAGCCTGGTGCAGGAGATCATCTCCAGCGGGCTGGCCGCGCCGGGGGACTGGGAGGCGATTCTGGCCATCCTGATCGCTTCCGGGCAGATCAGCAACAGCATTCTGACGCAGCCGTTCGGCGTTTTCGGAGGCGGGCTCTCGCTGACCGGCATCGCTTACCAGGGCGGATCGCTGAACATGAAGCTGAACTCCTCGGACGTGCGCGCTCTGGACCAGATCCAGCTGCGGGTGCTGGACCGCGACGAATCGACGATCAAAAGCGGAGAGCGTTATCCGATCGAGACCTCCAGTTTTTCCAGCCTCGGGGCGGCGCCGCTGAATATTCCAGGATTGTCGACCGCGGGGTTGTCGAGCACGCTGCAGGGGCTGGGAATTACACCGGCTCAGCTACAGGCGGCGGCTACGGCAACGATTCCGCAGGTGCAGTATCAGGATATCGGACTGACGCTCAAAGTAACGCCGAGCATCGAGGGCACCAGCAGAGTCTCACTGAAGTTCGACCTGACGCTTTCGTCGCTGGCCGGGTCTTCGCTCAACGACCTGCCGCTGCTGAACAACCGCGAGTACAACGCGATTACGTCAGTGCGTGTGGGTGAGAGCGCACTGCTGGTGAGCTCGCTGTCGCGGCAGGAATCGAATGCGATTACGGGGATTCCGGGGCTGAGCGAGATACCGGGGTTCCAGAACACGACCAACAACGACAGCGACCTGGATGTGGCCGAACTGGCCATCGTGATCACGCCGCATATCGTGCGGGCGGTACACCAGGGGGCTCAGGAAAAGATGATCATGCTGCCGACTGCACCGTGACGGCGGTCACTTTTGGGTTTTTGGGGTCGGGAGTAGACTGAGGCTGTGATTGGGTCGCTCCATCGGCGGACAGGCAAGGTGCTGGCGCTGGTTTTGGCGGCGGTGTGGGTGGTGACGCTGGCTTTCGCGGACACTGTTGTTGCGCCGGCCATGCAGTGCCAACGGGGCCACATGCCCTGCTGTCCGAGCACCGGTGACAGCGCAGGCTGCACGGGCAACAACTGCTCGGCGGCACGGTGCACGGAGCAGGTCCCGGAGAAAGCGGAAGCACAGGTTGTGAAGGCCAGGGAAGGCGAGGCAGTCGCTGCTTCGCCGGTCCGGATGGACGCAGTGGGCCTTGCGACCGCGCAGCCGGTGCGCGAGCTGACGTCGGGGCTGCGGTTCAGCGCGCCTGTTTTCCGTCTCAAAGACGACCTTCGCATTTAAACCTCTTCGTGTGTTGCGTTGTGTCTTTGCGCGTCTGCGCATAACCGTCCTTTTTCACACTGAGAGGAATATTCCCATGAAAGCGAAAATGATTGCATTGATCGCGACGTCGTTGTTTTCCCTGTCCGCACTGGCGCTTACGGGCGCGTCCTGCTGCACGCCGGGCGCGAAGTGCTGCCCCGGCAGCTGCTGTGGCGCGAACTGTTGCCAGGGACAGTCGTCGTGCTGCCCGGGCGACTGCTGCAAGTAGCAGCCGGGAGCCGGGAGCCCGTAGCGGGTAGCCGGTAGCCGGGCTGTTGCTGAATTCACACTACTGCGGGGCACTTTGCGGCCTTACCGGCGCGGAGTGTCCCGTTTTCATTTGCGGTCGAAGCGCAGCTTGAGCGCAAGGATGGCGAGGGAGAGAGCGAGGGTGACGGCGTTGGCGAGGATGACGGGCAGCGAGCGGATGAGGATTCCATAAAGCAGCCAGAGAAAAGTGCCGAGGGAGAAGACGAGGAACATGGTGAGCGAGATTTCGCGCGCACTGCGCAGCCGCCAGACGCGAATGAGCTGCGGTACGAACGATACGGTGGTGCAGACTGCGGCGATCAGTCCGATGGCGGTGACTGCGGGGCTGATGACTCTGGGGACGATCACAGGCCCTTCTTGTGCATGAAGAAGTAGATGGCAATAACAAAGCCGAGGACGATGATGATGGGGCGGAGGACGCGGTCGCTGATACGGCGGGAGTTGCGGGCACCGGTATAGCCGCCGACGGCGCAGGCGATCATCATGAGCCAGCAGAAGCGCCACTCGACGGCTCCCCCGATGATGAAGGTGATGACCGCGACACCGTTGGCGGTCGTGGTGATGACAACCTTGAGGGCGTTGATCTCGGCGATGCGCTCGACGCCACAGAGGGCGAGGGCGGTCATGGTGAGCAGGCCCGCGCCGGCTCCGAAATAGCCGATGTAGTAGGTGATGGCGAGCAGTGCCGCGAGGAGCGGAACCATGGCCACGGGATGGCGATGTTCGGGGTGGATCTCGTGGTCTTCGACGCGGCGGCGGACCATGCGCGAGAGCGGTCCGCTGAACGCAAAGGTGACCGAACCCAGGAGGAAGAGATACGGGACGAGGCGCAGGAAGGAATCCTGGCTGCCTTTGAGGAGCGTGATAGCGCCGGCCAAACCGCCGGTGAGGGCGACGAGAACTACGGGAATNNGCAGGAAGGAATCCTGGCTGCCGTGCAGGAGGGTGAGCGCTCCGGTGAGTCCACCGATGAGGGCGACGAGGACGACGGGGATGACAAGGCGGTGATGTTTACGGAGGTCTTCGCGGTAACCGGCGATGGAGGTGAACTGGCCGGGCCAGAGGGCGACGGTTCCGGTAGCGTTGGCCTGGATAGGGAGCAGGCCGGCCTTCAGGAGCGAGGGGAAGACGAGGAATCCGCCGCCGCCGGCGACAGAGTTGACGAGGCCGCCGAGACCAGCTGCGAAGGCCAGGAAAA
>PMAD01000171.1 GCA_003152415.1 Acidobacterium sp.
GCCATCATGCTCGCCCAGGCCGCCAACTGCCTCAACCCGCAAACCACTGACGGCCTACCGGACTTCTGCGGCGTCTGCTCCAACTGCGAGCGCATCGGCCAGTCCCGCGACCTCGACGCCCGCGTTGACGAAGCCATCGCCGCCCGCGAAGAACTCCGCGACGTCGACAAGCGCGACACCCGAATACTCATCCAGACCCACCCCGACGTCCTTGTCATTCCCCCCGACCCGCCGCAGCTCCTCATCAAAATCGGCCAGGTCCGCGTCCTCACCCGCGAAATCTACCGCGTCCCCGCCGAGGCCCGCCGCGCCTTCTCCATCTTCACCAGCGCCTCTTTCATGAAAGAAGCCGCCAACGCCCTCCTCAAAGTCCTCGAAGAGCCGCCCGCGTACGCCACCATCGTCCTCCTCGCTGAAAACACCGGCGAACTCCTTCCCACCATCCGCTCCCGCGCCGGCATTTTCCGTCTGGGCGCCATTCCCACCGAGCAAATCGAAAAACTCCTCGCCGAACGCCGCCCCCACGACCGCCCCGCCGAACGCGCCCTCATCGCGCGCCTCTCGGAAGGCGCCGTCGGCCGCGCTCTCGGCTTCGATCTCCCCGCATATCTCGCCAGCCGCGCCGACGCCTTCGTCCTCCTCCGCAACACCATCGGTCAGGCCGACTACTCCGACCTCTTCCAAGTCACCGAAACCTACCGCGCCGGCGCCGAAGGCCAGGAAAAAACCGAGGGCCTCCTCCGCGCCGCCTCGTCTCTCCTTGAAGACCTGCTCCTCCTCAAATCCGAAACCCCGCACCTCGTCCGCAATATCGACCTACTAAAAGAGCTGGCCTCCATAACCTCTGCCGTCACTTTTGACTGGATCGAATCCGCCGCCCGCGGCCTGCGCCAGGTCGAATCCGGCATGCGCCGCAACCTCCTCCGCTCCCTTTCGCTCGACAGCTTCGCCGCCCAACTCACCCAGTGACACCGGCGACCACCTACCAGCTCCCAGCTGCCCCTCGGTGGATTCCCACAACCGGCCCAGGTTACTATCGCCGCAACGTCTCTCCAGTCTCTTTTTGCTGTTCTGCCGTGCGACGCAGCCTGCGTTTCCTGCATCACATAGGCACATCTTGTCCGTAAAGGATTTTTGGGTATGTCCCTTTTGCCTGCCTCAACCGTGCGGACGCTGCGTCCGCAAGTGGTCAAAAGTTCCCCGCAGCGAGCTTCGTCCGTGATCGAGTCTGCCGTCCCCGGTCCAGTTCCGGTTCCAGCCCCCGCACCCGCGCCGCTCCCCAGCAAGACGCATGACCTCGACGTTATCGGCCCGCGCAAGCTCATCCGCCCCACTCTGCCTGACAGCGTTCGCCGCAATCGTCGCTTCCTGCGCCAGGAAGAGCCCACCCTCATCGTCGGTTCCGCCGTCGCACACGCCGCCCCCGCGCAGGAATCCTCGCACGCCGAATCGTTCTACCTTCAGAAGCAGGTGCAGGGGCAAATCCCCATGGTCTTCGTGCTCGACGACGGCGAAAAAATCGAAGGCTGCATTGAGTGGTACGACCGCAACGCCATCAAGGTTCGCTGCACCTCATCGCCCTTCCGCAACCACCGGTCCAGCGACGCAGCCACGCGCGCCCTCGTCTACAAATCCAGCATCAAGTACCTCTACAAAGCCGGCGAAAACCAGTCGCAACTCTAGCGCCGCTTTGCTGTTTGCTGGCATTTCGGTGAGTTGCTTCTCGCTCGGGGTTTGCTCGCTTTTTGCTAATCGCTTTTCGCTAAACGCCTCTCGCTAAACGTTCTTCGCTAACAGCTCTTCGCTATTTCCCGCTCCCTGCCCTTAAAAGCCGATCCCGCACCGCTACCCCAATCCCCACCGGCTCCGGCAACGGACACACAATCGCCGTCACGCCCGCCGCATCCAGCCACCGCAGGCCCGCATACAGCTTGTGCGCCAGTTCGTCCGGCTTCGCCCACGATCCCCAGTCGTAGACATGCACCGTGTTGTAACCCATCGTGAATCCCCGCAGGTCGAACGGCTTCTTCCGCATCAGCATTAGCGCTGCCGTGAAACCCTCCGGAGCCATCACCCCCACTACTTCGCCGGCCTCCTCCAGGCGATTCACTTCCACCATCAGCGCCGCCTCCAGGCCCGGCTGGATTCCTTCCACCAATACCAGGCGCGCCTGCGGTGCATAGTGCCGCACGCCCATTCCTGGCGCCGGAGCCGCCGATTCACCCCCCTCGAGTTCCGTCCGAAACATCACCTCGCCCCGGCACACCGAGCGAAGCTGCTCCAGCGTGACGATCCCCGGCCGATAAATCACGCACTCTCTCTCCCGCACATCCACCACCGTCGACTCGACCCCGTGAGTCGTATCCCCGCCATCGAGAATCGCGTCGATCCGCCCCTCCAGATCCTCCGCCACGTGGAATGCATTCGTTGGGCTGATTCGCCCAAATCGATTCGCGCTAGGCGCCGCCACCGGCACTCCCGCCGCCACCAGCAGCGCATGCGCTACAGGATGCGCCGGCATCCGCAGGCCCACCTTCTCCAGCCCCGCCGTCACCAACTCCGGCACTCCGGGATGCCGCTGCAGCAGCAGCGTCAGCGGTCCCGGCCAGAACGCATCCATCAGCCGCCCGGCTTCCTCATTCACCCCCGCCGCTACCTGGAGCAGCATCGCGCGCTCGCCGATATGCACGATCAGCGGATCCCAGCCCGGCCGCTCCTTCGCCGCAAAAATCTTCGCCACCGCCGTTGCATCCAGCGCATTCGCCCCCAGCCCGTACACCGTCTCGGTCGGAAACGCCACCGTCCCGCCCGCCCGCAGAATCTCCGCCGCCCGCGCAATCGCCCGCCGCGAAGCCCTGCTCTCCGGATTGCCGGCTTCTACCGTGAGTCTCAGCGTCTCCACGCTCTCCCTCCCGAACCCTATGCTACGGCCCGGCGACAATGTGGGTGCTCCATGTCGCGCGCAGCGCGTCCGCTCTCCGCAAACTCGCGGACTCACTCATGCTCGCTGTGTGCTCGCCGTCAGCTCGCTTTTCGCTAAACGCTTCTCCCTAAAAATTTCTTGCTAAAAGTTTCTGGCCAATTGCTTCCGCTAGCCGCTTTTTGCTAACCGCTTCTCGCTCGCATTACGCTGTACCTATGCCCCTGGAAATCGAAGTCAAATTCCCGGTCCCCGATCCCGAGGCACTCATCGGCCGCCTCCGCGCTGCCGGCTTCCACGAGGCAACCCCCCGCACCTTCGAGCGCAACACCCTCTACGACACGCCCGACCGCCGCCTCCGCTCGCAAACGACCATCCTCCGTGTCCGCAGGTATGGCGATCGCTGGATCGTCACTCATAAATGCCTCCCGCAAAACAACGACCCCGCCGCCCGCCACAAGCATCGCGAAGAAACCGAAACCGAGGTCGAGGACGGCGAGGCCATCGGCCGCATTTTCACCCAGCTCGGCCTCGAGCCCGCCTTCATCTACGAGAAATGGCGCACCGAGTTCGCCGACGCAACCGGCCACTGCGTCCTTGACGAAACCCCCATCGGCCTCTACGCCGAACTCGAAGGCCCCGCTGACTGGATCGACCAGGCCGGCGGCAAGCTCGGCGTCGATCCCAGCCAGTTCCTCACCCTCAGCTACGGCCGCCTCTTCGATCAGTGGCGCCAGTCGACCGGCAGCTCCGCCCAAAACCTCACCTTCGACGAAATCCCGTCTCTCTCCCCCTAATTCTTAACCGAGCCTCGCCGATATCCACCTTGAACGCCGCAGTGCGGGCGCAGTCCGCTGGACCCCGTCCGCCTGCCCGTATTTTGTCCAGCGGAGGCATCCGTTGCTCTCGTCTCTTTATTCGCCGAGCCGCAGGCGTCAGGCTGCGCTGTGGCGCGCTTTCCAGCGGCCCCTCCTGTGCGTTCACCGCCCCCGCACCGCGAACGGAGAGCCGCTGCCCACGGGAAACCTCCTCGATCCTGCCCCCGCGCAATCCAATCCCACCCTCCCCCTGCGACTGTGGAGACATGTATGAATTTCTTCGCCCGCATTCCCTTCCGCTACAAACTGCGCCTGATCACCGGACTCCTGATGGCGTCTACCGCCCTCGCTGCCCTCACCGAGATCCTTCCCCTCAGCCGCATGCAGTCCATTTCGCTCCGGACCATTGCCCTCCTCGGCGGTTCTATCGCCCTGATCGCGCTGGAACTGACCTCGCACCGCACCATCGCCACCATCCGCCGACTCGCCGAGCGCGCTCACTCCATTACCGAGGGCAATCTCACCGGTGAGCCCGTCCATGTCGACGCCGAGGATGAGGTCGGCGACCTCGCCCACTCCATGGACCGGATGCAGCAGAGCATTCAGGGCGTGATTGCCGCCATCATGGAGACTTCCGGCACCCTCCACCACAACTGCGAAGATCTGGCCGGCGCCGGCGCCCTGGCCTGGAACCGCACCAGCCAGCAGAGCGCGCAGACCCACCAGGCCGCCAGCGCCATGCAGGAAATGTCCATCTCCATCGCCGAAGTCTCCGGCCATGCCCAAACCGCTTCCGACCAGGCCCGCGAAGCCGCTACCGTCGCCCGTGAAGGCGGCGCCATCGTCGAGGAAATGCTGGCCGGCATGAACACCATCTCCGAATCGGTTTCCCAGACCGCGGAAACCGTCGAGCGCCTCGGCAAAGAATCCGAGCAGATCATCCGCATCGTCAACGTCATCGAAGAAATCGCGCAGAAAACCAACCTGCTCGCCCTCAACGCCGCCATCGAAGCTGCCCGCGCCGGCGAACAGGGCCGCGGCTTTGCGGTTGTCGCCGGGGAAGTCCGCCGCCTCGCCGAATCCACCCGCAATGCCACCAGTGAAATCGCGCAGATGATCGAGAGCATCACCGCCAATACCCAGGCCGCCGTCACCGCCATGGGAGCCGGCACAGAACGCGTCAACCATGGAATGGAAATCACCGCCCGCGCCGGCGCCTCTCTCAAACGCATCATGGCATCTACCGACCAGGTCGAGTCCATGATCGCCCAGATCGCGACCGCCTCCACCGAGCAATCCGTCGCCGCTCAGGAATTCAGCCAGAATCTCGAGGTCATCAACCAACTCGGCGAAGAAGGCAACGCCGCCAGCCCGGTCACCAAAGGCCTCGTCCAGTCCGTGGGAGCCGGCGCCGACCGCCTCCAGGAATCCATCGGACACTTCCGCCTCGGCGATGCCCGCTCCATCTCAGGCCCCACGCCGCGCCGTGACCCGCCGCCCGCAGTCGCTCCCCACCCCGCCCCCACCTTCGGCGACTAGCAGCAGTCGGTGATGCGCGACCTGTTCGCACGGTTCACGGATCACTGTTCACTGTTCTCCGGTAAACGGATTCACCTCCGTCGACTTCGCCGCCGTCGGATCCGCCTTCGCCCCCTCATGCTCCGCCCCCGCTCCTGCGAGCCGGTTTTCCTGTGCTCTGTGCTCTGTGCTCTGTGCCCTCGTGTAAATCCGATTCGGATCCCCCGGCAGAATCCCCTTCTCGTCCAGCGCCAGCCGGATCCTCCGCTGCGTCTCCCGCTGCGCCGCCCACTGCTGGTTCGGCTTCGTCTTCAGCTGCACCGGATAAATCACCTGCGATCCCTTGATCGAATCCACACCCAGCAGCACCGGATCGGCAAGATAAACATCCTTGTACGCGGGGTCGTTCCGCACGCTCATCGCCACCTCCTTCAACAGCGCCATCACTTCATCTGGATTCGCCGAAAAATCCACCGAAACATTGATCGTCGCCAGCGAATAGTCCCGCGTCAGGTTCGCCACCGTCGTAATCTGCGAATTCGGAATGATAAACAGCGTCCCATCCCCGCCCCGCACCTGCGTCCGCCGCA
>PMAD01000099.1 GCA_003152415.1 Acidobacterium sp.
CGAGTACATCTACCACGGCAACGACGGCACCAGCTTCCCCTGGAACGACACCGCCCAGCTCAACTACCTCCGCGCCGATGTCCGCGAGCGGGTCATCCAGACCATCCTGCAGGTCGCGCGTATGTTCCCCATCATCCGCTTCGACGCCGCCATGACCCTGGCGCGCCGCCACGTGCAGCGCCTCTGGTTTCCCATCCCCGGCAGTGGCGGCTCCATCCCCTCGCGCGCCGAGTTCGCCATGACTCAGGAAGAATTCGACGCCGCCATGCCCCACGAATTCTGGCGCGAAGTCGTCGACCGTGTCGCGACCGAAGTCCCCGGCACCCTTCTGCTCGCCGAAGCGTTCTGGCTCATGGAGGGCTACTTCGTCCGCACTCTCGGCATGCACCGCGTCTACAACAGCGCCTTCATGAACATGCTCCGCGACGAGGAGAATGCGAAGTATCGTTCCGTCATTAAGAACACCGTTGAGTTCGATCCCGATATCCTCAAGCGTTACGTCAACTTCATGAGCAATCCCGATGAACGGACGGCAATTGACCAGTTCGGCACCGGCGACAAATACTTCGGCGTCTGCACCATGATGGCCACCCTCCCCGGCCTCCCCATGTTCGGCCACGGCCAGATCGAAGCCTTCACGGAAAAGTACGGCATGGAGTACAAGCGTCCCCGCTACGACGAGAACCCCAACCAGCACCTCGTCGATCGCCATCAGCGCGAGATTGCTCCGCTCCTCAAAAACCGTCACGTCTTCGCCGAAAGCGCCAACTTCGCTCTCTTCGACTTTTGGCGCGACGACGGCAAAGTCGACGAGAACGTCTTCGCCTGGTCCAATCGCTCCGGCGACCAGCGCGCGCTCGCCATCTACCACAACAAATACGCGAGCACCGCCGGCACGCTGCACCACTCCTCATCCCGCACTGACAAAGGCAGCGGTTCCCTCTACAGCATCCAGATCCACGAAGCCCTCGCGCTTCCCGGCGATCACCACGCCGTCCTCGCCTACCAGGACAATGCCACCGGCCTCCACTTCCTGCGCCGACTCGGCGAAATTCGCGAGCGCGGCCTGCACCTCCTTCTCGGCGCCTACCAGTACCACGTTTTCCAGAACTGGCGTGAAATGCATCCCACCGCCGACTATCCCTGGGATGCGCTCTGCAGCGACCTCAACGGCACCGGTGTCTGGAGCCTCGACGACGCCCTCGCGAAATTCAAGCTCCGCCCCGTGCACGAAACTCTGCGCGCCGCCCTTCATGTCGACGCGCTGCGTTGCTACTCCGACCTCATCGAAGCCGAAGCCCCCCATACAACAGCACCGCTCGCCCGCGCCCACCAGGCGCCCTGCAGCCGCGAGGAAACCCTCGCTACCCTCGAGAAAAACGCCGAGCACTTCTTCCATGCGGCGCTCCAAGCCATCGAGGATGTCTTGTCCCCGGAAAAAGCAACGCCCGCGCAGCCTGAACAAGCAATCGCATCGACGAACGGCCCCCAGCCACCCGCTGCCCCTGCAATCCCCGCCGCACCCGCACCTCAAACCCCAGCCGAGCGAGCTGCCTCCGCGCGCGATCGCTACCACACTCTGCTTCTCGCCGCCGCGAAGCTGCCCGCGCTCGAAGCGGCCTTCGCCGACGGCTGGCCACCCGACGCCCGCATGGTCCTGCCCAGCTATAGCCCGCAGACCACCGCCGTCATCGTCTGGGCCCCCGTCGTCGCCTGGTGTCTCCTCCGCGCCTTCGCCGATTCCCTGCCGCGCGACCTCAATCTCGGCGAGATCTTCGATCGTCTCTACCTGCGTCCCGCCCTCGCCGACACATTCCACCCCCTCGGCCTCGACGGCGATGCTGCCTATCGCGCCGTGACCCGCGTTCGTATCCTGCTCACCCGAACCCAGGAGCCAAAATCCGCGCCCGCTCCTTCATCGCGCGCCTGGGACGACCCCGACATTGTCTGGTTCACCGGCCTGCACGAGGCCCAGGGCCACCGCTACTTCAATAAAGAGGCACATGAGCAGCTGCTGTGGTGGTCGGCGCTTCCCGATCTCATCGCCACGGCGGAAAAGGACCCGGGCGTCAAATCCACGTCCACGCAAAAAACTCTGCAGACCTTCGAGATCGAAGCCCGAGCAGCCACCGCCGCCGCGGAAAAAGCCGGCTATCGCCTCGACGAAATGCTGAAGCCCGCTAAGCCATCGCTCTCCCGGAATCTCGATCTCTGGACCGCCGGGAAAGCCGATCTTCACGCACCCGTCGCAACACCCGAACCCGCCGACGACCCGGCCAACCCGCCCCCGCGCAAGCGCTTCACCGGTTAAGCCGCGCCCCACGCGGGGCGATATACTGGCCACTGCCCTCCCGCGCCGGGATGGCGGAACTGGCAGACGCAGCGGACTCAAAATCCGCCGATCGCAAGGTCGTGGGGGTTCGACCCCCCCTCCCGGCACCACGAAAGTCCCAGCCCCAGCATGCCCATGTTCCAAAACAGACCATCTGCCGCGCACCGCCAACTACTTCCTCAAGAGCACCCGCACCACAATGCCCGAAGCCGACCCCCGGCTGTGGTATAGACGCTCGGTGGCCTTCGCAAAATCCGCAGGCTGAGCCGTCGCAATGTCTTCAAACCGCTGCGGATTCACGTCCGTCAGCGGAAACCACGAACTCTCGACCTGCACCATGATCCGGTGCCCACGCAGAAACGTGTGATTCACGTCGGGCATCTCGAAATCCACCGGCGTCACCTGGTCAGGCGTCATCGCTTCCGGCGTCGAAAGCGAATTCCGAAACTTCGCCCGCATCGGCTCTCCCCGCACCAGCAGTTCATATCCCGGTGTTGGACCCGAATCGGGATTCACATCGATCAGCTTCACATCGAAATCCGAATCCGTCCCGCTGGTCGAAACCTGCAGCCGCGGAGACACCGGCCCCGCCACTGTCACATCCTCCGTCAGCACATCGCTCATATAGGTCAGCACGTCCGCTCGCTTCCCCGCGAACCGCTGGTCGCCATACATGAAGTCCTCTCCCAGCTCCGTCGGGGCATGTTCCAGATACGGAACCGGCTGCCGCGGGTCGCTCACGTACGCATCGAACTCCGCCTCGCTGCCGGCCGGCGCTTCAAACGACAGCTTGCCCCCCGCGTGCAGATACAGCGTCTTCTCCTCGGCATTCTTCGGCGGCCACTGGTCATACCGCACCCACCGATTGCTCCCCGTCTCGTACATCCACGCCACCGGCAAATCGGCCGCCGGCTTGTCTTTCAAATGTTGCTCGAAAAAAGGAAACGCAATTTCATCGCGAAAGAACGCTTCGGTATCCGCGTTCATGTTCAATGGCCCCAGGCTCGTCGCGTCCGATCGCACCCACGCCCCGTGCATCCACGGACCCATCACCAGCATGTTCTCCACTCCCGGATTCATTGCTCCAATCGCGCGCCACGTCCGCAGCGGACCCGCCAGATCTTCAGCATCGAACCATCCCCCCACATTCAGCACCGCGCAATGAATCCCGTGCAGATGTTGCGAAATGTCGCGCGCCTGCCAGTAGCCGTCATACGTGTCGTGCTGTGCGTTCTCATCGAACAGCGGATTGTGAATCAGCGCCCCGATGTCCTTCACATCCGGACCGTGCCCGAGAAAGAATGCGTATCCGTCGCTCGTTCCGTAGTCGAACCACCGCCCCAGATTTGCCGGCGGAAACTCAGGCCCATCCACCCGTGGCCTGAAATAGTTCGAGTACACCTGGAACTGCGCCGCCAGCATGAACGCCCCGTTGTGGTACGCATCGTCTCCTTCGAATAGGTTCGTCATCGGAGCCTCCGGCGACGCAGCCCGAATCGCCGGATGCGAATCGATGATTGACGCCGTCGTATAGAAACCCGGATACGACACGCCCCAGATTCCCACCCGGCCGTTGTTCCCCGGAACGTTCTTCAGCAGCCATTCCACGGTGTCGTGCATATCGGTGCGCTCATCCGTCTCACCCGGCCCAGGCTGGTTAATATGCGGACGCATGTCCACAAACTGCCCCTCAGACTCGTATCGACCGCGCACATCCTGAAACACGAAAATGTATCCCGCTCGATCGAACGCCTCCGACGGTCCCAGCAGACGCCGATACGCACCCTCCCCGTACGGCGTCACGCCAAACGGGGTACGCGTGATCAGAAAAGGATGCGCCTGCGAGCTGTCCTTCCGCGCATATACCTGGGTAAACAACGTCACGCCGTCGCGCATCGGAATGCGGTATTCGTGTTTGATATAGTTCGTCCGGACGAACGCCCCGCTCGACCCGCTCATGAAAAAGCTCCAGCCAATCCACGCCGCCAGAACCACCAGCGCCACGAGCAGCAGGAGCCGGGTTAAAAGTCGCGATGGCAAGGTTGCTGTGTCTCCTTAGCTGTGCGCATTTTCCGAAGTACAGTCCAGGCGCTCCTCCCGATTATCTATGCGCGCCGCATTTGTGTCGTCGCGCCGCATTTCCAGCTTTACAATCCGTCAGGAAACTAAACTGGTTCGTTCCCGGCGTCAAACCCGCAGGAGCACCTCTTGAACAGCGTTTTCCCGAGCCCCCGCCCACACCTCAGCCTCTCCGCGCTCCTGCTTGCCCTCCTCGCAGCTCGCGTCTCCGCGCAAACACCCCAGCACGCCCGCGTTCTCGCCGCCTCGAACCGCACCATGTCCGCGACCCTCGCCGTAACCCCGGGCAAGCCTCCACTCGAAAT
>PMAD01000025.1:0-5414 GCA_003152415.1 Acidobacterium sp.
ATCCGGACCAGTGGCTGTGGGTGCATCGGCGGTGGAAGACGCGGCCGGAGGGCGAAGCGCCGCTGTACTGAATGGCCGCAAACGAGACAGAAAATGGGGACATGCTGACCGCAATCGGAGCACTCCAGGCGGGATTCTCGGGGTTCTGCTGATATCGCGACCTGCGCCGATAAGCCCGTTTGGAATGCACAGGAATTTCGGAACAGGCGGGTTGCGAATGCGGAACCAGGCTGAGGGCACCGGGGCGAGATACGGATCGCCTGCACCGGCGCAGGGGCGGGGGGCGCCGGCGCCGACGTCCGCGCCTGCCAGGCGGTCCGGCCAGGATTCTCCTGGGAGGCAATTGCCGTGCGTGCTGGTGGCCGGAGTGGTGCGGAGATGGACGCGGGGTGGTTGGAAACCGAGGTTCGCGGATCTTCCGGTCCGGTGCCGGATCGTGCTGATGTTCCTCTCCATTGGTGTGATGGGGATGGTGGTTGAATCCAGCGTCCTCGTGCTCTACCAGCGCCACACGCTGCAGACGGAAGTCGTGAGAGAAGGCGGCACAACGGTTCGGTCGCTGGCCACAAACGCGGCGCCGGCCGTCTCTGCGGGAGATCGCGCCGGGGCGCAGACCGCGCTGTCCGCTCTGTCCATCGAAAACCACGTGATGGCCGCGACGCTGTACAACGCCAGCGGCACGGTTCTCGTGGAATACCGGCGCACGGGCAATGACGCGGCGAACACGCCCCGGGCACCGCTGGCCGATGGCGGGCGCTTCAACGGCCACGCCCTCACGCTCTCGGGCGGGATTTTTCTCAGGGGCCAGAGAGTCGGCTCCGTCGCCCTGGTCTACGATCTCGCAACCGCGCAGGCGAGACTGCACCGGCACTTTCGCGTCGCTCTGTCCCTGCTCCTGTTGTCGGTTGTCATAAGGATCATCGTGGTGATGCACCTGACGCGCATGATCACCGATCCTCTGGGCTATCTGGCGAACGTGGCGCGCAGCATTTCGTCGCGACGCGACTACTCGGTTCGGGCAGAGCGGCGCACGGGCGGAGAAATCGGTGTCCTGATCGATGCGTTCAACGAGATGCTGGCGCAGATCGAAATGCAGGAGCGGGCTCGCCAGGCGAGCGCAGACCGGCTGCGCGAGAGCGAGGAACGGTACGCGATTGCCGCTCGTGGTTCCAGCGACGGATTGTGGGACTGGAGGATGGAAACGGGCCAGGTGTATTTCTCCGCGCGCATGAATGCCATGGTGGGCGAGCCTGAAGTGGAGCGGTGGGGAAGCCCCGAGGAATTGTTCGCCAGGATTCATCCGGCGGATCGGGAGCGGGTGCATGCGGAGTTTGCAGCAAACCGCGCGTCGGGCACCGGCGCGTTCGAGATCGAATTCCGGATGAGGCACAGCCAGGGCGGTTATCTGTGGGTGCTGGCCCGGGGCACGGCAGTGCGGGACGAGAGTGGCCAGATTGTGTGTGCGCTCGGCGGGCTCAGTAAACGACATCACAACAAGAAAAACCACGGATCCGGTCACAGGTTTGCCCAACCGGTTGTTTTTTCTCGATGAGTTGCAGCGGGCGGTGGAAGCGGCGAGACGCGACGCCAGTCATCTGGCGGTGCTGTTTCTGGACCTCGAACACTTCAGGACAGTGAACGACAGCCTGGGGCGCCCGGCGAGCGACGAGCTGCTGCAGCAGGTGGCCGGGCGGCTGCGATCCACAGTGCGGGCGGCAGGCCGAGAGGTGGTGGTGGCGCGAACCGGGGAAGACGAATTCGGGCTGCTGCTGACGAAATCAGGGCAAGCCGCCGATGCGGTGGGCGTGGCCAAAGACCTGCTGGAGCGCATGCGGGAGCCGTTTTATCTGGATGGGCGGCGGCTGCCGGTAGGAGCCAGCGTCGGCATTGCGATCAGTTCCGAAGGCGATGAGCCGGAGGAGTTGCTGCGCAACGCAGAGACGGCGATGTACCACGCTTCGACGAAGGGTAACCGGGAGTTCGCCATCTTCAACCCAAGCATGCGCGAGCGCGCCGTGGCGCGGCTGGACGTGGTGATGGGCTTGCGCCGCGCCATCGAGGCCAGTGAGCTCCGGCTGCATTTTCAGCCGCTGGTGTCGCTGCGGGAGCGCCGGACTATCGGATTCGAATCGCTGGTGCGCTGGCAGCATCCGGAGCGCGGGCTGCTGGCGCCGGCGGAATTCATTCCTGTCGCTGAGGAATCGGATCTGATCCTCGAAGTTGGAGAATGGGTGCTGCGCGAAGCATGCCGGCAGATGGCGGATTGGCAGAAGCGGCTGGCGCCGGATCCGCCGTTCTTCCAGCCGCAGGCGACACGCGTCCATCCCCGTCTCGGCCAGCACACGCCTCACCACATCCGCAAAACCAGGATCGCTCATTTGCCGCGCTGAGACGTTCACCCCGAGGGTCAGTGACGGAAACCTCGCTGGCCACCGACTCCGGACAGTTTCTGGCAACGCTGCGAGCTCTGAAGCGGATGGACATCTCGCTGGTCATCGACGATTTCGGCACCGGTTATTCATCCCTGAGTTATCTGCAGCGGCTACCGTTCAATACTTTGAAGATCGACCGCTCCTTCACACGCGAGCTGGGGGCGGGCGACGGATCGCCGGAGATCGTGCGGACGATTATCCAGCTGGCCCGCACTTTGAAACTGAAAGTCGTGGCTGAAGGGGTGGAGACGGCGGATCAGGTAACCCGGCTCACGGCGCTCGGCTGCGATCTTGTCCAGGGATTCTATTTCGGCAAGCCCGTCGATGAGGAGCACACAGAAGCGCTGATTCGGGACCGCGATGCGCTCCATCCCCTGTTCCCCTATGGCGGGGAGGGGGATTACCTCACGGACGAGGCGGAGAATCCTAGCAGTGCCGCGCAGTCGGCGTGGATGGTGGATCAATCCGCTTAATCGGCGGCAGCGGGCTTCGACGGCGTTTGCGTCTGCGTGTCCGGCGACGCGGGCGGGAGCGCACCTGGATGTGTTTCCGCGCCATCGCGGTCGGTCCATCCCGGTAGAGACTGGCTGCCATAAATGAGGCGGACGCCATAGGTGAAGGTGAAGTAACTCCAGATCCATTGCGAGAGCACGGCGAGCCGATTGCGGAAGCCGATCAGGAAGTAAATGTGGACGGTCAGCCAGGTGATCCACGCGGGAAAACCGCTCCAATGGGCTTTGAATGGCCACTCCACTTTGGCCACGGCGGCGAGACGTCCAATGGTGGCCATATCGCCCTTGTCGAAATAGTGAAACGGTTTGCGCGGCTTGTGATTCAGGTCGGCGGCAACCATGCGGGCCATGTGGTCGCCCATTTGCATGGCGGGCTGGGCGACGCCGGGGACCTGGTGGCCGTTCTGCTCGAAGTGCGCGAGGTCGCCGCAGATGAAGATTTCCGGATGGCCTTCGGGGTTGAGGGTGCTGTTCACGAGCACGCATCCGCGCTTATCCGTGGGCACGCCGAGCAACTTGCCGAGCGGAGAAGCCTGCACGCCCGCGGCCCACAGCGTGACCGCCGCTTCGATGCGCTGGCCGCCGGCGATGACGTATCCGGGCTGCACATCGGTGACGCGCAAATTGGTGTGGACTTCGACGCCGAGGGCCCGCAGCTGCTCCTCGGCTTTGATGGAAAGGTCTTCGGGGTAGGTGGACAGAACGTGCTTTTCGCCTTCAATGAGGATCACGCGCGAGGTGGCAGGGTCAATGTGGCGGAAATCGTGCCGCATGAAACGGCGGGTGATGTCGCAGATGGCGCCGGCCAACTCGACGCCGGTGGGGCCACCGCCGATGACGACGAAATTGAGCGGAGGGTGGGAGCCGGTCTCCAGCATTTCGCGCTCGGCCAGCTCGAAGGCGAGCAGAACGCGGCGGCGGATCTCGATGGCATCCTCGATGGTTTTCAGTCCGGGCGCGAGGGGTTCCCATCGGTCGTTGCCGAAGTAGGAGTGGGTGGCGCCGGTGGCCAGCATGAGGTAGTCGTAGGCGATTTCGGCTCCGCTGCAAAAACGGACGCGGCGGCCCTCGAGATCGAAGGCGACGGCTTCGTCCATGAGGACTTCGGTATTGGCGTTGTGGCGCAGGATGCTGCGGACGGGCGAGGCGATCTCGGCCGGAGAAAGAACGGCCAGCGCCACCTGATAGAGGAGCGGCTGAAAGGTAAAGTGATTGCGGCGGTCGACGACGGTCACGTCCACCGGTAGCCTGGCCAGCGCTTTGGCGGCATGGGTTCCGGCAAATCCTGCGCCGAGGATCGTGACGCGTGGGCGGCGATGCGTCTGCTCTGTGGCCATTGCGGTTCCTCCAGCCCCTATCAGGAATGATGCGCTTCGCAGGCGAAACGATGGAAATCCGTTATGGAGCGGGCCGGAGCATGCTGCAAACGGGGTGGGCCGTTGCACTGGGTGGGGGCTGGGGTGTGGTTTTTCGGGTGATCAGCCGAAGCGAGCGCGGCCCGCTTTTTGGCGGAAGTCGTCCCCTTTCATCTCGACTGTGACGCACATCTCGGCAAGGCGGGAGCGCATTCGGTCAGTGATGCGGTCGCCGAGAGTCTCATCCCGCATGGTGCCGCTGAGGCCGCTGGTCCCTCTGGCCCCGCTGAGCGAGCCGCCCGCAGGCAGGTCGGCGTAATTAGTGGTGATGATGGTAGTGCGCTTGTCGTTGTAGCGGGTGTTGAGGATGAGCGCAACGGTGTCCCATACCCAGTCAGTGGGCTTGGAGGCGCCGAGCTCATCGAGCACGAGGACTTCTGCGTCGAAGACCGGCCGGAGGATCTCCATCTCCGTGGTGGCGACCTGAGGGTTATAGGAGTGCTGGATCTCTTTGAGCAACTCGCGGTAATCGCAGAAAAAGCCGTGGACGCCTTTTTCGACGATGAGGGCTTGGAGAATGCCGACGGCCAGATGGGTTTTGCCTACGCCGATGGAGCCAGTAAGGAGCAGGCCGCGTCCGCCGGTGGTGGCCGGATAGCCATCGACGAAACGGCGCGTCATGAAGTGTGCATCGGCGAGAGAGCGATCGGCACCAGCGAAAAGTGGCTCGTAGCTGTCGAGGGAGCAGTGCTCATAACGGGCCGGGATCGAGGCGCGCGCGAGCAGGCGGGCGACGCGCTGCTCGGTCTGGCAGATGCAGGTTTCGATGGTAGTGCCGCCGCCAGGGGAGGAAATCACTTTCACACCCATACCGCCGCACCTGATGCAGACACTGTTCATAGAAGCTCCAGTATCGCAGGTTGGCCGAGGTGGAAAAGGGGGCGGGAGTGTGGGTTCCCGGGGACGGATAAGCGCATTGCTGGGTGCGCACCGCGATGGTAGCGTTTGTGAGGTGACGTCAGAGTCTGAGCGCATTGTTGGCCTTTATCAGCGGCACGCCGCGGTGTGGGATCGGCTACGGAGCCCGGGATGCCTGTTCGAGAAGCCGTGGCTGG
>PMAD01000025.1:5458-8534 GCA_003152415.1 Acidobacterium sp.
TCGAGCGGCAGTTTGACGGCATTCTGGCGTGGGACAGCTTCTTTCATCTGAGCCCGCAGGACCAGCGGGCGATGTTCCCGATATTTGCGCAGCATGCAGGCCCGGGAGCGGCGCTGATGTTCACGAGCGGCCCTCAGCAGGGTCAGGTGCTTGGCGAGTTTGAAGGTGAACCGCTGTACCACGGAAGCCTCGATCCAGGGGAATACACCGCGCTGCTCGACCAGATCGGTTTCGCGGTGGTGGCCTATGTGGCCGAGGATCCGTCCTGTGGCGAGCACACGATCTGGCTGGCGCAGCGGCGGTAAGCCGCCCGAATGGGCGGTTCCGGGGGTCATCTTTCGGGCCGGGCCGGGGCGATATATGATGGGGAATCGGATGGACTGATCCGGCATCCGGCCCACCCACGGTCACCTCAGATTCATGTTCAGCGAGTTGAGCAGGTAACAGGGAACGTGTGTGCGAGCCGCCGGAAGATCAGTGAGAGAAACGAAAGCAGGCAATCCGGTGACCCAGGCAAAGTCGGCGGTCGTAGTGGGCGCCCAGTGGGGCGATGAAGGCAAAGGCAAGATCGTCGATGTGCTCTCCGAGCGCTTCTCCATGGTGGCGCGCTATGCGGGAGGGCACAACGCCGGGCACACGGTGGTCATCAATGGGGAGAAATTTATCCTGCAGCTGGTGCCGTGCGGGGTGCTGCGGCCCGGTTGCCGCGGGGTGATCGGGAACGGCGTGGTTCTGGACCCGATGGCGTTCCTGAAGGAAACGGGACGGCTGCGGGATTTGGGCATCGACGTGGACAGCCGGCTGTTCGTCTCGAACCGGGCGCAGGTGATCCTGCCGTATCACCGGATGATCGAGCTGGCGGCGGAGAGCGCGCCGGGTCGGCAGAAGATTGGCACCACAAGCCGCGGCATCGGGCCCGCCTATGAAGACAAGATGGCGCGCAACGGGCTGCGGGTGGTGGATCTGCTGAACACGGATCTGCTGAAGACGCACATCGAGAACGCGTGCCGGGAGAAGAATGCGATTGCGCACGCGCTGTTCGGCACGGAGCCGCTCGATCCCGCGCAGATGTACGAGGAATATGCGGCGGCAGCGGAGAAGATTCGGCCGTTCGTGACCGATACGGCGCTGCTGCTGAACAGGGCGCTGCGCGAAGGGCACAGCCTGATGTTCGAGGGAGCGCAGGGCACGATGCTGGACATCGACCACGGGACGTATCCGTTCGTGACGTCGTCATCGTCGTCGGCGGGCGGCGCGTCGACCGGGACGGGCGTGGGACCCACGCTCATCGGCACGGTGATCGCGGTGACCAAAGCCTACGTGACGCGAGTGGGCGAAGGGCCATTCCCGACGGAGATCAACGATAGTGCCGGCGAGGAGTTGCGAAAACGGGGCCAGGAGTTTGGCGCCGTGACGGGACGGCCGCGGCGCTGCGGCTGGCTCGATTTGCCACTGTTGCGCTACGCTGGCATGATTAACGGCATCTCCTGGCTGGTTGTCACAAAGCTGGATGTGCTCGATGAACTAGCGGAGATTCCGGTCTGCGTGGGCTACATTGCCGATGGAAAGAAGACGATGGAAATTCCTGCGCAAGCCAGCGGCTACGACAAGCTGGAGTGCGTTTATCACAAGATGCCCGGGTGGCGAACTTCCACGCAAGGCATCACGAAGTTCGACCAGTTGCCCAAGGCAGCTCGCGAATACCTGACGTTCGTTGAGAAAGAGGCGGGAGCGAAGGTCGGCATGGTCTCAACTGGTCCGGACCGGGATCAAATCATCTTCGTGGACGAATTTGCAACGGAGATGAAGACAGCCTCGGCGCGGAAAGTCTAGAATTGACTTCCCGTTTGTCAGGTACGTTTGTCAGGTACTAAGACTGCGTAAGGAGCGCACAATGGTGGTTTTGGCAGTGACGTGGATGGCGAAAGCAGGGCACGACGCCGATGTCCCCCCAATTTTTGCGAAGCTGACCGAAGAATCCCGCAAGGAGCCCGGCTGCCTCATGTATCAGGTCCACCGGCACAAGACTGAGCCGCGGCGCTTCTTCATCTACGAACAGTACAAGGACGATGCTGCGCTCGAAGCCCATCGAACCACGCCGCACTTTTTGCAGTACGCCCGCAAAGACCTGCCAAGAATTGCAGACCGGGTGGAAGGCCACCTGTACGAAGCGCTGGGGTAGGTTGCGTGGCGTGGGCGCCCCTTCGACAATTCTCAGGGCAGGCTCTCGCCCGCGTCTTGTCACTTTGTCCCCAAAACTAGAGTCAGTAGCGCCGGGCCGCCGGCGCTACGGTCATTTCGCCAGTTCGTAGCCCGCAAAGAAGAAACTCAATTCGAAGCGGGCCGTATCTTCGGCATCGGAACCGTGAATAGCGTTGTGCTCGATGCTCGAAGCCCACTTTTTGCGGATGGTGCCTTCCTCGGCGCTGGCTGGATTGGTGGCGCCCATCAGCTTGCGCAGATCGGCAATGGCGCTTTCTTTCTCCAGAGCCAGAGCGACGATGGGTCCGCTCGACATAAAGTCGGTGAGCGAGTTATAGAATGGCCGGCTCGCGTGCACGGCGTAAAACTGCTCCGCCTGATACTTGGAAATTTCCAGCATCTTCATGGCGAGAATGCGGAAGCCATTCTTCTCGAACTGTTCGATGATGTCGCCAACCGCGTTCTTGGCGACGGCGTCAGGTTTCACGATGGTAAGAGTGCGTTGCAGAGTTTTCATAGGTCGTCGTTAGTCGTTAGTTCTTAGTCGTTAGCTGATTTGTCTTTGCCCGGTAATCTGTACAAGGTACTCGGTACTAGACCTTCACTCCCAGCGCCGCTAAGAGCGTTTCTCCCATGGCTGCTGGAGATTTTGCCACGCGAATGCCGGCCGCTTCCATTACCTTGATCTTCTCCGCCGCCGTTCCTTTGCCACCGGAAATGATCGCCCCGGCATGGCCCATGCGGCGTCCCGGAGGCGCGGTCTGCCCGGCGATGAAGCCGACCACCGGCTTCTTCATGTGAGTCTTCACAAATTCCGCCGCGGTCTCCTCGGCGTCGCCGCCAATCTCGCCAATCATGATCACGGCTTCGGTCT
>PMAD01000147.1 GCA_003152415.1 Acidobacterium sp.
CGTCCCACTGATAAATGTGGACATCGGTGCCGCAGATGCCGGTGCGGCGAACGCGGATGAGGACATCGTTGATGCCGTAATCGGGCTCGGGTACATCCTCGAGCCAGAGGCCGCGTTCGGCGCGGGCCTTGACGAGTGCTCGCATGGTTCTCCTGAAAGAAAATTCCTTTATGAGGGTAAGTCATTCCACTCCGTCGACGAAATGCTGTCGACGGGGACCCCGATATTTCCACGCCGTCGACGAAACGCGGTCGTGGGGGACCCTTGAGTCGGATGGAGATTACGGGTGACGGGATCCCACCGATTTCGGGTGGAGAATTGCGGCGGGAGACTAAAATACAGCGATATGTCCAACAAGTGGTGTGAGTGGTCCAGTGTGCTCATGATGAGCCTGGGGTTGTCGATCGTTTGCGGAGCGGTTGCGTTTGCCGCATCTCCGTCCACCGTTGGGGATTCAGAAAACACTGCAAAGCGCGCGCTGGATGCGGCGAAGGTGAGCGCGTTCGACGGCTCGATGACATACGTCGGGCAGGAGACGATCGCGAAGCCCGCGGGCGGCGCGGACCACGAGATCCGCTACACGATTTCGGGGCCCGGCGAGGGCGCGAAGAGCAGCGTGGAATTTCGAATTTATGCGAGTCCGGCCGCTGCGGGGGCGCACGCCAATCCGGATCGCAACCAGCAGATGCAGGAAGTGCACGAAAACGATATGCCGAGTGGGCAATATCGCACCTACCATTCGAATCTGGGCGGGTCGGATCTGGCGAAGGACGTGCCGGAGACGTTTCACTGCGTGGCGCTCACCAGCAAGGAAACGTGGTCGCGTTGCTATTACTACGGGGGCGGCGATTCGAATGTGGTGGTGGTGGGGACGACGAGCTCCGCGGCGGCGAACGAGGCGATCCTGATCACGGCGATGGGTGCGCAGGGGCTGGGGGCGGCGAAGCCTTAAAGAAGTCCGCCGCAGGTGAGACTCCGGGCCGTGCGCCCCCTGGGCTTCCGGTGCTACGGTAGCGTGCCGTTTGAGGCAGAGGAGGGTGCGTGATGGCTCATTCAGGAAAAATGTCGTGGATTGCGGCCGCGTTTCTGGCAACGACGTGCGCGGTTCACGCGGCGACGCCGCCGGCTGATCCGTGCACGCTGCTGTCGGCGGCTGAGGTAAGCCGGACGATGAGCGGAAGCTACAGCCCGCCGCAGGAGAGCGTCGCGCCGCGGCCGTTCGAGAATACGGCCGAGGGGAAGGATTGCCATTACCAGGCGCTGGGCGGCGAGTTGCTGTTCCGGATTTACTTCGATCCTTCGCCGGACGAGGCGACGAAACTGTTCGCGCAGCTGAGGATGTTCTACAGCCCGCCGCAGCCGGTGACAGGTGTGGGCGACGAGGCGTATTTCGATTCGCGGCATGGATTGCACGCGCGGAAGGGGAACGTGCGGTTCTTTCTGCAGGGATCGGGGAGCGACGAGCGGCTGAAGGAGCTGGGGCAGTTGGTGGCGAAGAAGCTGTAAGGTCAGGAGTTAGTGTAGATTGGCGTCGATCCCGAGACCGCGCGCGGCGGTTTGGAGGGCCTTGTCTCTGGTCCACAGCTGCACGCCCAGCGTCATCAGGCAGGATGCGATCAGATGGAGATCGGTCACTCCGAGCCCCCTGGAATAGAGAGCGTGAGACTCGATGAGACGCCGCACCTCATCGATTTCCGCTACGTTGACCTGCCAGAGCGCGTCCAGGACGGCGAGTTTCCTGCGGCGATTGTGCAGCGATCCCAAGGCCACTTCTGCCGCAACCAATGGATGCATGGCAATCTTGCCGGCTGCCAGAAGCCTGGTCATCGCCGGGTCCGGGCTGCGGAGGTTATCAACCCAGACGGATGTATCGGCGAGGATCACAACCGGTCGGCCCTCGTGCGCTTAATGGATTCCAGTTCCGGTTCGGTACCGCCCAAAGCCGCGAGGCGGCGCGAGGCTTCGATGTGGATCAGCGCCTTCAGCGCCTCGCGCAGCAGCGCCGACCGTTCCTGAATGCCGGAATACTTTTGTGCTTTGCGCACCAAGTCGTCATCGAGGGTTACGGTCGCCCGCATCCTTGTCTCCTTTTGCACCAATTGTATCACCAAGTGGTGACAGATGCGGTGAAGGCCGGCACATGATCGTCACCCCGCCCAGTAGCTGCGATCCAGCGTGCGATATTGGATGGCTTCGGCGATGTGGGGGACGGCGAGGTGCTCGGCGGCTTCGAGGTCGGCGATGGTGCGGGCGACTTTAAGGATGCGGTCGTGGGCGCGAGCGGTGAGTCCCTGCTGGAGCATGGCGCGCTCGAGGAGCTTTTCAGCGTCGGGAGAGAGCTCGCAGTGGGCGCGAATCTGACGGGTGGACATTTGCGCGTTGGAGAAGATTTTCTCCTTTGACGAGAGGAAGCGCTGGCGCTGGCGGTCCCGGGCGGCGAGGACGCGGGCCCGGATGGTGGCGGAGTTTTCGATGGCAGCGGCTCCGCGGAGTTCTTTGTATTGGACAGCAGGGACTTCGATGTGGATGTCGATGCGATCGAGGAGCGGGCCGCTGATTTTTGCAACGTAGCGCTGGATGATAGGCGGAGTGCAGTGGCACTCGCGGGATTTGTCGTTGAAGTAGCCGCAGGGGCATCCCTGCGTTGCCTTTTTGCCATGCTGAGCTTCGCGCCCCAAAACCCAAGCCCGAGCAGTACCCAAAAGAAATCAATAGCTTAGGCGACCATATCCGCACCCGCCGTTTGGACCTCAAACTCCTGCAAAGGCAGGTCGCGGAGCAAATCGGCGTTTACGAAGCCACAATCACAAACTGGGAACGCAACGCATCCACCCCGGTCATTCGCTACATCCCGGCCATCATTCGGTTCCTCGGCTACGACCCGCTGCCGCCCGCCAGTTCGCTCCCGGAGCGCCTCGTCTCAGCACGCAGAGAACTCGGTCTGACCCAGCGGAAGATGGCGGAGCTATTGAGTGTCGATCCGGGCACGTTGCAGGGCTGGGAAGCCGGGGAACATCAGCCCACACAAGGGAGCTTAGAAGTGATCGAAAGATTCCTTCAGAGTCGATGACGGTGTCCGATCATGCTTGGAGTCAACGCGAAGCCTTACGGCCGATCCCCGCGCTTTCCCCCCGATTTTCCAAACTTTGGTACTCTTGCCGTCCACAGCCGCTACGTGCCATCCTCGTGCAATCCGTATCCTCAAATCTGTGTGTGGGGCCCGCTGGTGTCAGCCAGGAGCGGGCCTCGATTTTTGGGCTCCACTTTTCCTCAGTCTGCGGGAAGGCAGCGGAAACTTTGTAATCCAGGCAGTCGTCTCTCAGACGCGCGCGGGGTCGCGGAGGACGGCCTCACAGAGTGATTTTCCGCCCTTCCTGACGCCCCAGAAGACGCACCCCGCGCGGACCTGAAGTCTACCCCCGACCTCTTTGCTCTGTCATCACATCCCCTATTGGCGGCCTTTTTCCGTTGACGCCAGTTCCGGCAATGCGTACCCTTGGCGAACACCAAGAACAACTTGGAGTTCCTTTGCGCTGCCCTCCTGGGCGGCGTTTTCTTGCGCGGCAATCCATTCGCCAAAGCTACACCCCTTCACCTCATCAACGGGCAACCTGCACCACTACCGGAAATAACGGCCCGCCGGGCGTCTGAAACTAATTGGTATGGTCC
>PMAD01000269.1 GCA_003152415.1 Acidobacterium sp.
CCCGCAAAATCGCCGACCTCTACAACGCTTACATGGACGAGGCCGCGATCGAAGCCCGCGGCATGAAGCCGCTCGATCCGCATCTGGCTGCAATCGCCGCTATCCACAACCAGCATGACCTCGCGCTCGCCCTCGGCAAAACCCTGCGCGCCGATGTCGACCTGCTGAACANNTCTGGGTCGCTCCCGGCTTCGCCGATTCCGACCACTACATCCCCTACCTGTTGCAGGGCGGCCTGGAACTGCCCAGCCGCGACTACTACCTCAACGACAGCGACCGCATGCGGGACGTGCGCGCGAAGTATGCCGTCCACGTCGCCGCAATGTTTCGGCTCGCCGGCCTCGACGACCCTGGCGCGCGGGCCACGCGGGTCATCGCCCTCGAGCACGCCATTGCCGAAACCCATATCAGCCTCGCCGACATTGAAGACATCGCCAAAGCCAACAATCTCTGGCAGCGCAGCGATTTCGCCGCGAAAGCCCCTGGGCTCGACTGGGATGCATACTTCGCGGGCGCAGACCTCGCCCCGCAGCAACAGTTCATGGTCTGGACGCCCACCGCACTCGCCGGTGAATCCGCCCTCGTCGCTTCCACGCCCATCGACACATGGAAAGACTGGCTCAGCTACCACCTGATTGANNGGCCTCGTGAATGCCTGCCTCGGCGACGCCGTCGGCCAGATCTACGCGCAGAAATATTTCCCCCCCGACGCCAAGGCGCAGGCCCAGGCCATGGTCGCCAACCTGATCGCCGCCTACCACAAGCGGCTCGACGCGCTCACGTGGCTCGCACCGTCGACACGCGCCGAAGCCCAGGCCAAGCTCGACACGCTCTACGTCGGCATCGGCTATCCCGAAACCTGGAAGGACTACTCCGCCTACGAAGTTCGACCCGATGATGCCTTCGGCAATTTGTGGCGGTCCTCGGTCTGGTATTTCAACATGCAAATCGCCCGCATCGGCAAGCCTGTCGACCGTCATGAGTGGTCCATGACCCCGCAAACCGTCAACGCCGTCAACCTGCCGCTGCAAAATGCCCTCAATTTCCCCGCCGCCATCCTGCAGCCGCCGTTCTTCGATCCTCAGGCCCCGGCCGCCGTCAACTACGGCGCTATCGGCTCCGTCATCGGCCACGAGATCAGCCACACCTTCGACGCCGAGGGCAGCGCTTTCGACTCCAAAGGCCGCGTGCGCAACTGGTGGACCCCCGAAGATCACGCCCACTTCGAGCAGCAGGCGGAAAAACTCGAGAAGCAGTACGACGCCTACGAGCCCTTCCCCGGCGTCCACGTCAACGGCAAGCAGACCATCGACGAGAACATCGCCGACCTGGGCGGCATCGCGGCCGCTTACGACGGCTATCGCGCCTCACAGCATGGAGCTCAGGGCCCCACGCAGGATGGCTTCACCGGCGATCAGCAGTTCTTCATCGCCTTCGGCCAGAACTGGGGTTCACAGACCCGCGAGGCCGCTCTGCGTCGCCAGGTCCTGACCGACGGGCATTCCCCCGGACAGTTCCGCGCCGCCACGGTTCGCAACTCCGATGCCTGGTACAAGGCCTTCGACGTCAAACCGGGCGAGACCCTCTACCTCGCGCCCGACGATCGCATCCACATCTGGTGAAGCTGGCTCCAGCCATCGAAGCGCCAACTCGACAACAGCAGTCGTCCGAAAAAGAGTGCCAGCCTGCCGGCGATGGCCCGGACTCACCGTTTCGATATATCGTGTTGCTCATGAAAGTTTCATCGCTCGCCCGCGCCCCCAAGCGCCTCGCCCTCGCTCTGGCCGTCTTGTCCTTCGCCGCGTTGCCTTGTCTCCCCGTCGCCGCGCAGTCTGATGAAGATGGCCCCCGGCCTCCCACACCCACTGCGCCGCAGGCCGCCAAACCGCCCGCACCCGACAAAACCGCCGAAGCGCATCCCCTCCCGCCGCTGCCTCCTGACGCCCATGTCGAGCAAAGCATCACCCTCGACGGCAAGAAGCTTACCTACACAGTCACCGTCGGCACGCTCTTCGTGCGCGACACCGACGGCAAAGCCGCAGGCCAGCTCGTCTACACCGCCTACACCGTCGACGGCCCCAATCGCCCCGTCACCTTCGCCCTCAACGGCGGACCCGGCGCGGCTTCGGTCTATCTCAACTTCGGCGCCATCGGCCCCAAGCACCTCAACGCCGGCAACGAAGGCGACAGCCCCTCCGATCCACCCACCCTCATCGACAACCAGGGCACCTGGCTCGACTTCACCGACCTCGTCTTCCTCGANNCCCATCGGCACCGGCTTCAGCCGCTCCCTCGTCGACACGGACCAGACCCGCAAGCTCTTCTACACCACCGAGCCCGACATCGAGTACCTCTCGCGCTGCATCTACGACTGGCTGGTAAAGAACGACCGCCTCGGATCCCGCAAATACCTCGTCGGCGAAAGCTACGGCGGATTCCGCGGCCCCCGCATCACCTACTTCCTGCAGTCGCAGCTCGGCGTCGCCATGAACGGCGTCGTCCTCGTCTCTCCGTATCTCAACCCCACCCTCGAGCAGAACGGCGACCTCTCGCCGCTGCCCTGGCTGGTCACGCTGCCGTCCATTACCGCCGCGCATCTCGAACGCGAGCACCAGCTCACGCCCGAAGCCATGAAGCCGGTCATCGACTACACCCTCGGCGAATACGCCACGACGTTAATCAAGGGACCCTCCGACAAGGCCGCGACCGACGCCATGATCAAGAAAGTCACCGACATGACCGGCCTCGATCCCACCTTCGTGAAGGAATCCGGCGGCCGCCTCGAAACCGGCGCGTATCTCCGCGAAGTTCACCGCGAAGAGGGCAAGCTCGGCTCCGTTTACGACTCTAACGTGACCATGTTCGATCCATTCCCCTACGCGCCCGAGCAGCGCGCCAACGATCCGCTGCTGGCGACGCTCATCGCGCCCACCACTACTGCGATGGTCGACTTCGATACGCGCGTCGTGGGCTGGAAAGTCGAAGCCCGCTACAACGCGCTCTCCTATGAAGTGGGCTCGCACTGGAGCCGCGACCAGGATATGCGCACCGGTTCGGCGGCCCAGCTTCGCGAGTCCGTCGCCGCCGATCCCAAACTCCACGTCATGATCGTTCACGGATGGAACGACCTCTCCTGNNTTTCCCGGCGGCCACATGTTCTACACCCGCGAAGCCAGTCGCATAGCATTGCGCAAAGACGTAATGGAGATGTTCAGCCAGCACTAAGGGACGGGAAGGGAACCGCGCGATGGCTGGCCCGGGTCTCGAACTTGAGACCCGGGATTCCGCTCAACGCGTCCGCCTGAACAGCTGGTCCCTACGCTTCTGCTTCTTCTCGCAGCGCATCGGGAGCATGCGCGATCCGCAGCAGCTTCCCGTGATCCAGCCAGTCCAGCGAGCATCGCTCGCAGTCCGACAAAATCACATT
>PMAD01000119.1 GCA_003152415.1 Acidobacterium sp.
TGGCGCACCCACTCCGGGAACGACAAAGCGTGGGCGACACCCAGCTATGACGACTCGTCCTGGCAGCTTACTACTCTCAACGCTCCGCACACGCCCACACCGGGCGCCTACGACGAGCGCTGGTATCGGCTGCGGCTTGATCTCCCCGCCCATCATCGTCCTCTGGCCCTGCTTGATTCTGGAGCCGCCGGGATATTCGAGGTCTATCTCAACGGTCGACTCCTGCCGGGGGCCCGGGTGCGCTCCGCATGGGGAATTTCGTGGACTGCGAGCAACTGGGTGGCAGCGCTCGAAGATGGCGAGTGCAGCGTCGAGGCCAGCCCATGCGTCCTTGCGGTGCACACACGGGTTCCCGGCAACAGTCTTTTCCACTGGAGTCCCGCTCGCCTCGCGATCCGGATTTCCCTTGGCACTTTGGGAGCGATTGATGACGCTGCAACCGCCCGCCAGGACCAACTGTTGAGGAATTTCACCGTCCGCTACGGAATTGCATTGCTGCTGGTACTGGCCGCCATTCCGCTGATCCTGCTTTCCCGATTCCAGCCCAATCATCGTGAGTATTTCTGGATAGGCTTGAACCTGCTTTGTCTGAGTTTCATGGGAATCTCCCACACCCCAGTGAAATTTATCTTCGTCACCTTACCGGCAATCTATCTTGCGCCGATCGCGCAGATCGAGTTCACCTTCGCGTTTGCGGGGCAGCGGATTACGCGAGCCTGGCGCGTTTACCAGGGAGTCATTCTGCTGGCGATCGTTACGCTGCTGCCGTGTTTGTGGCTCGGTGCGCTCGATTTCTATCCCTATCAGGCGATCGAGGCCGCCCTCCTGGTTCCGGCGGCATTCATCCTGCCTGTGCTGCTTTTTGTGTGGTACCGCCGGGGAAACGGCGAGGCGGGGTGGCTCTTCGTACCGAGCCTGCTGCCGTTGCTTTCCATTTGCCTCATTGATCTGAGTCTTATCGGCACGTGGCTTGGTTCGGCGCACCTGGCGTCCATCGGCAATCCGATACCGATCGGCCCATTCTTCATTCGCGTCGACGATCCGGGGAATTTGCTCTACCTTTTCTCCATCGTCATTGTCATTTTTCTGCGCTTCAATCGCGTGAGCCACCAGCAGGCGCGGGCGGTGGCCGAGTGGGAGGCAGCGCGTGCCGTTCAGCAAGTGCTCATCCCCGCCGAGACGCCGGACGTAGCCGGCTTCCAAATTGAAACGGTCTACAAGCCGGCGAGTGAAGTGGGTGGCGACTTTTACCAGGTTGTTCACACCAAGGGCGGCGGNNCTCGTCGGTACTTTCCGCACTCTCGCTCACTATACGCAATTGCCGGGCGAGATCCTGCGGGCCATGAACCAGCGCATGATCGGCCGCAACAGCGGAGGGTTCACCACCTGCCTTGTCCTGCGCGCCGATGTCGACGGAAGCCTGATCGTCGCTAACGCCGGTCACATCCCGCCCTACCTCGACGGCAAAGAGCTCGCCCTCGAAAACGGCCTCCCGCTCGGCCTCAGCCCCGAGTCCGCCTACACCGAATCCACACTCCAGCTCGCGCCCGGCGCGCAGCTCACCCTGTTCACCGACGGCGTCGTCGAAGCCCGCGACGCATCCGGCGAGCTAATGGGATTCGATCGCATCGCCGAGCTCTGCGCCCAATCCGCCGAGCAGATCGCCGCCGCCGCCCAGCAATTCGGCCAGGAAGACGACATCACCGTCCTTACCCTGAGCTACGCATCCGCCGAGGTGCTGCGTGCGTAAGCTCGTGCTGCTCCTCTGCCTGCTTTCGCCGGCTGCCCTCGCCCAGACGTCGCCGACGACTCCCACCTCCCCCGTCATTCGCTACCACTACGGTGACAATATGCAGGGGGCTAATCCGACTTTCGACGACAGCGGGTGGGTGCAGGGGCAGAATGGGCGCTGGCGCCTGCCCCTCTTCGATTCGGACGGATTCGTCTGGGTGCGCATCCCCGTGGCCATCCCCACGAGCGCAAGCGAACCACTGGCGCTTCGTTGGCAGCTCAGCGGAACGCATCCCGGAGCTGCCGAGGTTTTCGTGAACGGCCGCGCAGTCGGCGCGCAGGGAGCATTCCCGCCCAGTGGCGATCCCGTGTATCTGCCGCCCTCGGCCGTCTTCGATTTGCCCGCGGGCGCGGCAACTCCCGGTTCAACGGCAGTGGTCGCGATGCGCGTTTGGTATATGCCGCGATCCCGGCCCACATCGCGGGGCTCGCAGATAACGGCTGCTTTCGGCGAAGGGAGCGGATCCAATTTCCGGACTTCCGTCGATCTGGCCATCGGCAACGCAGCAACCACCCACGCGGTCGATCGTGCGGAGCGGCTCAGCGGGCTGCTCGGCAGTATCCCCGATCTGGCTCTGAATGCGCTTCTCGGCCTCACAGGCCTCGGTCTGTTCGTCTTTTGGTGCTGGACGCGCCGCGCGGAGCTGGCCTGGTGCAGCGCCCTCCTGATCTCTTATCCCATCTACGAAGGCTTTTTCGTGGCGACCGATCAGGGGCGTCTGGGCATCCACTATCAGCACTGGGGGCTGCTGTGGGTCCTGCTCACCTTTCCCACCATGCTCATCACGGTGGAGTTTATCCGCACCGTGCACGGCCTGCCGGGAGGAGTGTGGCGCTGGACCGCTCACGCATGCTGGATCGTCTTCAACGCGGGCACCCTGGCTGGCGATCTCGTCCTGCATCCTTCTGCGGGGCTGCATGTCGCGCTGGCCCTGACGACGTGGAGCGTCCAGATCTTCAACCTGATCACAATCGGCGCGAACCTGTGGGTGCTCTTCGTGCGGCGCTACAACCGCGTCATTGCCGCGGCCATGGCGACGATTCCGATGGCCTCGGCCATGGCCCACTTCGGATTCCGCGCGCACTGGGTGGCTGGTTACGCTGACATCAGCCTCTTCGACCTGGGGTCCGTGGTCAGCGGTTTCGCGATTGCCGGGATGTTGGTCGAGCGCGCCGTGGCCGCGTGGAAGCAGAGCCAGCATCTGCGCGTCGAGTTCGAGGCTGCTCGCGAAATGCAGGAGCAGTTGGTGACTGCTCCGCCGGTGGTCCCCGGCTTCCGCATCGAGAGCGTGTATCGGCCCGCGGCGCAGGTGGGCGGGGATTTTTATGCCATCCGCCCGCTCGACACGGGTGGCGTGCAGATCGTGGTGGGCGATGTCAGCGGCAAAGGCCTGCGCGCCGCCATGACCGTGTCGGCCATTATGGGATCACTGCGGATGATGGCGGCCTGCGGTCCGGCAGAAATCCTGCGTGGGCTGAATGAGAGCCTGGTCGGCAGCCTGCGCGGCGGCTTCGTCACCTGCCTCGTCGCCTGCATCGAACCAAATGGAACCATCACGGTTGCCAATGCCGGCCATCTCGCCCCGTATCGTAACGGCGACGAGCAGACGTGCGATTTCGGCCTGCCCCTCGGCATCACCTCCGATGCCACCTGGGGGGAATCCACGCTGACCCTCGCCCCCGGCGACACGCTCACCTTTCTTTCCGATGGCGTCGTCGAAGCGCAGAACGCTGCCGGCGAACTCTACGGCTTCGACCGCACCCGCGCCATCTCCACGGAGCCCGCCGACAGCATCGCCCTTGCAGCAAGCACCTACGGCCAGCAGGACGACATCACGGTGCTCACGCTGACCTTCACTCCAGTGGCCGTCGCCCTCTAATCAATGCAGTCAAATCGGATCAGTTGTCATGTCGCGGTATCACCAGGCAGACAACATCACCAACGTTAGCTGCAGCAATCAATATTGGATTTCGCACTGTACGCCCAAGCTGGCGTTTTGGCGCATTTCCGGCTTTGGCGTGATTATCAACCGGTGAGATCGTGATTCCACACCAAATGCTTGTCTGTCCTAGAACACCGTTTGAACACCATTAAGCGGCGCGGGAGACTTCAGATCGAAAACAGGCTGTTTTCTATCGCCAGAACAGAGCCGACAAAAACGCTATAGTCTTTGT
>PMAD01000101.1:0-4843 GCA_003152415.1 Acidobacterium sp.
TGTGTTGAGTGCAAGAGACACGGTTGTGCTGGCCGAGTTTGCGAATTCGACGGGAGACAAGGTCTTTGACGACACGCTCCGGCAAGGCATTGCGGTGCAACTGGAACAGTCGCCGTACCTGAGTTTGATTTCGGATCGGAGGATCCGGCACACGCTTGCGTTGATGGGGATGTCGGGCGATGTGAAGCTGACACCGGAGCTGGCGCGGGAGGTCTGCGCGAGAACCGGCAGCGCGGCGGTGCTCGAGGGGTCGATTGCGAGGCTGGGGAGCCAATATGTACTGGGTTTGAGCGCGAAGAGTTGCAGGACCGGGGAGACGCTGGACGAGGAGCTCGCGGAAGCGGCGCGCAGGGAAGATGTCCTGAATACGCTGAGCCAGATTGCCAGCAGGTTCAGAAAGCGCGTGGGTGAGTCACTGGAGACAATCGATCAGCACAATACTCCACTTGCCGAGGCAACGACAACGTCACTTGAAGCACTGGGGGCCTATTCGACGGCCTGGAAAGTTCACTTCGCGAGCGGCGCGACTGCGTCGATGCCGTTTTTCAGGCAAGCCGTGGAGATCGATCCGAATTTTGCGATGGCGCATGCGGCTCTGGGACGAATCTATCAGGATATCGACGAATCTGACCTCTCCTCCGGGAGCCTGAGCAGGGCGTGGCAGTTGCGTGAACGGACAAGCGATCCAGAGAAGTTTTTCATCACGGCGAATTACGAGGCGCTGGTCATCGGAAACATGGAAGTGGCGAGGGAGACATGCGAAACATGGGCTCGGGCGTATCCGCGCGATCCGATTCCAACGACGATGCTGTCCGGGTACATGAACAGGGTGGCGGCCCGATACGAAGTCGCACTGGATTGGGCGCGGAAGTCAATCGGACTCGATCCGGATTTTGGCATTGCCTACTACAGTCTCGCGGCCAACAGCATGTACCTCAATCGGCTGGACGACGCTGAGAATGGGTTGCGGCTTGCCGCTGAACGAGGAGTAGAGATCGATGAACACGTGATGCTGGCATACGATCTCGCCTTTCTGAAGGGGGATCGGGCGGGGATGGAACAGGCGTCGGCGCGGGCGCGGCGGCGGACTGGCGGAGAGGGATGGATTTCAGACAAAGAAGCGTTTGCGCTGGCGTATTACGGGCGGCTCACGGAGGCGAGGAACGCGACGGATCGAGCTGTCACTTTCAGCGAGCGCACGGGAGAGCAGGAGCGTGCCGGCTTGTGGGAAGTTGGCGCTGCGGTGCGGGAAGCGCTCTTCGGGAATCGCGCGGAGGCGAGACAGCGAGCGGGGCGGGCGTTGAAGCTGTCGCGGAATCGCGAAGTGGAGTATGGCGCTGCGTTTGCGCTGGCGCAGTCAGGGGAGATGGCCCACGCCGAGGCTCTCGCGAATGATATTGAGAGGCGCTTCCCGGAGGACACTTCCGCGCGGTTCAGCTATATGCCCACGCTGAAAGCGGTGTTTGCATTGCAGCGCGGCGATGCGGCAAAGGCGATCGAAGAGTTACAGAGCGCGATCCCGTATGAGACTGGTTCGCCGAGACTAATGGTTGGCGCGATGTATCCGGTCTACGTGCGGGGAGAGGCTTTTCTGGCAGAAGGGCGCGGAGCGGAAGCCGCGGCGGAGTTTCAGAAGATTCTGGATCATCGCGGGGTCGTTGTCAGCGATCCGGTTGGTGCGCTGGCGCGGCTGGAACTGGCCCGAGCGTACAGGATGGACGGGGATAGTGCAAAGGCCACGGCCGCATATGACGATTTTCTCGCACTCTGGAAGGATGCGGATCGAGATGTGCCGGTGCTGCTGGAAGCGAGGCGGGAAAGCGCAGGAATCAGGAACTAATACCGATGAAGCTGGCTTATTTCATCAATGAATGCCTGGCCTGCACCCCGGAATATCGATAGCAGCGCAAAGCGCTCATAGAGGTCATTTTCCCGAGTAATGTCCGGTTGGTCGGCCAACCGGAACTTTCACCCACCTCGCCTTGGCTTGCCCGCCTCATGACCTTCGTACCGCGCGCCCCTTCGAATTTGCTCGAACCTGCTGCGCAAAAATCCTAACCTAAAAATAAGGAAAGCTCTGTCCGCCCGGTTTCCACCCGGTCCGAACAGAGCTTCCTTTTTGCCGCCAACTCCCTTGCCCATGCGCATCTGACCGGTTCCTCCGGGCAACAATAAATGGCCCGGGACCGAGAGTCGGGCGCTTGCGTCGGGTCGTCACGTATTTCCGTAGTGCCTGTCCCCTGGCCCACCTCAGCCTAAGCGAGTGATTCCTGGAAAACCGTCGAATCCTCGATCGAAGCTCAGGATTTTCTTGACGCCGCGGATTTGCATAACGGCCAGATGGACAGCATCGCGCGCCGAAATCGCGTTGTGGCCGAGCACGATCTGCTTGGCTCCCTCGACTGCCGCCTGGTCTACGGAAAACACCTCATCGACGACCCCCAGCAAAGCATTAAACGCCGGCTGGATCGCGTCTCGCCGCTCGATCGAAACATAGCGGTGAAGGATTTCCTGCAGCACTTCCGCGTCTGTCACCAGCCGCTCTTCTCCCCGCACCAGTTCCTCCAGCCAACGCCTGGCATCGCTCTTGTGAACGTGGGGCGCGCCCACCAGATAAATGGGGATGTTCGAGTCGACGAAGATCACGGCTGCATGCCAGATCCGTAACCCCGCTCGATCTCTTCGAGCATACGGTCGATATCGGCGGTGGGAAAATCCATGCGTGCCGCCCCTCGAATCACTTCCAGCTTGGAGGCGACCTCACGGCTGGGTTCGCTCCTGCGCGCCTGGACCAGCGCCTGCCGCACCCACTCGGCAATCGACATGCGCCGCAAACGGGCCGCCCGCTGGATATCCCGATATTCAGGGTCCTGTACGATGACCTGGAGCCGCTTAGCCATGAGATGAGTCTATTTGACTCATGTCGATGAGTCAATGTCGATCGTCGCCAACGGGTTGCCGGAAACTGGGTCCTTTTCCCCCAGGGCCCTGCCCGCCTCATGACCTTCGTACCGCGCGGCCCTTCGAGTTTGCTTGAAGCTGCTGCGCAAAAATCCTAACCTAAAAAGAGGGAAAGCTCTGTCCGCCCGGTTTCCACCCGGTCCGAACAGAGCTTTTCTGTTTGCGACTTCCGAAGAGCCGTAGGCTCCAGGAGTCCGTGCCCTTTCCGTTGGCCAGGTCTCGTGTGAATGCCTCGTGTGAATGCGGCCACAGGAGGGGGTGTCTTTTCAAAATATCGGCCGCTAGGCACTCCAAATAGCATCGAAACGATGCTAATATCTGCATATTGAGGTTTCCATGCGCACAACCATCGCGCTCGACGACGAATTGATCCGGCAGGCCGAACACTACACCGGTATCAAAGAGAAGGCTGCTCTGGTCAGGGAGGCGCTCACCCGGCTTGTCCGCAACGAGGCTGCCCGGCGCCTGGCGGCTCTCGGGGGAAGCGACCCGGCCGCGGAAGCCGCGCCGCGCCGCAGAGAAGAACATGATCCTCGTTGATACTTCGGTCTGGATCGATCATCTGCGAACCCCGGATGCGAAACTCCAGGATCTGCTCCAAAACGACGAGGTTACGGCCCATCCACTTGTGCGATTGGAGCTCGCGCTGGGTTCAATCGCCGGCAGGGAGAAGGTGTTGAATGACCTGTCTCTGCTGGTTCAGGCTCCGGTCGTGGGTACGGATGAGTTGTTCGCCCTGGTCGAGCTGCGGAGGCTGTACCGAAGAGGAATCGGCATCGTCGATCTTCATCTCATAGCCTCTGCCTTGTTCGACAGGTCCATCTCGATCTGGACCCGAGACCGGCGATTAGGCGACATTGCAGACGAACTTGGAATCCGCGCCGCGATTCCTTAGCTAGTCTCGCAGACCGATACGAAGGAGGGTAATACCTGATTCACGGTACCCAATGCGCCCCGCAGAATGAATCACTTGGCCCACCCCGGGGGGAGGGGGGTGGGGGGTGAGAGCCTGCGCACGCACCCTGGCCGGCGCGCTTCTCTGCTGCCTCGCCGCGATTCCGGCGATGGCCCAGAAAGTCGATCTGTCCCCGAAATTCTTCCTCGGCGCCGATACATCGGCGCTCGACGCTCCCACCCGCTGGCCGCTCCCGCCGTATCAGGAAGACGGCAAGCCGAGCGACGAGATCACCATCCTCACGCATCACGGTTGGACGGCGTTCCGCGTTCGCGTCTTTGTCTCGCCGGTAAGAAACGCTCCTGACAACACCCTCGAAAACGCCATTCCCCTGGCCAGGAAAATCAAATCTGCCGGGGCCATCCTGATTCTCGACCTGCATTTCTCCGACACCTGGGCCGACCCGCAGCATCAGGAAATTCCCGTCGCGTGGCGAGGAATGGATTTCGACGAACTGGCAAAGCAGTGGGAGAGATACGCGCACGACACGATTCGGACCCTGAAGAATGCCGGTGCGATGCCAGACATCGTCCAGATCGGCAACGAAATCACCCGCGGCACCGCTTGGCCGCTCGCGCAGCTGCAGGTTCCCGGCTCCACGCAGTACAATCCGCCGGCTCCCTATGACGAAGCGCTCCAGTGGAAGCACCTGACCCGGCTACTGAAGGCAGGAATCCGCGGCGTCAAATCAGGCGCCGGCGATACGCCTCCCCGCATCGCAATGCACATCGATAAGGGCGGTCACTGGGACACGACCGAGTGGTTCTTCGACCATCTCAACGCTGCTCACGTGCACTACGACATCATCGCGGAAAGTTTCTATCCGCCCTGGGGGCACGGGACTCTCGAGGAACTCCGGAACAACATGCAGGAGTGCGCGCGCCGCTATCACAAGGATTTTCTCGTGATGGAGACCGGCTACACGCC
>PMAD01000101.1:4849-5713 GCA_003152415.1 Acidobacterium sp.
CTCGGCGTCCTCTACTGGGCGCCCGAACACGACCTCTGGAACGCCGACGGCTCCCCGGCTCCCGCGGTCTTCACCCTGGATAACCTCACGACCCTCGCAACAGGCCCTGCCAGCCACGCTCCGCCGGATGCCACTCCATGACGAACCGACCGCCGCGCATCGTCATAGCTCAGCGTGGCACACTGGTTGCGTGAAAGCGATGCCTCTGCGTGCACTCTCCGCCAAACCGCGTCGGCTCACAGTTGCAGCGCGTCCAATGATTGCGTTGGCGGCCACGGGAGTGCTCTTCGCGGTCCTTTCCTGTAGCGGCCGTGATGCGCCGGCCACCGGCGAAGGAGCGGCCTCGACGATCGATCCGGACATCGCGCAGGCGATCGACGCCGTCCAGGCCACCGACAACCACGCGCACCCGGTGCTCGCGCCGCCGCTCGACGCGACCGAAAAAGAATTCGACGCGCTTCCCGTTTCCAACATGGAGCCGCAGTCCGATCCGCCCGCGCTGCGCCCCGACTTTCCGCTCCTCGGCGCGGCCTGGAAGGCGCTCTATGGATTCGATTCGCCGCCGCCTCTGGATTCCGCTGGATTGCAGCGGCTGAACGACGCGCGCGCCCGCGTGAAAGCGCAACACGGCGAGCAATACCCAGCTTGGGTGCTCGATCAGGCGAAGATCGGCACCATGCTCGCGAACCGCGTCGCCATGGGCGCCGGAGTCGAGCCGCCACGATTCCTTTGGGTGCCGTATGTGGACGCGCTGCTCTTTCCCCTCGACAACAGCGGGATGGCCGCGGCTTCTCCGGATCGCCGGCAATTCTTCGCGCTGGAGGAACTCGTCCGCCGCCGCTACCTCTACGCGGCAAAACTGTC
>PMAD01000299.1 GCA_003152415.1 Acidobacterium sp.
CTCATGCTGATCGGACTGGCGATTCGTATCACGGCCATCGTTACTCTGGGCAAGTTTTTCACCGTCAACGTCGCCACGCATGCTTCTCAGACCATCCAGCGCAGCGGGCTCTATTCCGTGGTGCGGCATCCTTCTTACCTGGGGCTGGAAATCTGCTTTTTGGCCGTGGGCCTGCATTCCCGGAACTGGGCTTGCCTCGCATTGATGCTGCTTTTGCCCACGCTCGCCGTGCTCTACCGGATCCACGTAGAGGAACAGGCGCTGCTCGGCGCGTTTGGGGCTGAGTACGCCGAGTACAGCCGTACGACGAAGCGGCTGATTCCTGGTGTTTATTAGGTCGGACCGATCTGCTTTTCGAATTACTTGACGGCGTCAACTAAACCGGCGCATGCTGTTTTCCATGACCCGCCAGCCTCAGGATGCCGCCCTCGCTGCCGATGCCGCCGCCTTCCGCCAATTCAACCGCGTCTACACGCGCTTTCTCGGCACCCTCAGCGAAGGTTTCCTGCGCACCGAATTCTCGCTCGCCGAGGGCCGCGTGATCTACGAGCTGGCCACCCGCCCGAAAACGCAGGCAAGCGAGATTGGCGAAACCCTTGGCCTCGACGCCGGCTATCTCAGCCGCATCCTGACGAAATTTGAAAAGACCGGTCTCCTCACGCGCAAGACTTCGAAGCGCGACAGCCGCGCCGCCGACCTGCAGCTCACAGCTCGTGGCCGTGCCATCTTCCGAACCCTCAACACGCGCGCCGAAAAGCAGGCTCGCGATTTCCTCAAAGGCTTGCGGTCTCCGGCACGCGCTGATTTCACCGGCGCCGTGCGCACCATGGAGCGTTTCGTTGCCGGCAAAGACGTCGCGCCACCCTCGTGGTCGTTACGCACGCATCGTCCTGGCGATATGGGCACGATCGTTGCCGTCGAAGGCGCCGGCTACGTCGATCAGTTCGGCTGGGACGGCACCTTCGAGGCCCTCGCCGCGCGGATCGTTGCCGACTTCATCGCCAACTTCACCCCTGAGCGCGAGCGTTGCTGGATCGCAGAAATCGACAGCCGGCACGTGGGCCACATCTTTCTTGTCCAGCATCCAGAGCAACCCGGCGCCGCCAAGCTGCGCCTCCTCTATGTCGACCCGGCAGCGCGCGGTCTCGGCCTCGGCAAGGCGCTCGTCGACGAGTGCGTCCACTTCGCCCGCGAGGCCGGGTATCGCAAAATCGTGCTCTGGACGCAGAGTATCCTCATCTCCGCCCATCGTCTGTATCAGAACGCCGGCTTTCGCCTCGTCGAGGAGCAGCCTCACCACAGTTTTGGCAAAGACCTCGTCGGTCAGACCTGGGAACTCGTCCTCGAATAGCCGCTGGCCCCGGCTTTCCGGAACGCCCTGCGTCATACCTCAGTCGACGCCGTGTGCGGCCACACCACCAACGTTTGATTCCCGGCTTGGATTCGCCAGGGCGTCGGTCACATTCGTGTGAGCACTGACCGTTGCCAGGCACTATAATCTGCGTTTCCCCTCAGTCTGAACTAATTCCCGTTTTCCCCAGGAGCCATGAATGCTTAAATCAAGTCGGGTGCTGGCGGCAGTAGTCGGTGCCGCCGTTATGTTGTGTCCTGTTTTTGCGCGCGCTGCCGTGGATGACAAGCCCGCCGACAAGTCTGCCGAGAAGCCGGCGGAGAAGCCCGCCCAGGAAGTGACTACCCAGGGCGCCCTCGATGCCGGCGGCCAGCACATCCTCTACAACGCAATAGCGGGAACCATCACGGTGGGTGCGACGGATGCGGAGGACTCGCAGCTGGGTGCGGACGGCAAGCCGCTCGCCGATACGGATCTGGCGGCAGCGGTGGGCGCGGCCAAGGACGCGAGCCAGGCTCCGGCGGAGGCACGCATGTTCTACGTCGCGTATTTCAAGCGCGATGCGAACCTCGAGCAGCGGCCGATCACGTTCCTCTATAACGGAGGGCCAGGGAGCTCGACCGTGTGGCTGCACATGGGGTCGTTCGGACCGAAGCATGTGATGACAGACAGCGATACTCACCTGCCTGGGGCGCCTTACCGGCTGGTGGATAACGCCAACTCGCTGCTGGACGTGAGCGATCTGGTGTTTATCGACATGCCGGGCACGGGTTTCGGCCGCCTGACCGGCAAGGACTCGGGCAAGGCCTTCTGGGGCATCGATGAAGACGGGCACGCTTTTTCGCGGTTCATTGCGCGCTTTTTGTCGAAGTACAACCGGTGGAATTCTCCCAAGTACATCTTTGGGGAAAGCTATGGGACGACGCGCTCGGCGGTGCTCTCGAACATGCTGGAGAACGACAAGGACATCGACCTGAACGGGGTGATTCTGCTGTCGCAGATTTTCAACTTCACGACCGACATCGATGCGGCGCACGGGAATCCTGGCATTGACCTGACTTATGAGCTGGCGCTGCCCACCTACGCGGCGACCGCACGCTACCATAAGAAGCTGCCGCAGGATCATCCGGACCTGGATGCATTCCTGAAAGAGGTCGAAGAGTTTGCGATGGGTGACTACGCGCATGCCCTGGCAAAAGGCACGGACCTGAGCGCAACCGATAAGCGGGCGGTAGCCGAGAAGCTGCACGAGTACACCGGGCTGCCGGTGGATTATCTGGTGAAAGGCGAGCTGCGCATTTCCGGCGGCCAGTTCGAAAAGAGCCTGCAGGACGATACCGGCGACACCACCGGACGCCTGGACACGCGGTTCACGGGACCCTCGCTCGACCCGCTGAGTGAGGAGGCCGAGTACGATCCGCAGAGCTCGGCGATCTCGTCGGCCTACGTTTCGCTGTTCAACCAATACGTGCGCCAGACGCTGAAATACGGCGAGGGGCAAACCTATCTGCCGCAGGCGGACTTCAGCGGCGGGTTCAGCTGGGACACCAAACACAATGGCAATCCCGTCGTGGCGAACGTGAGCGGGGACCTGGCTGCGGCGATGACTATGGATCCGAAGCTCAAAGTGATGGTGAACGGCGGCTACTATGACCTGGCGACGCCGTTCTACGCCGCCATGTACGAGGACAAGCATNNGAAGCGGGGAACCAGTAAACCGCGACGGATGTTGATGCCGGTAGACTGAGGGGGAACATGTCGGAGTTCCTCCTCTTTCACGGCGTCGCCATCGTAGTGCTGATTCTGGCGAACGGCTTCTTTGTGGCGGCGGAGTTCGCGCTGGTCAGCGTCCGCGAGACGCGCATCGAGCAGCTCATCGCGGAACGCAAGCCGGGCGCCCGCATTGTCCGCCGATTGCAGGAGAACCTCGGGGATTTTCTGCCTGCCGTCCAGCTTGGAGTAACCCTGTGCAGCCTGGCGCTGGGCTGGATCGGCGAGCCGGCCATCGCGGGCATCTTCGAGCAGGCCATGGGCCCGCTGCCGCATGCACGGCTCTACGCGCATCTGGCTGCGGTGCCGCTGGCCTTCGCGTTCATCACGTACTTCCATGTGCTGCTCGGCGAGCTGGTGCCGAAGGCGCTGGCTTTGCAGCGCGCCGATCAAATCTCCGTCGCCATTGCGGGACCGATGGAGGTGTTCATCCACCTGGCGCGGCCTGTCGTGCGTTTGATGAACCGCTCGGCGGCTCTGGTGCTGCGCCTGTTCCGTGCTCCGCTCACGACCGAGGGCGCGGTCCACTCACCGGAAGAGTTGAAGCTGATCGCCACGGCTGCGCGCCGCATGGGCATGCTGCCGGAGTACCAGGAATCGCTGATTCACCGCGCGGTCGAGGTGAACGAAGTTGTGACCCGCGAGATCATGACGCCGCGGCAGAGAATCTTTTCGCTCCCCGCGGATATGCTCGTCGAGGATGCCAGCGCGCGCATAGTGGAAGAACAGCACTCGCGGATCCCCGTCTATGACCCGACGCGGGGTTCGGAGTTTATCGTTGGCGTGGTGTACTCGAAGGACATTAGCCGGCTCATGCACTTCCGCGCCACGGCGTCTACGCGTTTCTCCACCGCCCCTCTGACCGAGGTTCGCCTGAACCAGGTGATGCGGGAAATCCTGGTGGTGCCGGAGACGAAACCCGTCCTCGACCTGCTGCATGAGTTCCAGCAGCGCCGGCGGCACATCGCGATTGTCGTCGACGAATTCGGTTCGATCGTCGGACTCGTCACCGTGGAAGATGCCATCGAACAGCTGATCGGCGAAGTGGAAGACGAGTTCGACGTCGGCGCTCGCGCCGCGCTGGCGACGGCGACCGGCGGTATGGTTCTCGATGGCAGCGTGAGCCTCCGCGATCTGGAGACGCAGATGAACTGGAGCCTGCCGCGCGAGGGCGGTGTTGAGACGCTGGCCGGATTTCTGCTGACGCGCCTGGGAAAGATTCCTCAGGGGGGCGAGTCGATTGAATACGACGGCCGGCGGCTGACCGTGCTCGAGATGAGCGGAAGACGCATCAGCAAGGTAAGGATCGAGCAGCTGGAGCCCGTCGCAGAAAAGGCCACGGGATGAAAAGGCTGCTGCGATCGCTGCTGACGCGCCTTGGGTACACGCTGCCCGTGCTGTGGCTGGTGGTGTCCATCGTCTTCCTGCTTATCCACATTGTGCCTGGCGATCCGATTGAGCAGATGCTGGGCGAGGGCGCGCGTCCGGCTGACATTGCCGCGCTGCGCCACGCATACCGTCTCGATCTGCCGCTCCACACGCAATACGCTCTCTACTGGCGCGGGGTGCTGCACGGCGATCTGGGGCGATCCATTCGGCTCAACGATTCGGTAACCCATCTTGTGCTGGCGCGCTATCCGTTCACTGTGGAATTGACGGCTGCGGCTCTCTTCCTGGCTCTATTGCTCGCCATTCCGGCCGGGATCAGCGCGGCCTTGCACCGCGGCCGCGCGCGCGACCACATCCTGAGCGTGGTCAGTTTGCTCGGTCTCTCGTTCCCGTCGTTCGCTTTGGGGCCGATTCTGATTCTGCTCGTCTCCATCAAGCTGGGATGGCTGCCGGTTTCCGGCGCGGGCGACTTTTCGCATTTGATTCTGCCTGCTGTGACCATGGGCGGCGCGCTGGCCGCGATTCTGACGCGCATGGTGCGCACTTCAATGCTCGAGGAACTCAGCCAGGATTACATCCGCACCGCGCGCGCCAAAGGCCTGCCCGAGCGGACCGTCGTCTACAAACACGCGCTGCGCAACGCGATGATCCCGGTGCTGACCCTGATCGGATTGCAGTTCGGCGCTCTGCTGGCCGGGGCCATTGTCACGGAGACCATCTTCAGCTGGCCGGGCATCGGGAGGCTGACCGTCTCGGCCATCTCGAATCGCGACTATCCACTCCTGCAGGGCTGCATTCTGGCGGTGGGACTTACTTATGTGCTGGCCAACCTTGCCACCGACGTCCTGTACATGGTCGTGAATCCAAGGATCAGGTCGTAGCTGCGATGAAGTGGGTTAGAGGCACGATCGGGTGTGTGCTGGTGATCGCTGCGGCGTCCGGTTTTGGTCAGCGGACTTACTTCGGTTTCGATAAGAACGGTTATCCGGGCGACGATCTGCTGCCTGCGCTGCACCGGACGTTTAGTTACACGGGTTATTGGCTCAATAACCCGCCGGGCATGAGTAACAATCCGTGGGCAGGTAAGCGCGGCGTGGTGCGGGCAGCGGGTCTCGGTTTTTTGATTTTGTTCAACGGACGGCTGGATGCTCAGCTGAAGGACCAGGACGCAGCCGAGCTCGGCCGCGAAGATGCATCTGCAGCTATCGCCACTGCAAAGCAGGAACGATTCCCCGCGGGCGCGAGTATTTTTCTCGATCAGGAGGAAGGCGGCGGCCTGTTGCCGGAGCAGGCCGACTATATCGGCGCTTGGATCGCAGCGATCGGCCGCTCAGAATATAGGTTTGGGGTTTACTGTTCTGGAATCGCTGTGCCTTCAGGTTCGAAGACGATCTCGACAGCGCAGGACATCGAGGCCCGCTTCCCGGAGGCAAAGCTCTGGGTCTGGAACGATCGGTGCCCTCCAGCTCCAGGCTGCGTGGCGCCCGCGAAAGGACTCGACCCGTCAAATACTGGCTTCGGTCGAGCGCTCGTATGGCAATACGCTCAGTCTCCGCGTCGCTCGGAAGATACAGCAACCTGTCAACAAACCTACGCTGCCGACGGCCTATGTTATCCCCCGGAGTTACAGCATACCGGCCGCACTTATATCGACATGAATGTGAGCCGTTCGGCCGACCCGTCGCACGGGCGATGATCGGAGCGTGAGTTACTTGTCCTCCCGCGAGCTAAGGTAGCCGATCATAACTCTCAGCAGGCCCAGGATAGCTTGCAGGAATCATCGATTGGCTTGCTCCGGTAGCGCCTGGAAATCTCGCAGCAGGGTCGGCCAAGCCTACAGGCAGCTTCCCGAGAACGAGGCCGGGATCGACCATCCGAACCTTCAGGGTGCGATACCCTGGTGGGCTTCCAGGATTTCTGCCTGTTTCGGCCCCAGCGATATGGTTAGCTCCGACCCGATCGCGTGAAGGACAGCCGACGATCCAATCTCTCCGGTGAAAGCGCTGCAGCCATCGAGAGCGGTGTGGCCGAGTTGGAGTTTCAGTTCGCGCGGCTGATCGGAGGAGTTGACGGCCACCAGGTAACGTTCGCCGTTCCCTGCGCCGCACCCCTTCTTCAAATCGGCTGTGCGCACGAAGACGAAGGCGGATGGGTCCACAAAAAGATCCTGCTGCTCGCCGTTCGCCAGCGCAGGGTGATGATCACGGAACTGGAAGAGCGTAGCGACCCAGTCGTGGACATCGGACTGCTCCGGCGTTCTTCCGGAAGCCGCGAACGCATTCTGCGCGTCGCCGGGAAAGCCGCCGGGGAAATCGCGCCGGTTGTCAGGGTCGTCGCCGCCGCGCATCGCGATTTCGTCGCCGGAGTAAATCTGCGGCATGCCGCGCAGGGTGGCCAGCAGCGCGAAGGCGAGTTTGAGATCGGCCACGCTCGCGTCCGGCTGGCTGAGAAAGCGCCTCGTGTCGTGATTGCCGATGAAGAGCACGAGCCGCTCCGGGTGTGGATAGAGCCAGTCCTGGCGCAGCACGTCCTCGAGAGCCGGCATGCCATCGTGACCCGCCTTCCCGGCGGCGGGCTCATCACGATGGGAAAATGCGTTGCGCAGCGCGAAAAAGGCAGGAAAGTCGAACGGTGTCGACAGCCCGGTATCGATGCCTTCGCGGACCACCCCTCCGGCGAAATACGACGTGACGACAGGACTGCCGTTGAATACTTCGCCCACGGTGGTCAGGCGTGGATAGAGCTCATGCAGTTGCTGATCGAGAGCTTGCCAGAAGGAGCGTCCGACGTAGGGGAAGGTGTCGTAACGGAGCCCGTCGGCACCGGTGTTTTCCACCCACCAGATCACATTCTGAATCAGGTATTGCCGGACGAGGGGATTCTCCTGGTTGAGATCGGGCAGCACGTTGGCAAACCAGCCGTCCGTGACACCGCGGCGCTGCTCGGGCGTCGCGTGGGGGTCGATGACGGACTGAAACTTATCGCTGGCGATGCGATGATCGGCGCGGGTTCCGTGGAACCAGTCTGCCGTGGGCGGATCGGCCGCCCACGGATGCATGGCGCCCAGGTGATTGGGCACCGTATCGAGAACCAATTTCATCCCCCGCCGATGCAGCGCGTCGGACAAATGACGCAGGTCGGCCATGGAGCCGAAATGCGGGTCGGTGCGATAGAGATCCGTTGCGCTGTAGCCGTGGTAGGCCTGCGTTCCGCCATCGTTGTCATACACCGGCGTGGTCCACAGCGTGGTGACACCGAGCTGCTGGAGATAGTCAAGATGCTGCTCAACCCCGCGGAAATCGCCGCCATGCCAGCCGCGCGGGAGATCCCGCTCCGAAGGCTGGGGATCATTCGACAGATCGCCATCGGCGAAGCGGTCGGTCATGATGAGGTACATCACGTCCAACGCGGAGAATCCGGCATGTGCGGCGGGCATGCGTGGCTCGAGGCGGAACGGCGCTGCGGCCGATCCGGCGGAGGTGGTGACACGAATGCGGATGGGCTGCGGATCGGCGCTACGGGTCGCCAGCCAGAGAAAGGCGTAGTGCCCGTTGGCCATGATCTCGGATTGAGTGATGAACACACCTTTGCCGGCGATCGAGAACCTGGCCCGAGTGAGGTGGGCACCATGCAAAAGGAGCATGGGGGAGGGCAAGGCGACCCACCAGCTGGGTGGATCGACTTTGTCGATACAGGGTGCGCTGGTTGTGTCTGAGGTGGAGCAGGTCGGCAGCGCGTTTTCCGCTCCCTGGGCAATCGCCGTCGAGGCAGATCCGGCGCAGGCGAGCATCAGCGCAGCAAGAGCAAGCAGCCTCCCGGAGCCGTTCATGGCATCACCTTTCGCTGGTTCAGGCTATCGGTTTTGGAAAATGTGCGGAAATCTGCGCCACGGCGGGAGGCCCACACCGTGGCGCACACAACACAACAGGTCAGAAGGTGATGCGCAACGCCATCTCGAGCTCGCGCTCGCTGGCCTGACGCAGACTCTGGCTGACCTTCCCCAGGCCGCCTGGCGTCCCACCCACCAGATAATCGCTGATGTTGGTGTCATTCGCGCCCTGGAACTGCGGATGGTTGAACAGGTTGTAGGCCTGCACCCGGAAATCCGGCTTCACGCGTTCCGTAACGGTGAAGACCTTGTGCAGTGCCAGATCGACCGAGTCGTATCCGGGACCGTAGAACTCGTTGCGAGAAACGGTGCCGGGACGGTAGTAGATGCCGCCCGTGTTCGTCGGGGGAAGGGCGAAGGCCGCTGCGTTGAACAGGTAGACCTCGCCATCCTTCTTCGTGGTTCCGAAGTGCGGATCGCCCACCAGATCGGGACGGCTAAAGACGCCTCCTGACGAGTTATTCACCGACAGATCGATCGGCGTGCCGGTACCGAGGAAGATGAACGGATCAAGTTCCCATCCGCCCACGGCTTCGTCGAGCCCGCGGTTCATGTTGCCGCCGACCTGGCGTCCGCGGCCCACCGGCACATCCCAAATCCCCGCAAAAGTGAACGCCTGGCGCTGGTCGTCTCCGGTATTTCCGCGATTCAGGCTGAATTGCGGACCGGCAGCGGTGGTGTAGATGGTGCCGCTGCCGCTGGTTGGCGACCACGGTCCGGTGGAATTGTCCAGCGCGTGAGCCCAGGTGTAGGTGCCGATCAGCTGCAGGCCGTTGGACATGCGGCGCTCCACCTTGGACTGCAGGCCGTTGTAGCGCCCGGTGCCGTTGTCCTCGTTCAGCGTGACAGCCAGGCCGCGATTAGTGGTGACGCCGGTGCCGGTGTCAAAGAACTGGTAGCCGGTCCCGAGCTGTGGCGCAGTGTAGACGTCGGTGTTGAAGAGGTGATCCTGCTTGGTGCCCATCCAGGCCACGGTCAGCACGGTTTGCTTGTCAAGCTGGCGCTGCATGCTCAGTGAATACTCCTGCAGCATGGAGTTCTTGTTGTCCCCCGGGTAGGAGATCACCGAAACGTTGGTCGGATGCGCTTCGTTGACGACGAAGTTGGCCGAAGGCAGAGGCGCGGTCGCGTCGGTGTTGAGGTTGTCGGGCGGAGTCATGATGGGGAAGTTCTGCCCGGTAAAGGTGACGCGGTATCCCTGGTTGCTGGGATACGAGGACGCTCCGTTGAAGTCGGGGTTATCGGAGAGCTGGTTGCCTACGCCGCCGCGGTCAAGGAAGTAGTAGATTCCATAGCCGCCGCGCAGCGAGGTTTTTCCGTCTCCGAAAATGTCATACGCAAAACCAACCCGAGGTCCGACGTTGCCCCAGTTGGTATCGATGAGACTGCGTGAGTTGTTGCCGACCCCGGCCACCAGCAGCTGGCCGCTGGCGATGTTGAAGTTGGACTGGCGGTTGTCTTCCTCATAGGGCCAGGTGAGAACGTCATAGCGCAGGCCGAGATTCAGGGTCAGCCGCGGAGTGACCTTCCAGTCGTCCTGGCCGAAGAAGCCATTTTCAAAGCTGCGGGTGTGATAGTAGCCCAGAGGATTGGCGATGGAGTAGTTGTCGACAAAGGCCGCGAGTAACTCGGGAATCTCGTAGCCGGTATAGTCGGCCCCGTTGCCCGCGATGTTGAAGAATCCCTTGGAGCGATAGTCGCCCTGGAAGAAGTCCACTTCGCGGAACATGATATTGGAGCCGAATTTGAAAGTGTTCCTGCCGTGCGTCCAGCTGACCGTGTCGAGCCACTGGAAGCCATGCTGCGGTACCTCGTACGGACCGCCGTCTCCCGTGTAACCAATTTCGCTGTCATTCCCGCCGATCAGCGCACCGCCGCCGAGCAGCGAATTACGGTTCGCATTCAGGATGCCGAGATTGGCGGAAAAGGGCTCACCCTCGAAGGGGTTGATATAGCTGTAGTAAGGCCGCTCGTAACCGAAGCGGAATTCGTTGACGGCGTTCGGGCCAAACACGTGCGTATAGCCTGAGGCCACACCGCGGGGGTGGGTGTTGTTGTCGCCGGAACCGAACCCGGAGGGCAGACCCGCATAGCGAGTGTCCTTGGTGTCGTTGTCCATCTGATAGCTGTAGCGGCCAAAGAGGATATCTTTCGCGGATACGTTGTAATCCAGGCGGACATCGAAGTCGTTGTAGCGCTTGGTGTCGAATTGCTCCCGGCCATAGTTATTCAGCACATTGGTGCTGGTGTGGTTGGCGGCCGGAAACACATTGAGGTAGTTGACAGCGGCTTTGTTCAGGCGGGCGGTGGGAATAACGTTTTCCGCGCCGATGACCGCGCCGCCGGCATTCAGTCCGAACTGCGCGCAGGTCGTCGGATCGAAAATGGCTCCGTTGTCGAGGCTGGCGTTCAGCTGGGCGGTTGTGGTGTAGCTGCCGTGGAAGCCACGGAATGCGGCGCAGCCACTAGGGCTGTAGGCGCTTCCGCCGGTCACCGTGGGAACCACGGTCAGACCTTCACCCAGCAGCTCGGAGAAGTCGCCGGTGCGCATCTTCGCTGTTGGCACGGACGAGACGTAGAAGTCCAGCGGCAGCGCCTGGCGCAGACCCTGATAGTCACCGAAGATGAAGAGCTTGTCTTTGATGATTGGGCCGCCGAGGCTGAAGCCGAACTGGTTGCGGTGGGAATTGGTGGGAGTGCCGCCAAAGTAGTTGGGGTTTGCGCCCCAGATGCTGTCGCGATAAAAGGCGAATACGGAGCCGTGGATCGCGTTCGAGCCGGACTTAGTCGAGGCTTCCACGATGGTGCCGCCGGCGCGTCCGAACTCCGCGGGAGCCAGACCGACGATGGCGCGGAATTCCGCTGTGGCTTCAATGGCCGGCCACACGTTGATGCCGTTGGCCAGCGCTTCGTTATCGTCGACGCCATCGAGCAGGTAGTTGTTCGCCTGCGGGCGCAGGCCGTTGGCGGTGAGAGCAATGCCGCCGGTATCGCCGTAGCGGAGCTGCTCGGCATTGCCGCCGGTGCCCTGGAGGATGCCGCCGTAGGCGCCGCGCGTGACCCCAGGGGAGAGCAGCGCAAGCTGGCTGAAGTTACGGCCGTTGAGGGGCAGATCGACCAGCTGCCGGTCGTTGACCACCGTCGATAACGAGGAGTCCTCGGTTTGTACCAGGGGGGCGGCTCCGGTAACCGTGACGGTGGTGCTGCCCGCTCCGGCCTTCAGCTTGAAGTTGAGGGCCTGCAATTGCGAGACGTCCAGGGTGAGATCCTGAACCTCGGTTTCAAACCCATTGGCAGTCACGCGCGCGGTGTAGTGCCCGCGGACCAGGGCGTTGAAGGCGAAGCTGCCGCCACCGTCGCTGGTGGCCGTCAATTGGGCTGCTGTATCGACATTCGTAAGGGTGATCGTCGCGCCGGCGATGACCGCACCGGAGGAGTCGGCGACCGAACCCTGAATCTGGGCTGTGTCATTTTGCGCGTTCACCCGCGCGGCGAAAAACGCCGGCACGATCACCAGCATGACCAGCGCGAACCACCGGCTGAGGAATATCCGGCTTGTGTTTGTCGTATAGATCATTTGTTGCCTCCCAAAACCGCGTTGCTGCCCCAGAATTCGGACGTGTCGTTGCAAAACGCTCTGGAGCCAGCGTGAACTAAACTCGCTTGCCGCAATCACCCGCAATGCACAGCAAGCCTTTTTTCCATCAAATCTCGATCAACAGCCAAGCCGCTAAGTTTGAGGAGCATACAGCGCTGGTTCACCTGTTGCTACGTGACCGGAGTGCATTGACCAGCGTGCACCAACGGGGGTACAACGTAATGTCCCCTCCAGCTACCGGGGACCTTCTTATGCCGGCCCCAGTCGAGCACCAGGAAAAAACGGCAAGCAGGTTTTGCTTCGGCCTTTTCGAGGCTGATTCCGAATCTGGAGAACTGCGTAAGTCGGGCATTCGCATCCGGCTTCAGTCGCAGCCCTTCCGCGTGCTGATTTGTCTACTGGAGCGTCCCGGCGAAGTGATCACCCGGGATGAGATTCAGCATCGGCTGTGGGGCAACGACACCATCGTCGACTTTGACCACAGTCTGGGAACGGCGATCAACAAGCTGCGCGAAGCTCTGGGGGATTCCGCGGAGAATCCTCGCTTCATCGAGACTCTCGCGCGCCGCGGTTATCGCTTTATTGCTCCGGTCACGGTCGCCGGCACACGGCACGAGGAGAGATTTGGGCGGGTCCTGGAGTTGGACGCGAGCGCGCACGAAGCCGTCGAGCTTTCGGCGGCGCGGCTCTCGCCGGTCAAGGCTGGCGCTACCCCGCAATCATTGCGGATCCGCATCGCCGTAGCGGCGATCGCCGCCATCCTGCTCGCGGTGGGCTGCTTTGTGGCCGGCTTGCGGATGCGAACCTCCTGGACCGGGCCGCCACTCGTCAGCCAGGTCACATTCTCGGGCCGCGTGTCGCCCGGCGACCCGCTCTTTGAAAGCTTTCCGGGTACGGCCACCGACGGCTCGCGTATTTATTTCCCGCAGATCGAAAACGGCCGCGGCGTGCTCGCCCAGGCGGCGATCGCGGACGGCGAAACCAGCACCCTGCCGCTCCCGGAAGAGCTGGCCGCTCCGTCGCTGGGGGACATTTCCCCGGACGGATCGCGGCTGCTGCTGCGCAATCATCTGGCCACCGCGCCCGAGCAGGCGCTGTGGATCGTTTCGACTATTGGGGGTTCGGCGCGGCGGATTCCCGGCATCTTTGCGCATGATGCGACCTGGATGCCCGACGGGCAACGCATTCTGTACGCCACCGGCGACGACCTTTATATCGCGCGCGACAACGGGACAGAAAGCCGGAAATTCGCGACCCTTCCCGGCCGCGCCTTCTGGCTGCGCTGGTCGCCGGACGGCGCCCGCCTGCGCCTGACGCTGCTGAACAGCGAAACCCATACTTCGACGCTGTGGCAGGTGGGCAGCGACGGCAGCGGTGCGCACATGCTGCTCGACAACTGGAACAGCGCCCCGCCGGCGGAATGCTGCGGCAGCTGGACCGACGATGGCCGCTACTATGTCTTTCAGTCGGCGCGCGCGGGCAACAACAATATCTGGGCCATTCCGGAGCATGGCGGTCTCTTCGGAAGGCCGGAGAAGCCGATCCCCATTACGAACGGGCCGCTCGATTACCGGGCGCCGATCATCGAGCGCGGCGGACGGCGGACCTTCTTCATTGGCCTGAACACGCAGGCGGAATTGCTGCGTTACGATCGCAGCGCGAGCATCTTTGTGCCGTCGGGCACTGGGCTTGCTATCGCTCGGCGCGTGGAGTTCTCGCGCAATGCCGACTGGATCGCATGGATTCGCCAGGATGACGATTCCCTCTGGCGCAGCCGCGGCGACGGATCAGGGCGGCTCCAGCTCACCGGGCGCCCCATGCAAGTCTTCATGATGCACTGGTCGCCAGACGGCCGCCAGCTCGTCCTGATGGGACGCCAGCCCGGCAAGCCCTGGAAGGTCTACACCATGGATGCCGACGGCGGGCACCTCCAGGAAGTGCTGAACGAGGAGCGCAGCGAGGCCGATCCTGACTGGTCGCCGGACAGCAAGATGCTGGTCTTCGGGCGTCTGCCCGATCTGATGGCGGAGGCTTCGCGACCCAAGGCCATCTATCTTGTGGACCTCGCGACGAAGGCGACGACAAAATTGCCTGGCTCCGACGGCCTGTTTAGTCCGCGCTGGTCGGCCGACGGCAAATACATTGCCGCGCTTTCCATCGATCAGAAAAAGCTGATGCTCTTCGACGTTGCCGCGAAGACCTGGCGTGTGGTCGCAGACGGGAATATCGCCGATCCGAACTGGTCTCATGATGACAGCGCGATCTTCTTCCACGATTTTGCGGCGGCCGATCAGCCCATCTACAAGGTGACTCTCAGGACCGGAAAAGTGGAGCGCGTCGCGGATCTGCACGATCTTCGTTCCGCCAACGTGGTTGATTACCGATTTGCCGGACTCGCTCCCGGCGATGTGCCGCTCGTCAGCGCGCGCATGTCGACGGCAAACATCTACGCGGCAGAATTACCGCACTAGATACTCCGATTCGGCTGAACGGGCGCAAAGCTTCGCGATCTGCCTCCGCGGATAAAATAGAGCCAGGATGCCGCCTTCGCGCGCCGCTTCTTCCGATCTTTCGATCACCGACGAGATGCTCAGCAAGGCGGGGCTCGCGGCTGCGCGTCGTTCGCGGGGCAGAAGCGAGCGGGAGCGGCCGGCGAAGAGGACCGCTCCAGCGGAATTTCATCCGCAACCGGCCAAACGCGTCGCGAAATCGCGCGTTGAGGTGGTCCGGGCCGCGGAGTGGGACGCCTGGCCGTGGTTGCTGCACGGCTTCAGCACCCGTACCGGCGGAGTGACCAGCACGTACCGGCCGGCGCAGCGCAGTGGCGAACTGAATCTTGGGTTCACCGCATCCGACACACGCGACAACGTGCTGGAAAACCGGCGGCGATTTCTGGAGGCGCTGGGGGCGCCGGCTTCGATGAAGTTGGTTACGCTGAAGCAGATTCATTCCTCCAGCGTGCGGCGCGTGGGCGGTCGCGACGCGGCGGCTGCGGAACCCTGCAAGGGAGACGGCCTGATGACCAGCGAACCCGGAGTTCTGCTGGCGATTCAGACCGCCGACTGCATTCCCGTGCTGATCGCCGACGTAAAGAAGAAAGCCGTGGCTGCGTTTCATGCCGGATGGCGCGGCACAGTGAATCGAATTGTCGAGAGCGGGGTTGGGAAAATGCGCGTCGCGTTTCGCAGCCGTCCTGAGGATCTGATGGCCGCCATTGGCCCAGGGATCGGCGCCTGCTGCTACGCGGTGGGGGAGGAGGTGCGGAGCGAGTTCGCCTCGCAATTCTCGTATGCGCCGCAGTTATTTCACGAAGTCTCGGATTCCGACCCGATCCGCGAAAAATATCCGATGCTTTTCCTCACGCAGCGCCCCCCGGGGCACAGCAATATCGGACCCTCGCTGCACCTCGATCTGATGGAAGCCAACCGGCGGCAGCTGTTGGACGCAGGCCTGCGGCCGGAGTCAATCACCGTGATCGGCGACTGCACGCGCTGCCAGAACAACCGCTATTTTTCCTACCGCGGCGAGCAGGGATTCACCGGGCGCATGCTCTCGGTCATCGGAATCCGAAGCTAGTCTCGGAGTCGCGACGCCGGCCCGTAAATCCGGTCCGGCTCCTCGCTACATGCGAATCTCTGTCCTGTGCCGGATGCTGAGCACGGGCGATTTCGCCTGCGCGATGATGCTGTAGACCGTGTCATCGCCGCGGATCGGCCAGAAGGAAGCATCGCTGTTCACGCCCAGCACGATCAGGTCGGCGCTCATCTCCGCCGCGACGTTCAACACCTCTTCGACCACATCGCCGATCTCGACCTGAACGGTCATGTTCGTCCACAGCGGGGCTTCCTCGGGGATGATGCGCCGCATCTGCGACCGGGTCCACTCGACGACGCGATCGACATCGGGCTGGTTCTGTGTGCCCTGCGACAGGACGTGCAGCAGCGTGATGTCCGCGCGATAGAACTGCGCCATTTCGATGGCCATGCGGGCGCTGTCCTCGTAGCCCGCGCACAGCGATACCGGATGCAGGATCCTGCGCGGCGCTCCGAACGACGAAGCCTGGTGCGCGTGCGGGCCGATGGTGCAGACCGGTATCTCGGCGCAACGAAGAACCTCGTGTGCTACCGACCCGAGGAGGAATTTCTTCAGATGCCGCCGGCCGTGGGTTCCGGCAATCACGCGCCCCGCGTTCACTTCTCGCGCCAGCGCCGTGATCTGTTCCCGGGGATTGCCTTCCGTCACGATGACGTCGCAGGGAATGCCGCTGGCGTGCGCCTGAGCGGCAACGCGCGCCAGGGTCTGCTCTGCTTCCCGCTTCATTTCCGTGATATCGAGATACGGAATAGCGCTGGCATCCAGGGGGATGGCCTGCCCTGGGGGAATCACATGCACCAGGGTCAAAGAGCTGCCGCAGGCGCGTGCCTGCTCTACCGCATGCGGAATCAGATACTCGGTGTCGGCCAGGTCCGTTGCTACCAGGATATTCTCCGGAACCACAAAGCTGCGGCTGATCGGTTCAATCTTTTCGAGGGTTTTCATATTGAAAAACCTCCTGCCGGAAAGTCTCCCGCCACTCTATTAGTGTGGCTGTGACTGTGGGCACAACCGCCTGTGATGGCGATCACCAGCGAATCGGCGACCTGTGTTGCTTAATGTCTGAGGCCGGACCGGGAGTTAAAACACCGCTCCTGTGATGGCAGTCACATACAAGCGTTTTTCTTCAAAGTTACGGTCTGTCTGCGAAACCCCAGGATTCCGAAATGCAGGCAGGAGGGCCGGAATGGCCATAGATGAATCGGTTCTGGAGACATGTAAACGGCGCGGCATCTCGCGCAGACGCTTCATGGAGTTCTGCGGCACCATGGCCGCGACTCTGGCGCTGCCGAAAGCCTATACGCAGACCATCGCAGCCGCGTTGAGCCAGAAGCGCAAACCCGTGATGGTGTGGCTCGAGTTTCAGGACTGCGCCGGTAACACGGAATCGATGCTGCGCTCGCCGCACCCAACCATCGAGGACATCGTCCTCGAGACGCTTTCGCTCGAGTACCACGAAACCATCATGGCCGGCTACGGCAAGCATGCCGAGGCAGCCCTGAAGCGCGTGGTCGATGAGGAAAAAGGGAAATACCTCGTTGTGGTGGAAGGGGCGATTCCCACTGCGGACGACGGCGTCTACTGCACCATCGGCGGACGCACGGCTCTGGATATCGCGCGCGAGGTTTGCGGGAGCGCCGCCGCGACCATCTCCGTCGGCGCCTGCGCCTGGGACGGCGGACTGGTGCGGTCGAATCCCAATCCCACCGGCGCGGTCGGCCTGCATGAAGCCGTCCCGGGCATCGCGATCGTGAATCTCCCTGGCTGCCCGCATAACTCCGTGAATACGGCCGCGGTGCTGGTGCATTACCTCACGTTTGGTGTGTTGCCGGCGCTCGACCCCGAAAACCGTCCGCTCTTCGCCTACGGCCAGCTCATTCACGACCAGTGCGAGCGCCGCGCCCATTACGACGCCGGCCGCTACGTGCAGGCGTGGGGCGACGAAGGCCATCGCAAGGGCTGGTGCCTCTTCAAAATGGGCTGCAAGGGCCCCGAGGCCAACTACAACTGCCCGACGGTGCGCTGGAACGGCGCCACCAGCTGGCCGGTGAAGTCCGGCCACGGCTGCATCGCCTGCGCTTCCTCGCGGTTCTGGGATACGAAATCGCCCTTCTACGAGCGGCTGCCGCATCCGGCTGGTTTTGGCGTGGATGTCACCGCCGGCGAAATCGGCTGGACCGTGGTCGCCGGAGTCGCCGTCGCCACAGCGGCCCACGCAGTAGGCCACGTTGTTCGCGATCATTTCCACCCCGGCGACGGAGACGGCCCTCCTCCCGAAGAAGCCAAGGCCGAAAAACCTACGGCGGAGGTGCACTGAGATGGCACGCGTCGTCATTGATCCCGTAACCCGCATCGAAGGCCATCTCCGCATTGAGACGGAGATCAACGGAGGCCGCGTCACCGACGCGTGGAGCTCCGGCACCATGTTCCGCGGCATCGAGCTGATCCTGCGCGGCCGCGATCCCCGCGAGGCTTGGATCTGGGCGCAGAGGATCTGCGGAGTTTGCACTACGGTGCATGCTCTGGCCTCAGTGCGCGCGGTTGAGAACGCGCTCGGCATCGATATTCCTGATAACGCCCGGCTGGTCCGCAACATCATCGCGGCCTCGCAGAACGTCCAGGACCACGTTATTCACTTCTACCATCTTCACGCGCTCGACTGGGTCGATGTGACCCTCGCCTTGAAGGCCGATCCGGCAAAGACTTCGCAGCTTGCGCAGTCGATCTCGGAGTGGCCGAAGTCGAGCGCTACGTATTTTAAGGGTGTCCAGGACCGCGTCAAGGCGCTGGTCGCCAGCCGGCAGTTGAGCCTCTTTAGCAGCGGTGACTGGGGACACCCTGCTTACCAACTGCCGCCGGAAGCGAACCTGCTTGCTGTCGCGCATTACATCGAAGCGCTTGATATGCAACGGGACTTTATTCGCATCCACGCGGTCCTGGGCGGTAAAAATCCACACCTGCAGACTTACCTGGTGGGTGGGATGTCTACCGCAATCGATGGCAACGAGCCGGAAGCNNNGGCGAAGGCCTCGGCAACTTCATGGCCTACGGCGATTTCCCCTCGGGCAGCATCAACGATCCCGCGGGATTCTTCTTCCCGCGCGGGGTGCTCCTCGGCCGCGATCTCGCCACTGTGCATCCGGTCGACCCTGAAAAGATCGCCGAATACGTGACGCACTCGTGGTACGAGTACTCGGTCGGCGATCAGGCCAGCCGGCGTCCGGCCGAAGGCGAAACCAATCCGAAGTACTCCGGGCCGAAACCGCCCTACCTCGTGCTCGACACCGACTCGAAATACTCCTGGCTGAAGTCACCGCGGTACGACGAAAAGCCGATGGAAGTGGGTCCGCTGGCGCGCACGCTGATCGCTTATGCTTCCGGCGACGCTCAGGTGAAGAAGATCGTCGACAGTGTTCTGGCGAAGTTCAATGCGCCGCCCACCGCGCTCTTCTCGACCCTCGGCCGCATCGCTGCCCGCGCTATCGAGGCGGACATCGTGGTCCAGAAGCTGCCGGAGTGGATCGCGCAGCTCGACGACAACATGGCTCACGGCGACGTTCGTATCCACAACGGCGACAAATGGGATCCCGAAAGCTGGCCGAAATCCTGCGCTGGCTTCGGACTCGAAGAAGCGCCGCGCGGCTCGCTCGGCCACTGGGTCGAAATCGAAAACAAGAAGATCGTCAACTACCAGTGCATTGTTCCTTCCACCTGGAACGCAGGACCGCGCGATGCGCATGGCCAACGGGGCGCTTACGAGGCGGCGCTGCTCAACACGCCCATCGCCGACCCTGAGCGCCCTCTGGAAGTGCTCCGCACCATTCATTCCTTCGACCCCTGCCTGGCCTGCGCCGTGCACGTGGTGGACGGAAAGAGCCGCAGCTACGGCCGTGACGGAGTAGCTGTGCCGGAAACGGAGGGATCCACGTCGCTTCCTCCTGTTCCCGCGGCTCTGTACAAGGCGGTGGTGCAGGGAGGACTGTGATGGCCACCCTCGTCCGTCCCGTTCCTCCGAAGAAACATGTAGCGGCCGGCGAAGAGCATCTCGTCCCCGTCTACGTCTGGGAGCTGCCCGTCCGCCTCAGCCACTGGGGCATCGTGGCCGCGGTCACCGTCCTCACCTGGACCGGCCTCTACATGAACCACCCGTTCCTTATCTTCCCTGGCCCGCGTTCGTGGACCATGGGGACGGTGCGCTTCATCCACGAGCTTGCCGGCTTCGAGCTGATCGGCGCGCTTCTGGTGCGCATCTACTGGTTCTTCGCCGGCAATCACTGGGCGCGCTGGCGTCAGTTCCTGCCGCTCACTCGCCGCCAGTGGAACAGCCTCAAGGCCATGGTGCGCTACTACAGCTTCCAGCAGCGCAAGCCCTTTGAGCAGATCGGCCACAATACCCTGGCCGGCCTCACTTACATCGTGGTGTATTTCCTCATCGCGTGCGAGTGCATCACCGGTCTGGTGCTCTTCGCCACGGTGGAAGGCTCTCCCACCCTTCGCTTTTTCGTGGGATGGATTCCGCGCGTCATCGATATCCAGTGGCTCCGGATGATCCACTTCCTCTTCATGTTCTTCCTCATGGCCTTCTTCATCCACCACGTTTACAGCGCGGTGCTGGTGGCCATGACCGAGCGCAACGGGGAGATGGAAAGTGTCTTCAGCGGTTACAAATTTGTGGATGATCAGACCATCGACGAGGAAATGAAGATCGCCAGCCTGGAGCCTCGGGAACTCTTCAGCAAGCGCAAAATCCATCGCAACCGGGAATGGGATCGATGAACCCTCCCCGCATCGCCGTTCTCGGCCTCGGCAACCTCATGCGCACCGACGACGCGGTGGGCATGCTGGCCATCCAGCAGCTCCGGGCAGATCCGCGCTTCCCGCGGTCTGTTTCCCTGATCGAAGGCGGCACGCTGGGCCTCGACCTGCTTCACCCGCTGGATGGGGTCACCCATCTGCTGGCGCTCGATGCGATCGACGCGGGCGCGACACCGGGTACGCTGCTGCGCTTCGCCGGCGACGAGATCGCCGATCTGCCCGTCTCGAAGAGCGTGCATTTGCTGGGATTCTCCGATTTGATCGGCGCCGCGCGACTGACCGGCAACGCGCCTTCAGAAATCGTTGTGCTCGGTGTCCAGCCGGAGATCATCGGCTGGGGCACCCAGCTCACCGCGACGGTGGACGCGGCGTTGGCCGCGCTGATCGAGAGCGCCATCGCCCAGGTCAGGCGGTGGACGCGGGAGATTGAGCAGGCTCAAGTCGATGTGCTGGTCCCGGCCGGTGAGCCGGAGCCGGTGGCTGCCGGAGCAGACTAGTACAGCCCGAGGACACACCTGAACCACCACCCCACCGCAGGGGAATCCATGAAACACTTTCACCCAGGCAGCTGCCTGCATGAGGGACTGCGCTGATGCACGAAGTGGGCATCGCCAACTCGATCCTCGAAGCGGGCCGCACCGAGACGGCGCGGCGTCCTGGCGCGAAGCTGATGGGCATCGGNNTGCATCGTTGCCGGGACAGAGGACGAAAAAGTTGTGCTCACCGCTGAGAATTGTCCGCGCATGAATTGCTGCCAGGAATGCGGCCGCGAGTTTGCATCGCCGCAGCTCTCGCCTTTTACCGATGCGCCCTGCCCAGGCTGCCAAAGCCATCACACCAGCTTTGTCAGCGGAGACCAGCTGGACATCGCCTTCGTCGAAGTGGAGGAACCATGACCGTCGTTCGTGTTGAAGAAAAAGTCCTGAACGAAAACCAGCGCATCGCGCTTGAATTGCGCCGCCGCTTCGAAGAACACAACGTCCTGTGCCTGAACTTCATCAGCGCGCCCGGCTCCGGCAAGACCACCCTGCTCGAAAGCACGCTGGCCGCCTTCCCTCCTGGTGAGAAGATCGCCGTCCTCACCGGCGACCTGCAGACCGAGAACGACGCGCGGCGGCTGATGCGCTACGGCTTTCCGGTGCAGCAGATCGTAACCGGCGGCGTCTGCCATCTCGACGGCAAGATGATCGACCGCGCCCTTCAGCCGTGGCCTCTCAAAAACATCGACGTCCTGTTCATCGAGAATGTCGGCAATCTGGTTTGCCCCTCCAGCTACGATCTCGGCGAAGAGGCGAAGATCGTTATGCTCAGCGTCACCGAAGGCGAAGACAAGCCGCTCAAATATCCATCCATCTTTCACAAGGCGGCGCTGCTCATCCTCACCAAGATCGATCTGCTTCCCTATGTTCCATTCGACATCGAGGCGGCAAAGGCCAACGCGCGCCAGGTCAATCCCGATATCGAGATCATCGAAGTCTCCTGCTCAACCGGCAAGGGCATGGACGAATGGCGCGCGTGGCTCGCGGAGCGCCGCGCGAAGCGGCAGGGCGCCGTTTCTGCATCGCGTGGCAATGTGGAACAACCAAACTGACTCTTGCTGAACCTGATGCTTCCGCGGGCCTGGGTTCGCTGCATCGGCCCTCGCAGAAAACTTTTTCGAACAAAAGTAACCCGTAGCCTCTACGCTTCTCCGTCGTACCTTGGGGTCAGAATCGCGGCTTCGAGCCGCTGATTCCACAGCACTTGCAGCCGCCCGAATCCCGCGCGCCACCGCGATTCCGGCGCAGTCTGGCAGTCTCTCCTGCACGTAAGCTAAGTGATTCAAATCACAGCGCGCAAAGATATGTGACCCTGTGATTGGCATCACTGTGTCCCGTTGTGGGACACCGATATGCTCCACGAGAACATGAGCTGTAATTTCAGCGCGAGCGAAGGGTAACGAAGAACACGAGTGCTCCGCTTGCTGCGCGAGGTGAATACGCATGCGTCGATTTCTAACCAGCATGGCGTGCTTTCTGCTACTGACCGGGTTCGCAGGAACCAGGCTGGCGTTCGCTGCCGGCGGTGGCCAGCAGCAAGCGACAACTTCCCAACCGAAGGCGGCAGCGGACTCGACGGATTTCGTCGGCCAGGAGACCTGTGCCACTTGTCACGCGGATGTCGCGACGAAATTCGGAACGAATCCCCACAGTCGTCTCGCTCTTCAGCACGCCGGCAAAGGTGTGACCTGCGAAAGCTGCCACGGACCGGGCAAGGCCCACGTTGAAGGCGGTGGCGATGTCACCAAGATCCGCCGCTTCGACAAGCTCAGCGCTAAAGACGTCAGCGCGACCTGCCTTGGCTGCCACGCCGGAGCGCACCCGAACTTCGATCGTTCCCCGCATGCGAAGGCCAACGTCAGCTGTCTCGGCTGTCACAGCGTTCACGCTCCGGAAGCGCAGGAGCACCTGCTGAAGGCCGAACAGCCCAAGCTCTGCTTCACCTGCCATAGCGACCAGAAAGCCGCATTCGACATGCCCTTCCACCATCCGGTGAACGAAGGCGCGGTTAGCTGCAGCGACTGCCACGATCCCCACGGCACCTTCGGCAACAACAACTTGAAGTCCACCGCCGATCAGAACATGATCTGCACCAAGTGCCACGCGGAGACACGCGGGCCCTTTGTGTACGAGCACGCCGCGGTCAAGGCCGAGGGATGCGTGGGTTGCCACACTCCCCACGGTTCTCAGAACGCCCGGCTGCTGAACATGCCGAATATCAACGTCCTGTGCAACCAGTGCCACAGCCGAGTTGCCAACCACACGATCAACGGTATGGGTGCGGGATCGGATGAGTTGGCGCCTTGCACCAGCTGCCACACCTACATTCACGGCTCAAACATTAACCAGGCATTTCTCAGGTAGGTTCATGGACCCGGGCTGCGCCCGCAAACAAACAAGGCGCGGCCCGGATCCCGTAACAGGTTCGTGCAGGATTTCAGGATTTTGATTCGGTCGACGTTTCTTAAGTGAGGCTTCCTATGATGAAGACAGGCTGGTTTTCGCGGCTCTCCAATCGACAGCCCTCCGCCGCAAGGTTCAGGCATATCGCCGGGTGCGTTGGAGTCGCCACTCTACTGCTGACGACGGTCGTTGCTGTCGCCCAGACTCCGGCGCCCGATGGGCCGTCGACTTTAGTGCCCAAAGGTTACACCGTCCATCAGGCCATCGATCTCGGCGGACGCATGGTCAATGTCAGCGGCAGCGGTGCCATGTACGACACCCTGGTGAACCAGCAGTCGGGACCCCGCGTGCTCAACGAGATGTTCGTGATGCGTGCGCTCCCGGATGCAAAGGACACTGCGTTCGATTCCCTGACTGCCACCGGCAGCGGATTTGGCGGCGATCCGTACAGTTTCGCCAAATTGGATTTCTACAAAGGCAAGCTCTACGAGTTCTCGGGACTGTTTCGTCGCGATCGCCAGTACTTCGACTACGATCTGCTGGGCAACCCCAATATTCCGTCAGGTCTGTCGACTCCCATCGGCCCCACCGGCGCCACCACCGGCTCCCTGCCGTACTCGCAGGTTGAAGATTCTCCCTTTCTCAACAACAGCGTGCGCCGCATGACCGATACGAACCTCACCCTGCTTCCGCTGGATAAGGTTACGTATCACATCGGGTACTCACAGAATGTGTTCGAAGGCCCGAGCCTGACCCCTAGCGGTTATCAATTCGCCGGCGCCTACGACGTACTCCTCCAGGAGTATCAGCGCAACAGCACCGACGATTTCACCGGAGCGATCGACTGGAAGCCCGTGCCGCTCACCCGGCTGACCCTTGCAGAAGAGATCGACCACTACAAGGCCGACTCGTTCTTCACCATGGATCCCACCTACTTCAACGTGCAGGAGCCCGACGGAACCAAAGCTGCCCTTCTGATGAACTACGACAGCCTGACGCCCTACTCGACCAGCGGCGCCACCAGTGCCTGCAACGCAAACAGCGTCGGCACTACGCCCGCGCTCTCGGCGCCGCCAACTGCCGGCGGCCTCCCCGTTATCAACCCGGCATGCGCCGTTACCACCAGCTACCTGCGCACGCAGCCGACCCGCATCTTCTATCCCACGGAAATTTTCCGCCTGCAAAGCTCCAGCATTAAAAACATCTCGATGAACGGGGATTTCCGCTATACCGACGCGAAGATGAACCTGCCCGACTACTACGAAAACTTCCAGGGGCTGACCAAAACCACCCGCACCCTCACCTACACGGCCACGTCCGCAGCAAAACGTAAGGTCACAGCTGCCGATTATGGCATCGTGTGGCAGGCGACACCGGCGTTCAGTGTCTCCGATCAGGCGAGCTTCTCCAATGTGCAGCAACCGGGAACGACGACCATGACGGGCGTCACCACTCAGTCCACCCCCGCGACTGCCGGCAATGAAACCATCAACTACGCCGGTGGGTTGACCACGACGGCTGCAGCCGGCGGTGCCGGCACATTTGAAGGCAGCGGTTCGGTCGGCGTACCGAACTATGACTTCTTTGGTCAGAGGTTCATCACCAACGATCTCACCGCTACCTGGGACGGCTGGTCGCGCGCGACGGTCTCGCTCACCTACCGCCATCGCAATCATGTCATCGCCGAGGGCCTCCCTCACAACACTCCCATAGCCACGTGCGTTCCTGCGGCGGACCCGGGAGTCACTTGCGGAACCGTCACCATCAACGAAGACGGCGGCATCCTGAACATCGCTCTGCGCCCCTCCAGCAAATGGGACGTTAATGGCTCCGCGGAGATGCTCTTCGACGACAACGCATTCACTCCGGTAGGTCCGAGAGAAGTGGAGCACTTCAGAGTGCACACCCTCTACAGAGCCAGGACCTGGGCAACGCTGTCGGGCGCCTTCAACGACCTGGAACGGAGTAACAACACCAACAACACCGGCGCCGCACCTCTCGACAGCCAGCTTCATCATGCTGATCACAGCAGGATTGCAAGCCTCGGTGCGCAGCTGTATCCCAACGAGCGCTACGGGTTCGACCTGAATTACTCCTTCAGCGATGTCTTTGCGACGACGAATATCTGCTATCTCGCCGGCGCCACTGCTACCCTGCCCGGCGCCTCGACGCCGAGCGGTACGGCATGCCCCTCCCCCACCGCCAACAGAGGTGGNNTCGGTCCGACCAGAGACTTCATGGACGCCCCGACTCAGTTCGGCTCGGCTGCGCTCCGCTTCTCTCCCACGGATTCCCTGAAGTGGGGTCTCGGCTATCGCATCACGTCCGTCGAAGGCAGCCGCTTCTATAACGATGCGCGAGACGTCGCCGGCTCCCTGAACTCCACCTGGCAGTCTCCCTATATCAACGTCGCGTATACCATCCATCCCGGATGGGTCTGGAAGGCGGAATACGACCACTACGGCTACGGTGAGGGTGGACCTTCGGGCGCTCCCTACTGCACCACTGCCAACCCCTCGCCCACCGCTCCGTCGCCGGTGGTTGCCTGCAACTCATCGAGCCTCGCCGGTCTGCAAACCGGTCTGACTCTGCCGACCTCCGGAGAAACCGCACCGCGAGTCTTCCGCGCGAATAACGTGATGCTCGGGTTCCATTACGAATTCTGAGCGCATGCAATGAACGATGGCCGGGGTTCGCCCCGGCCGTCGCAGTANNCAGATTGCACTGCTAAGTCTGCTAAGTATTTCTTTAGCTCTTCCCGCCATGGCGCAACAAACCGGCGAAGCCACCTTCAAAGCAAAATGTGCGATGTGTCATGGCACTGATGGCACAGGCAACACGCAGATCGGCAAGAACATGAAGATCCGCTCCCTGAAATCTGCGGACGACATAAAGGAGACCGATGCCGAGCTCCTCAAGCAGANNTGACCGACGCCCAGATTCAGGATGTCGTCACGTACATCCGCACCCTGCAGAAGTAGTTAAGGGAGCACGAGAGAGAGCGGTGGCCGCAAGGCAGGTTCTACCTTGCGGACCCCGCCGTGCAGTGCCGAGCTTGAGCGAGGAAAGTCGCCCCGGCGCGGAGATTCCACCGGGAGCCTCCAGCAACTCCCAGACGGAGTCGTGAAGGCAGAAGTATGGGGACCAACGGGGAAGAACTGCCTGCGGAATCTGTTTCCGCAGGAGGCCGGGCTCGCAACTACCTCGCCCGTATCTGCCTGATCGATGGTGTCCTGTTTTTCATCCTCCTTATCGCCGCACTCCTCGTTCCCATTGCCCAGGCACAACAGGCCTCCGATTGCCTCCTCTGCCATGGTCCCTCGACGGGCGTGAAAAACTCCCAGGGCAAAAACATCACCGTCAGTCCCTCCACTCACATGAAGGGTCCGCACGCCAGCCTCGGCTGCGTGGATTGCCACGCCGGAGCCTCTGCCCAAACCCACAGCGCAAAGACCGCCTCTGCCTCCTGCATCACCTGCCACGCCGACGCCGCCAAAGAGATGACCGCCGGTGCGCATGCCGCCCTCGGCAATCCCAATGATCCGCAAACCTGCATCGCTTGCCACGGCACCAACAACGTAACCAGGGCCGTCGCCGGTCCGCAGTTCTGCGCCACCTGCCACGCCACCGAAGTCGAGCAGTACCGCGCCAGCATTCACGGCCGTGCTCGAGACCATGGCAATGCCGACGTACCCACCTGCCAGAACTGTCACGGCTCCGCGCACACGGCGCTGCCTTCGAGCGATCCGCACTCGCCTGTGAGCAAGCAGCACCTGCCCGATACCTGTGGCACCTGCCACTCCGATCCAAAA
>PMAD01000327.1:0-12629 GCA_003152415.1 Acidobacterium sp.
GGCGGCGTGACGTGCGATCCCAAACACATGTCGCAGGGCGAACTGGAACGGATGACGCGGCGCTACACCAGCGCGATTCTGCCGCTCATCGGTCCCGCCCAGGACATCCCTGCACCGGATGTGTACACCAACTCGCAAACCATGGCCTGGATCATGGACACCTACAGCATGACCAAGGGCTATCCGATTCCCGGCGTCGTGACGGGAAAGCCCATCAGCCTTGGCGGTTCTCTCGGGCGCAACGAAGCAACCGGACGTGGCGTTTTCTATACTACCCAGTGCGCCTGCGAGCATCTTGGAATGCCGTTGAAGGGCGCCACTGTCGCCGTGCAGGGCTTTGGCAACGCCGGCTCCATCGCGGCGCAGTTGCTGCATGAGGCCGGAGACAAAGTCATTGCGGTGAGCGATTCGACCGGGTGCATCTACAACCGGAACGGGCTGAACATTCCGGAGGTCATCCACATGAAAACCCTCACTGGGCACGTGAATGGATTTCCCGAGAGCGAAGCGATCACGCCCGACGAACTGCTGGCGCTCAACTGCGACATTCTGGTGCCGGCGGCGCTGGAAAATGTCGTCCACGCCGGGAACGCGGCTACGGTGCGTGCGAAGATCGTCGCCGAAGCGGCCAACGGGCCACTTACACCTGCGGCAGACCGCAACCTGGAGAGCCGCGGAATCTTCATCATCCCGGATATTCTGTGCAACGCCGGTGGCGTGACGGTCTCGTACTTCGAGTGGGTGCAGGACGAGCAGCACCTGTTCTGGGAAGCGCAGGATGTCTACAACCGTCTCGAGCGCGTGATGAAGACAGCGTTCCGCGACGTGCTGAAGATCCGTCTGGACCGGAAAGTTCCGATGCGCATTGCCGCGAACATGCTGGGCATCGGACGCGTGGCTGAGGCCGTGCAGATTCGAGGCATCTATCCGTAGAGCCAGGAGCTCGGGGATTAGAGTTTGGAGTTTAGGGTTGGACCCCTACGCCTTCTTTGAAATACATAAAGCAGGGAGTAGTCAATAGGCAGTAGGGAATAGAAAAAGCCAGAGCACAGAGCTCAGGGAAGTCACCCCCTTACCCCTGCCGTTTTGTTAAGTGTGTGATCTGCGTTCAGCGTTCGTCGGAAGCATTTCCCTGTTCACCCTGCTCGCTGCGTGGGAGAGCCTCTTATCGCAAGGGGAGCTGTTGTGTGGCCGCACCGTCGGGTGTGCTGAGCGAGTCCTGCTCCTGAATCTTGCGCGCATGCGCGGTGGCTCTGGCAGTCCGAAATCCAGGCCAGCTCGAGACTCTGACCGAGTCCACCTCCGCGGCATTGAACCGGTCGCTGATCTGGTGCAAAGCGCGAGCGGTCGCCCGGGAGACAGCCGATGCCTCGGTTTTGCCGCAGCCCGAACGGGAGCAGGCGCTCAGTATCCACATGAAGTGCCAGCCAGACCTGCGCAAGATCAGATCGAGACCCGCGGCGGAAATATCGCCTGCCAGCATCCAGCCCTGATTGAATCGCTCCTGCTTGAGGCTGAACCCCTCGGGCAGCAAACAGCCGCGGCGGAGGAACATCGTGGTCGGCTTTACCACCGGAACTTGCCCGAGGTTTCTTTTTCCACCGGGACACCGACGGAGCCGCCGACCTGGGCGTTGGGTACGGCTTCGGGGGCGATGGGGTGGCTGGGACTGATGCTGATGCTGATGCTGATGTCCCCGACTTCGAGGTTCGTGCCGGGCGGCGTGCCTGCCTGATCGGCCATAGGATCAGTTTTCGGATCTGGCCGGGTGAGTCCGTACGGATAGACTGGGGCGCCAGTAAACAGGTGGTCCTTCACATCGGATTTCTTAATGAGGCTCATAGCCGCTCCTCTTCCGTTGACTACCTGAAAACTGCTCGTCTGGAGCGGAATCTGGGTGGCTGAAGGCGAGGAAAGGAATCTAAACTACTTCTCTACTATACCTCGATAATTGCTTATTACCCGTGAAACCTTAGCGATAGTCTGTAATTGCCTACGGCGTAGAATTAGCAGGCTGCCGAAGGTAAGAACCGGGCTTCTCCGTTCAGTATTTACTTCCTGGGTGAGCAAAGAACAGACAAAGATTTCCTCACGGCTTTTGGATCATTTTGCCCAAAATGTGAGCAATCCGGCTCAGTTATTGTTTCGCGCCTCTGTTCCAATCATTTTGGAGCAGAGTCTCTCTGTATCTCCTCACTCGTGGTTCTGAGCTAAGTCAGCCCATCTGAAATGTGTTTCCCTTAGCTTCTCCGCACCGAATAAGGAAAACCCAATGAAAATCACTCCTCTGCTGTTGATCGGCGCCATTGCGCTGACAAGCGGAAACCTGTGGGCTGCCTCAGGCCGCCAGGATTCGATCGATCGTCTGCAAATGTCTACGGATGTGCTCCATTCCCTCATGAGCGCGCCGGATAAAGGCATTCCCGAAGAAGTAATGAACAGCGCAAAATGTATCGTCGTCGTACCGCATCTGGTCAAGGGCGGTTTCGTCGTCGGTGGCGAGCACGGCCGGGGCATCGCGTCCTGCCGCACCGCAGATGGCTGGAGCGCTCCCGCGTTCATCTCGGTGGGCGGAGGCAGCTGGGGCCTGCAGATTGGCGTCGAAGGCGTCGATTTGGTCATGGTGGTCATGAATGACAGGGGCCTGCAGCATCTGCTTTCCAGCAAATTCCAGGTCGGCGGAGATGCATCCGCTTCAGCAGGTCCGGTCGGTCGCCACGCGTCTGCCGGTACTGACTGGACGATGAATACCGAACTCCTCACCTACTCGCGTTCCCACGGCATCTTTGCCGGCATCACGCTCGATGGAGCCGTTGTGGAGCAGGACGCCGATTCCACCGATGCCATCTATGGCGGCGAACCGTCGTTCCGGGCCATCCTGTCGGGCAATATACGCGCGCCAAGGTCGACGCTCGGATTTGTCCAGGCGGTTGTTGAAACCGGCCGCGCGGGCACAGTCGCGGAAGCGGCTCCCCAGCAGCAGTAATTCGCGAAGTAACTCACAAAACACTCGCTGATCGGGATGCTCCGGCGATCCCGATCAGCTTCAGGCAGCCGGAAGGAGAGTGTCGTATGCCGCTGATGCCGATTGCCATCACCCTGATCATCGTGGGAGTTCTGCTGTGGCTCGTGAACCGCTTCATTCCCATGCAGTCAACAATTAAAGGGATTCTGAACGGGCTGGTCACCATCGTTGTGATTATTTGGCTCGTGAATGTGTTTGGCCTGATGCATTACGTCACCAATTTTCGCGTCGGGCATTAACTGGTCACTGAAGAGATAGTTCCTGTCAGCTAAATCGCGCCGGCTGCAGGATGCCGGATAGTACAACGCACCATGGCAGTCCTCTGCCTCAAAGGAAGAACTGTGAAACCCACAATATTATTCGCTGTTGCAACGATGCTGAGCGCGAGCGCCTTCGGGCAGAATACGCCGCAGTTAATTCCCCTGGCCGATCCGGCTCCTTCAGCCAATCCGTATCACTCCATTGTCATCAGCCGCACGGTCCAGGCAGTGAACTATGAGCACCGCGGGCAGGCGACGAAAGTGGATTTTGCAGGAACGACCCTGATGCCCACAGCGGAAGGGTGGGCGAGAGTCGAAAACAAGAGGGGCAATCTAGCCATCACCGCCGAATTTGGGAACCTGGAGAAGCCGACAGCCTTTGGCGGCGAGTACCTCACATACATAATGTGGGCTATCTCACCGGAGGGCCGGCCGGTCAATCTGGGAGAAGTGCTGGTAGGCGACAATCACCGCAGTAAACTGCGCACAACCATCGACCTGCAGTCCTTCGCGCTGATTGTCACCGCGGAGCCTTACTACGCGGTTCGACAACCCAGCGATGTAGTCGTGCTGGAGAACATCGTGCGCTCCGATACTCGGGGTACCAGCGAAGCGGTGAACGCAAAGTATGAGCTTCTGGAGCGGGGCGGTTACATTCCGACGGGCTACAAATTCGACCCGGTAGTTTTGAAGGCCAGGTTGCCGCTGGAATTCTTTGAAGCGCGGAATGCGGTACGCATCGCGCAATCCGAGGGCGCGGAGGAATATGCCGGCGACAGCTATCGCCATGCAGTCGAGCTGATGAACGCCGCGGACAGCGCAGCGACGGATCGGCACTCTTCCCGGCAGGAACTTATTGCCACATCGCGGCAAGTTGTGCAGACCGCAGAAGACGCGCGGGCAATTGCAGTGAAGCGAATCGACGAAGCGCGTCTGACCAGCGAGCGTCAGGCATCTGCTGACACCCAGACCGTCTTGCAGGCGCAATCGGATGCCGCGAACCGGCAGAACGAAAGGGCGCAGGCGGAAACGGCAAGGGCGCAGTCAGACGCCGCGAAGGCGCAGTCTGATAATGCCCAGGCACAGGCAGACAATACGAATGCGCAGGCCACCGCCGCGAAGGCGCAGTCAGACATGGCAGCCAATCAGGCTGCATCCGCGGCAGCAATTTCAGTAGCCACAGCCGACGCTGACCAGGCCCACCAGACGGCCCAGCAGGCGCAGTCCGATGCGGACCAGGCTCGCCTTGCGGCGGGCGCCGCCGAGGAGAAGCAACAGCAGGCTGAAAACAATCAGGCTACCCTGCGCGCGCGGTTGTCGGATCAGCTTAATTCCATTCTGCAAACACATGACAGCGTACGCGGGCTCATCGTGAACATGTCGGACGTGCTATTCGATACGGGGAAATACACATTGAAGCCGGGTGCGCGCGAGAAACTCGCCAAAGTTGCGGGAATCCTGCTTGCCTATCCGGGGCTTGAGATCGAAGTCGGCGGGTACACGGACAACGTGGGCAGCGACGCATTGAACCGGACGCTCTCCGAGAATCGCGCGGACTCAGTACGCGACTACCTGGTGCAACAGGGTGTTGCGAAGGCTTCGGTCACGGCGAAGGGCTTCGGCAACTCCGACCCCGTCGCCGAGAACAATGACGCATCCGGACGCCAGCAGAATCGGAGAGTCGAGTTGGTCGTATCGGGCGAATCGATCGGCGACCGCGTGACCACCAGCAGCCTGCGCTAGCGCAGGGGCTGAGAACAGACAGAGAAAGGCACTGCTTATGAAAGCGCCAGGAATCATCCGCATCGCTATTCTGTCGTTGTCTCTGGGGCTAGTCGTACTTGCGTGCGCCGCGCAGGGCCGGCCCTCCGACGGCAAGGACAAAGACCATCCAAAACAGGACAGCCCACACCAGCAGGCGAAGCCCGAGCAGCAGCACGAGCAGCAGGCGCGACCATCCACCCGAGAAGCACAGCCGACCGCCGAGCGTCCGCAGCAGGCAAAGGAGTCACCGCAGCGCACTCAGCCGCAGCAACGGCAGGCTCCGCAACAGCAGCAGGCAAAGGAGTCACCCCGGCGCGCTCAGCCGCCGCAACGGCAGGCTCCGCAAAAGCAGCAGGCAAAGGAGTCACCGCAGCGCACTCAGCCGCAGCAACGGCAGGCTTCGCAACAGCAACACCCCACGGTCAGCAGGCAGCAGGAGCACGCGCGGCAGCAGCGGACCGCCGCACCCGCGCTGCAGAGCCAGGGACAGCAACATGTCCAGCAAGCTGCCTGGCAGCAGCATCGGGTGGGAAACTGGCAGTCGGACCACCGTACATGGCAGCAGCGCGGCGGCTACAACGGCTACCGCATTCCTGACAACCGCTTTCGCGGCTATTTCGGACAGAACCATGGATTCCGAATCGAGGGGCTTCCCTTCATGGTGGTTGGCGGGTATCCGCGCTTCGAATACGAGGGCTACTGGCTGAGCGTCGTCGACCCATGGCCGGCTAACTGGGACAGCGACTGGTACGACAACGACGAGGTCTATATCGTCTACGTCGACAACGGCTATTACCTCTACAACCGGAGTTATCCGGGAGTCGGCATCGCGGTCAGTATCTCGGTGTAGGCGTGATGGGGTGCGATCACGACCTGTGGCCGCACCTCGTTGACCTGATCGTCGCCACCTAAGCAAGCGATGATGGCCTGGATGACGCGCTTGGTGTCCTCGGGCCCGCGCACCGAGATAGAGACCACGCCTGCTTGCTGCACCGCATAATCGTTCCCGTCAACAAACAAGGCATCGCCGATGTAAATCATTTCTTCCAGCGAGATCCCCAGGATATCTCGCAGCTTACGAATCCCGTAAGCTTTGTCGATGCCGGGCCTGGTGACATCGATGGATGTTGCGCCGCCCAGCCGGACGGAGAAGCCCGGAATCAAATGATCGAGGATGGCTTTAATCTTCTTCCGTTTCGCAAAATCCGGATCCCATTGTTCTTTTTTTGCCAACGGGGCCTGCTGGCCCAAGGCAGACAGCGTGATCTGGCTTCCCCGATCTTCGATCACTTCTCCCCAGACCTTCGCGACCCCGAAGCCTGATGCTACGAATGCTTTCTTTAGGGAACTGACGATCGCTTCTTTTTCATCGGCAGTGAAATCTTCCGAATAGATCTTTTCCCAGCCGCCTGCGTAGTGAAAGAACTTCGTTCCGCAGGTGGGAAGGATGGACAGATTGAGGAGGCGGTCATCGTGGGGAAGATGGGAGAGCAGTCGTTCCTCAAAACTGCGGCCAATCGCCTCCAGAGATCACAGCCACTTTGACGATCCCAAGGAGATTGCAGAGCAGCGCCGACATTTCGTCATCGAGAGAGGACTTACTCCTGGCGAGTGTTTCGTCCGGATCGAAAACGATGAGCTTCTTCATTCACTCTCCACCGTTCAGCGTGAACGCTATTGTCCGGCGGGGACGGTCTCGTGCCGCTGATGGTGCCTGCCTGGCACCAGCGATAAATCGACGCTGGTGATGTAAATGAACAGGGCAACAGCAAGGCAAACGACGCCAACCCAAAAGCGCCAGTCGCGGTGCGCGCGCATCCAGTACGGGCGCTCCTGTTGAGCGTGGCTCGAATGCGGGCCTTCCTCATGATGAGAGTGCGTCTGTCCGGCGTCAGTCATGCTCCCTGCAATTCCTCTCTGCTTCTCGTTTGAAAGTTGCCCACGTGACTGCCATGGGCGTGAATTACGCGCCCATCATCGATTCGACCCCGAATCCGGAGCGCCGTGCGCATTGTTCAAATGCATGCGGCCAAGCAGGGAGTGGGGCCCGCTGTAGAAAAACTCGAGACCGATGTTTGCGCCCACATATCCCAGCATGGTGTAGTTCCCCATCCGAAACGCATCTTTAGCGCCGTAGCGGCCGGGGTACCATGCGGAGACGGCGGTCATTGAACCCGCATAGGGCGCGATGAGCGCGGGAAGCGAAAAAACGCGGTGACCATCTCCGCCGCGACGCGCGGTCAGAGTTGAAATTGCCGCATGACCGAGCCGCGGAAATACGCCTCTGCAGTCGCAGCGGTAATAGAGCGCGTCTTCTCTGAAGGCTTCAGACAGCGCGTAGCGTGTCGTCGTGCTAACCGCTTCGACGGCAAGGTCGGACCCGAACCGCTTGCTATAACCCTCCGCGCCCTGCTTCCATTCGGGAGGCGAATTATCCTCCTGGTCAATGCCGGCCTCCACTGCGGCGACACCGATGGGAAGCGGGCCGAAAGCGTCGAAGGAATAGTTACGAACCTTCGTCATCTCCGTTGGACGACTGTAGGACAGGTCTGATGGCGTCGAGTTGTTGCTTACAACTGTGCCAGGAAGAACCCCGGCATCGAGAGACGACTGCGCTTTTGCCAGCGAGAAGGGTGCTCCGAAGCTCACGCCGACCAATAACGGGAAGATGATAAGGCTATGGTTCATACCGAATTCCCCCGTTCATTCTAAAAACCAGTTTGTCAGAGTGACGATCAGAAACATGGTCACTTTTGCTCAGCGCTCGGAGTTTCGGAGTGCAGCTGCGCCAAAATGCAGGCGGCGGAGCTGGTATGCTCTGCCACTTTTCGTTCCGTGTGCTGTCCGGTTCAGGCAGTTATCGTTACTGGTGCCCACCGCGGGATCGACCGCCGGCGCGCGCTGCTGTGGCACGCGGAGCGGCATGCGATGCGCTGGCACGCGATTCTGTGGCGTGGGACTGTGCTCTCACGTGGTGCAATCGATTGACTGGATTGCACTTGCAGCGCGCAAAGAAACCCGGACTGCGAGCGCTGCTCAGTTCCGTCATCGAGGTTTACAATGGTACGTGTTCCCCCACGTTCACCTTGAACCGGACGCGCTCCTGTTCCCTCGCTGTACTGTTCACAGACGCGCCACATCCGGAAAGGGGTCGTTGCATGATTGACCTTAAGAAACTCCCATTTGACGTCGAGGCCTTTCTGGCGAATGCCGGCCTCGGGCGAAAAATCGTGCAGATGCCGGCGAAGCAGGTCTTCTTTTCTCAGGGAGATCTGGCCGACTCGATTTTTTATCTTCAGGATGGCCGCGCCAAGCTCACTGTCTTTTCATCCAACGGCAAAGAAGCTACCATCACCCTTCTCTCCGCCGGCGATTTCGTCGGAGAGGAGTGCCTCGCTGCGGTGGCGGGGCTGCGCATGGCAACGGCTACTGCCATCGCTGACTGTACGGCGCTCAGGATCCAGAGGGGGGAGATGATTCGCGTGATGCACGATGAGCCTGCCTTCTCCGACCGGTTCCTGTCGTTTCTGCTGGCACGGAGCATGCGCATCCAGGCCGACCTTGTGGACCAGCTTTTCAACTCCAGCGAAAAGCGCCTGGCCCGGATTCTTCTGTTGATGGCGCAGTTCGGCAAGCCGGGTCAACCGGAATCGCTGATCCCGAAGATCTCGCAGGAGACTCTGGCGGAGATGGTCGGCACCACCCGCTCCCGCGTCAGCTTCTTCATGAATCGCTTTCGCAAGCTTGGATTCATTCAGTACAACGGCGGCATCCACGTCCACAAGTCTCTGCTGAATGTAGTGCTGCTGGATCAACTGCCCGATGCGGACGCGGCTGGCGCTTCTGTCGCGGATACCCCTGAGGCATAGCCCGAGAGCGGCGGGCGCGGCTCAGGCGGGTTTCCCGCGGCTGAAGCCTGAGGCGCCATGGGATCGGCGGAGTGGACAATCGCGTAGTGAATGGGGTTGGAGCACCAGGCGCATTTTGTATCGAGCATGGTGACGGCGCTCTTGTCAGGAACCTGTGGGAAGGCCCTGAGGCACTCAGGACAGGAAATCAGGACGTAGGGTTCTCCGGACGTATTGTGGCCGTTGGTGGGAATCCAGATCGGCGCGTTGGAACGTGGGGGATGAATGACCAGCGATCGCGGCGGGCGCATCATCGTTTGCACGATCCGGAGCAGGATAGATGGACGTTTGCCTTTCTCATAAAAGGCGTCGGCTGCAACTCCCGGCGGCACTGCCAAGCCGGAGAATGCGCCGCTCATGGCGATCACCCGAACTGAGGGAAACCGGCGCCGGACGACCGAGAGCAGTTCAAAGCCCGACATCCCGGGCATGTAGAGATCACAGAGAAGAAGGTCGGGAATCTCATCCCGCATGGCGTCTAATGCGGAGAAGCCGTTCGGGGCGATCCGCACCGCATAGCCCAGAGCGCTAAGCAAAACGGACAGCGTTTTGCGAATCGCCGGTTCATCGTCTACAACGAGGAGGCTTGCTTTCAGGTTGGGCATCGTCCACCCGCAGGGCAGCATCTAATTGCGTCCCGACAAGTCTCGCATCGCCGCGTTTTGATTACTGGTCAGAATTGCACACGTACACAGATCGGCTCCCCTTGTTCCGATTAGACGTTCCCCAGAGCGGCTCAGATGAGTGCCGCTGTGATTCCCGAACTTTGGATGTGGTTTGCGTAGCCAAATCGTCCGGCGATGCGGGGGAAGCAATTCTCAACCGGAAGCATGAACCTAAAATGATCTGGGTTCGGCAGACTTTTGAAGTCGAATCTGGTGTCTTGGGAAGGCTGAGTCAACCGCCTTCCCAGAGGCATGCCATGGTTCTTACGCGTGTACCGGAACTGCGATCTTATGGAAGGTCGAGTTGATAACCTCACACGTCTGCACCCGCGGAGTTCCATCGATCACTTTTGAGAAGCTCTTCATCACTTCGGGGTAAGCATTGGTGTTATAGGCTTCTGCATCCGCCTTGTTGTCCCACAGGCTGATGGCGGTGACGTCGAGGCCGTTGGAACTGGCGATGGTGATTTCATCCCTGAAGCCCTTCTGTTTGCGCAGTAAGGGAAGAACCTGGCTCTCGAATACGTTGCCGTACTCAGAAAGTGTGTTGGACTTCAGATGAACAGAGACATTGCGTGCGAACATAGTCCTCCTTAAGAGGCCATTGTTAGCTAAGAGGAGAGAACTTCAGATGGGCTGACTTAGTTCAGAAGACCTGAAAGAGGAGGAGGTGTAGTAACCGCCTCATCTCCCACCGTACGCTGAACGGGTGGGTTTGTCCATTGCAGCGGCAATGGGGCAAAGGCCCGCCGCTGCCGTGGCTCAGCTCGAGTCTCAGTTAACGCTCAGCGTGCGGCGCCGATATTCGCGGCAAGGGCGCTCTATCGGAAGGCCCCCAGCATGTAGCACACCAGCAGGATCACCAGCACGGTGCCGAGACCTATGCCGCCGCCGCCGCGATAGCCCCAGCGGTTGTAGCCAAAATATCCGCCGCCAAGGCCAAAGACCAACACCAGAACAATAATGAGCAGGATCATTTCAGTCTCCCTTCACTCCAGGTCAAAATGCGTGATTATGCGACAGCTTTGATTTCACCGGGCGCCCGAACCTCGACGAGTTCATCGAAGAGCGAGCGGTACTGGATCATCGCGTTTCGCAGGTCTTCCGTGCTTGCTTCATCCCGGCCCACTCGCACCGCGACGGCGTGGGCGGAGCGGTAGTACTCCACCAGGCGCGGATGGTTGACGGAAATGTCGGCGGCGCGCTGATCGAATTCGGCGACAGGATAGCCGCGCGCCTTCAGGAGCGCAGAGACGAGCTCATCGGCTTCCGTGACCGCGCCCTTCGGGTGATCGACAAAGCGCGATTGCACCACGCGCCAGTCCGCTGTGAAGCGTTCGCGTTCCGCAGCGCCCAGCTCACGGATATTCAGGCTCTCGACCCGCGTCTCGCGATCCGCCAGTTTCGCTTCCCCCTTGCGTTCGGAGCCATGCGTGAGCACAGCCCGGTCGTATTCCGGCCCGAAGCGAGCGCGCAGGCCCTCGGTGGTTTTTCTGCGCTTTCTCAGGTACAGAGCAACCGCAACCACGACGATCAGAAGTATTGCAATCGCGCCCGCGATCAGTCTGGGATTCGTCAGTTCAGGATTCATTTCGCCCTCCTGGGCGTTGAATGCCGGCGACGGGGAGGGCCGGGGTTCAGATGCCTCCCGGCCCGGCCAGGGCACTCAACCCAGCGAGTATGGAACGGGGAGACCACTAAAGCTGATCAGAAATGCTCAGTGTGGCCGCAATAAAGTAGAGTTTGTTGCGGTGCTTCGCGCAGGAGGAATTCGTGGCGATGCCGCGGTCGGCGCGTGGCGAAGGCCGCCAGGGACTTTCGATCGCTCTGGCGGTTCGCCACCACCGGTCCAGCCGGATATCTGAACGTATGAGTGTTTCCCCATTGGAACGGCGAAAATCGACGCACTATAGTGGCATCGGCGAATCGATCAAAGGTCCCGGACTGAGCAGAATTGACCAGTATGAGGATGGGTCCAGGAGCATGATGCCCCCAACCCACAGGTGTTGGTTCATGATCTGAAGAGGGGCATGATGCGGGAAACCAGAGCAAAACTCCTTATCGTAGACGACGAAGCGCCGATTCGGATGGCTCTCTCGGCCATCCTTGACGAATTTGGATACAGCGTGCGGACTGCGGACGACGGCTTCTCCGCGCTGGCCGAAATCCGGCGAGAGATTCCGGATGTCATTGTCGCCGATCTCAATATGCCGCGCATGTCGGGCTTCGAATTGTTGTCGGTGGTGCGCCGCCGATTTCCCGCGATCCAGGTGATCGCCATGAGCGCCGCGTTTTCAGGCGACGGTGTGCCCCCCGGCGTTGCCGCCGACGCTTTCTATGAAAAAGGGTCTCATCCGGGCCTCTTGTTCCGCATTTTGAAAGCTATGACGCAATCCCCGCGGCTGTCATCTCATGATCGCCCCAGCACCCTGGCGCCGATATGGATTCCGCGCAACGGGCACGACCCAGCCGGAGAACCGTACGTTGTGGTGACCTGCACCGAGTGCCTGAGGACCTTCCCGCAGGTTCTCGGCAAAGGCCTCGATGGGATCCACCAGGCGGAATGCGTCTACTGCTCCAGTCCGATTCAGTACGCCATTGTCCAGCCGCAGGATTCAGCGTTGCCGCAGGCGTTTCAGCGGAAGTCGGGCGCGGGGTCGCCGACTTCTCTCGGCGTGCCGAGTCTCTGTTTCTAAAGCGACGACAGAGGCGATGCGCCGATGCCGAATGGCATTACCAGCCGCAAGCGTGACGCAGAAATGTCGGCAGACGGCGACAACACGCACGGGACCAGTGGCACGAATGATTCCTTAGGCGCCGCACACGCTCTTCCTGACAACCCGGGCGGAACTTCTGCGCTCCCACCCAGCGTGCCCGGGCTCTCCCCATCGCGATGGATCCGACTATTGTTGAAATCGATTGGCCCAGGTGTGATTACCGGTGCTGCCGACGATGACCCATCCGGAATTGCCACCTACTCCGTGGCAGGCGCGCAGTTTGGAACCAG